>CABUKB010000008.1 GCA_902492045.1 uncultured Oscillospiraceae bacterium | reverse complement strand
AGCCACCGCAAGGACAATGAAGAATTCTATGCTTCTCACAAGTTCTTCTCTTTCGATGACTTTGCCGCTCAGCTTGCCCTCCGGCAGCGTCAATACAACAATTTCCCCATCCGTCCTCTCAACTGGCGCTCTCCTAAACAGGTCTTATTCTCTTTCTCAATTTTGTAACGCATCATTGACTAACCGACAACAAAGATTCGTCGAATCCGGGCACAAGCCTTGATTCTTTCAAAAATTTAGGATATACTATTCCTCTGAATGGTATGGCTGGGAGGTGGCTGGCTTGCGGATGAATACACGGATGGGCTCGCTCTTCGCCGCGGCCGTTCTCTGCTTGAGCGGATGTTCCACCATCCCCCATTCCCCGGATCCGGTATCGTCTGACAGTAGCGATACGCCGATTTCGACGGTACAGACACTGCCGCCGTTTGCGTTGAGTTTCAGCAAAGAAGATTCTCTTCATCCTTATAAGGCGGGCAGCCGCGCCAACCTGGATCTCGCTCCCCTGCTCTACGAAGGGCTGACGGCAGTGAACGCCGACTATACGGTGCAGCTCCAACTCGCCGCCTTCATTGACGAAACCGATCCTCTGCGGCCGGTGGCTACGATACGGTCCGGCGCAATCTTTTCGGACGGTTCTCCGGTAACGGCGGAGGATGTCGTTGCCTCGTTCGCCTTGGCAAAGGCGGCCGAGGCTTATGCCCCCCTGTTGACCAATATTACCTCTGCGGCGGCCCAAGGTGCCGACCAGGTGGCTTTCACCCTCTCCTCTCTCGACCCGCAGTGGTTTGCCTGTCTGTCTTTTCCAGTCGTCAAGCAGGGGCAGGAGGATCCTCCCCTTGGTTCCGGGGCGTATGCATATCATGCCGGGGACGACACCCTGACCCTGAAAGAGGGACGAAGCGGGACCATCGCCACCATCCATCTGCGGGATTTCCCCGATACCGATGCCATGTCGCACGGTCTGGAAAACGGCTCCCTGACTTTTTTCTACAGCGAGCTTTCAAACGGTGAACTTCCCCGCACATCCAGCGCCACGGCGGAAATTCCACTGCCTGACCTTCTGTTTTTAGGGGTTAATGCCAGACGCGAGGCACTGCGAAAACCAGAAGTCCGCGCCGCGCTCTCGGCCGCTATCAGTCGAGAGGAAGTGGTCTCCCAGGCGCTGTCCGGATGGGGAACCCCAGCTCTTTCCCCCTTTCCGTCCCAATGGGCGGAAGCCGCGGATATCCATGGGTGGGATTCGGCGGAAAATATCGCCCAAGCAGTTGCACAATTGGAGCAGGCAGGTTATAATACTACCGATAACGGAGCCGCGCTGTCTCTCGAACTGCTGGTCACACAGGGTAACCCGTTTCGGAAAAATACGGCTGACCTTATCGCGCAGCAGTTTGCCCGCGCCGGTATCACCGTTACCGTAACCGAATTGCCTTTTTCTGAGTATGAAGCCCGCCTGAAAAAGGGACAGTTCGATTTGTACCTGGGCGAGGTAAGGCTGAGTGCGGATATGCATCTGCGTTCTTTCCTTACGTCCGGCGGGGCTGCCGCTTATGGGCTGGCGGCGGATTCTCCTTCCATCGCCGCATACGGCGCCTATCTCACCGGGAACGAAACCTTACGTGGTTTTTGCGAGACATTCGCTGTGGATCTGCCGTATATCCCCCTTTGCTGGCGCCGGGGCATCGCGGTTTTTCACCGCAGTCTTTCCGGGCTCTCGCTGAATGCCTATAATGTATACCATTCGTTCGAAAACTGGGTTTTTGTTTAGGCCGCAGGTTCCTCGCCAATACTGAAGAGAAAGGCGTGTGTCAATGTGATTCGAATTGAAAATCATCTGGGGACCATCGAAATCTCTCAGGAATATTTTGCCTATCTTGTAGGTAATGCCGCGTCCTCCTGTTATGGTGTGGCGGGCATGGTCAAGAGCGGCACCAAACAGGGGTTGCGTTCGGTTTTTTATAAACGTCCTTTTGCTGACGAGGGGATCCGGGTGCGCAGTGAGAACGATAAACTTGTTGTGGACCTTCATATCTCCGTGATATATGGAATGAACATATCCGCCATTGCCAAAAGTATCGTCAACAAGGTGCGGTACACCGTGGAAGAGGCCACGGGGCTGGATGTGAAAAAAGTCAATGTCTATGTGGACGGCATGAAAACCGAATAATCGGGGTGAACCGCTTCGGCGTTCACGCCGGGCGCGCACCTGTTAAGGGAGTGCTGAAATTGATACAAGGTAAGGTATTGCGGGATGCGATGATCTCCGCATCAAATTGTCTGAACCAGAAAAAGCAGTCGGTTGATGAACTGAATATTTTCCCGGTTCCCGATGGGGACACGGGTACCAATATGTCCATGACCCTGTCCGCCGCCGCCAGGGAACTGGCCCGCCTGCAGGATCCCACGGTCAGCCAGACTGCGGACACGGCCTCGGCCGCCCTGCTCCGGGGTGCCCGGGGCAATTCGGGGGTCATCCTGTCTTTGCTGTTCCGTGGCTTTTCCAAAGGTCTCAAAGGAAAAACCGAAGCCGACGGCGCGGATCTTGCTGCGGCGCTCGGCATGGGTGTGGAAGCGGCTTACAAAGCCGTCATGAAACCTACGGAGGGCACCATTCTCACGGTTGCCCGGGAAGCGGCGGAGAAAGCGGCCGCCGCCTCGTCCAAGGATTCGTCGGTGGAAACCGTGTGGGCGGTCATCTGCGATGAAGCGGAGGCTTCTCTCGCCCGGACCCCCGATTTGCTGCCGGTGCTGAAAAAAGCCGGCGTGGTGGACGCGGGCGGCCAGGGTCTGTGCATCATTTTGCGCGCTATGCAGGATGTATTCAACGGGGGCGCCGTTGTCGAAGGAGAGGCTTCCTCTCAGGCGCCTGCAGAGAGTAAAGGGGTCAGCGCCGCGGGGGCTTTTGAAGCGGACATCACCTTTACATACTGCACCGAGTTCATCGTTGCACGTGATAAAGGGAACAGCCGGGATCCGCTCCGTTTGCGCGCCTATCTCGAATCCATCGGCGACTGCGTTGTCGTGGTGGATGACGACGATATCATCAAGGTCCACGTCCATACCAACGATCCGGGCAAGGCGCTTACGGAAGGCGTCAAATACGGCCAGTTTGAAACCGTCAAAGTGGAAAACATGCGGATCCAGCACGCCAATGCCGGCTGGGTGGATGCCGAAAATGCCGACGAGCCGAAACCTCTCGAACGGGCGGAGCCTGAAGATGAATATGGATTTGTTGCCGTAGCCGCAGGCGAAGGGCTCCGCACGCTGTTCGTCGACCTCGGATGCAGTCAAGTGGTATCGGGCGGCCAGACCATGAATCCTTCCACCGATGACATCCTCAATGCCATCCAGGCCACCCCTGCCAAAGTGGTCTATGTTCTCCCGAACAATAAGAACATCATTCTCGCGGCGGAACAGGCCATCCCCCTTGCCGACCGCAAAGTCTACGTGCTGCAGACCCGCACCATTCCCCAGGGGGTTGCCGCACTTCTCAGCTTTGACGGCGACGCGGATGTCGAACAGAATTTGACTGCCATGATGAAAGCGGCAGACAACGTTTCCACCGGCTCCATCACCTTTGCCGCCCGGGACAGCGATTTCGACAATCACTCCATTAAAGAAGGGGAAATTCTCGCGCTGGAAAACGGCAAGCTGATGTTCACGGACACCGATATCCGTCATGCGGCCGTCAAACTAACGAAAAGCATGATCAATGCCCGCCGGATCTCAGGTCGGGAGGTCGCGTTCATCACCATCATGTACGGCGAAGGGATGTCGGAAGAGGACGCCGAGGCCGTCCGGGACGCCATCACGGCTAAAGCAGGCGACAATGTGGACATTACGCTGGTCAACGGCGGCCAGCCGGTGTACTACTATTTTATCTCGATCGAATAAGAAGCAAAAAGTCCGAACCGCAGGGGCGAGCCCATGCGTGCGCCGTCCGGCGCCGCGGGCCCGCCCCGTTTGTTGTCGGTCTTCCTCTGTTTCCGCAATCACTTCAAGAGAAAACTCATCTCGTAGTCTCTGCACGCCCAATTCATACCGTCCGATAACCGTGGAATCTCCCGCCCACCCGTGGCATGGGCTGATCGACGCCACGGTGTCTCCCGCCTGAAGCTTCGGCGGTTTTTGAAGCACCATATCCTCATCCCCTCGTTTAGTATACAACATGCCTGTCCAATTCTTCAAGGTTATTTCAAAAACAGGAGGTGCCGGTCATGGAAATTCATATGGATACCCCCGTTCAGTATCTGAAAGGGGTGGGCGAGCGCCGGGCCCAGCAATTTGCCTGCATCGGCGTTACAACGGCCGGCACCCTGCTGCGCCATTATCCCCGGCAGTATGAGGACTGGAGCGCCATCGTTCCCATCGCATCGGCTCCGGTTGGAGAACCCTGCTGCATCCGTGCGACCGCCATGTCCTCCCCTCAGGAACATCGGGTACGCAAGGGCCTGTCCTTGTACCGTTTTACTGCTTCTGATGGGGTGAGTGTACTCCATGTCACCCTTTTCAACAACAAATATGCAGCCGCTAAAATAAAAAAAGGGGAAGACTACCTCTTTTTCGGCACCGTAACCGGCACCTTTCGAAGGGCGGAAATGGCCTCGCCCCTCATCGAACCGGCCGAAGGCGGGGCCCGGATACGGCCGATCTATCCGCAAACCGAAGGTCTTACATCCCGTGTGATCGAAACCGTGATGGCCAATGTTCTCTTGGCTTTGGACAGTCAACTCGATCCGGATCCTCTTCCCTTTTCCCTGCGTCAGGCGCATCGTCTCTGCGCCCGGCGTTATGCACTCGAAAATATCCATTTTCCAACTGACCATCAGGCCCTCGCAGTTGCCCGGCGGCGTCTGGTATTTGAAGAACTGCTGCTGCTCCAGCTGGGTCTGCTGCGGCTTAAAGGACGCTCCCGGGGAGAATCCGGTGCCCGGCTCCAACACGATTTCTCCGATTCTTTCTGGCCGTTGCTCCCCTTCCCCCCCACCGGTGCTCAACGCCGCGCCGTGGCCGACTGTGTGCGGGATATGAAAAGCGGTTATCCCATGTCCCGCCTGATTCAAGGGGATGTAGGCAGTGGCAAAACCGCGGTGGCCGCCGGTGTGGCGTTCACCGCGATACGAAACGGCTTTCAGGTCGCCATGATGGCCCCAACCGAGATTTTGGCAGAACAGCACGCCCGTTCTCTGACTACCATGCTGGAAAAAGGCGGTATCCGGGTCGGACTATTAAGCGGTTCCCTAACGGCTGCGGAAAAACGGATGGTCCTTTCCGACGCGGCAGAGGGTCGCATCCATTTACTGGTCGGCACTCATGCCCTGCTGTCGGAGGGCGTCTCCTTCCAACGGCTGGGTCTGGTAATCACCGACGAACAGCACCGTTTCGGAGTGGCTCAACGGGCGGCATTGGCCGCCAAAGGCGAAAACCCGCATCTGCTCGTCATGTCCGCGACCCCGATCCCCCGCACCCTCGCCCTGATCCTGTACGGGGATTTGGACGTTACGGTTCTCGATGAGATGCCCCCCGGTCGTCAGCCGGTCGCCACCTATGCGGTGGGCAGCGATAAACGGGAAAGGGCGTATGCCTACGTGCGAAAACACCTCGATCAGGGCCGTCAGGCATATGTCGTATGCCCTCTGGTCGAAGACGGTGATACCGGCCTCGCCTCGGCTTCTGCCTATTTCAAAAAGCTCGCCTCGGGACCCTTGTACTCCTATACCCTCGGTCTGCTCCATGGACGGATGAAGGCCGCCGATAAGGATGCCGTTATGCGGGATTTCGCGGCCGGCCGCATCCAGGTCCTTGTCTCCACCACCGTCATCGAGGTGGGGGTGGATGTTCCCAACGCCGTCATGATGGTCATCGAGAACGCCGAACGCTTCGGCCTCGCACAGCTCCATCAGCTTCGAGGCCGGGTGGGACGGGGCCGCCATGCTTCCACCTGCATTCTCATCTCTGACGCGAAAAACGAGGAAGCGGTACAGCGCCTGCGGGTTATGTGTCAGACAAACGACGGTTTCCGTATCGCGGATGAAGATCTGAGACTGCGGGGACCCGGTGATTTCTTCGGCAACCGCCAGCATGGTCTCCCGGATCTCAAAATCGCGGATTTGATGGGGGATATGCCTCTATTCCAGGAGGCACAGGCCGCCGCTGCGCAGCTGATAGAAGAAGATCCGGCCCTGGAATCGCCCGAAAACCGGCCCCTCCAGGCAGAAGTCAATCGCCTGTTCCGGCAGGTGGGCGAACAGGGACTCAACTGAGCGTTGCAAAGGCGATTGCTGTCCGGTTCACCGGTAAGGTCAAGAGAGCGCACCAGAGACTGTAAAAATCAAATGAGCCCCGCATCCGTTGAATGGATGCGGGGTTTTCGTAAAAGCGGGTTATCATAAATAGGAGAAAATCCGACTGGGTGGCCCCTGCAAAAAGGCATCCTCGGTTCGTCTGTTCGGCCGCAAACGCCCTGGCTGCGGCTCGCTTCTCTCCCTGCTTTTCGCGGAGAAGGAGGGGCAAAAGAGCACGATATCGTTTTCCCCAAAGGTACAAAAAGATGCCGGAGCAAAGCGGGCTTTGCTCCGGCGTGGAGCTGCTAACCAGATTCGAACTGGTGACCTCGTCCTTACCAAGGACGCGCTCTGCCGACTGAGCTATAGCAGCGTATGGCGACCCGGAACGGGCTCGAACCGTCGACCTCTAGCGTGACAGGCTAGCGTTCTAACCAGCTGAACTACCGGGCCATTTTCCTATCGAACCGCCTCGGACAAGGCCGAGGCGGCGCTGGGTTTGCCAAACCGCAACGTTGTTTATTATAAGCGGAACAAGGCCATTTGTCAACAGGTATTTCCAAAAACCAAAGCATTTCTACCGTTCTACAGCTTTTTCCATGATGTAATCATCCATCACATAACCCTCACCGATATCGGACACTTGCTCCCGCACTTTTCGGAACCCCATGGCAAAATAAGCGGCGATGGAACCCACGTTGTCCCGGTTCACGGTGAGGTAAATCGCCGACGCCCCTTGGTCCCGGCAAACATCCGCCAACTGGTCCACAGCCCGGCGCGCCAGGCCCCGCAGGCGAAACCGCTTGTGAATGTAAAGCTTGCTGAGAAACAGCCGGTCCTCCCCCATACGAAACGCGACATATCCGGCCGGTTCATCTCCGACTGTAATCAAGCGGTACTGATACCCCTCCGAAAGCTGAAGGGTAATGGCTTCCTCCGACTGGAAATGGTCCACCATATAGGAAATTTGTCCCGGGGTCAGAATCCCCTCATAGTGCTCGTTCCAGATCTCTTTTGCCAATATCGCCACCTGACGAATCTGTTCCGGCGCCGAGACGGGAACCCATTCCATTTTGCTCATCTGTCTGCCACCCTTATCTTACTTGATAACGGATAGCAGTATACCACAATCTAGCGGCCGATGCAATCACCGCATGGCCGAGCCGTTCCCGCGCAGGATTCACAGCACCATGACCAGGGTCCCGGCGGTAATGAGCACACTGCCGATGAGCATCTTGATATTAAACTCCTCGTGCAGGAATACAAAGGCGAGGATCAAGGTGATGACCACACTCATTTTATCTATGGGCACCACCTTGGACACACTACCGAGCTGGATGGCCCGGTAATAACACAACCAGGACGCGCCGGTCGCCAATCCTGACAACACCAGAAAAAGCAGGCTGCGATGGGTAATCTGTCCCAGCCCCGCCTGAGCGCCGGTGGCAAAAACCATCCCCCAAGCCAGAACAACGACCACCAGGGTGCGGATCGCCGTGGCCAGATTTGAATTGACGTTATCAATCCCCACTTTGGCCAAAATGGATGTCAGAGCGGCAAAGACCGCCGACAGCACTGCAAACACCAGCCACATATACTTTTTCTCCTTACTAGTTCCCATGATCTTACTCCTCTGTTTGTGCTTGTTTCCGTCGTTTGAATCGGTTTGCCGCCCAGCCCCAGAGTAGGACCAGCCCCCATCCCGCAACGGAAAGGACCGCTCCGGCTTTCAGGCCCCTCGGGCAAAACACCAGCCGGAAAGTGTGTTCCCCCTGCGTAACCGGCACTGCCAAAAAGGCATCGAAGGCCGTCTGTGTCTCTACCCGTTCTCCATCTATTTCCACCGACCAGCCGCTGTCCATCGGTATGGTGGTAAAAAGAACCCCATCCCGTTCAGCAGTCAGCCGGCCACTCACAACCGTATCCGTCACCTCTAGATCCCCGGCGCCGCCTCGCTTCAGTCCCTCGGCCAGAGCTCCAAAAGCCTCTTCGTCAAACCCCGCGGCGACGGGATAAGCAACCCATTTGTCCTTTCCCGATACGGGAAGGCGGACCTCGATCCTTCCGGCCGGCAGCCTGCCCAGTTCCATGACACCAGTGACCAAGCGGTCGTCGTATACGTTAAGCCGCTTACCGCCAAGATATACCGATGTATTTTCATGCAGATTATTCTGAAAATACAGCAGAACATCCTGTTCCTTCGGGTTCTCAATGGTAAAGATCAGATCGCCCGTACCATTCAGGTACAAACGTCCAGACGATTCGGACATTTCTCCGGAAAATTCGGTGTCTATCGCAAGGTCCTCGAAATACGGCACATCCGTCGTACCGGCCAGCCGATTGAAAAGGCTGTTCTGCCGGGAAAACGGAGTATCGGAATCCGGCAGCGATGACAAAACAGCCGCATCCGCTAAATACACAAGGGGCAGGGCGTTTTCATTGCGATATACTTTGGTATCTCCTGAATTGGCTCCCGTATACGTCATCCCGGGGCGCCGCTCCTCGGTATCGAAAACATAACGGACGCCAAGAATCGCGTCGAGCGCCGAGGTGGCGCCATAATAGCGCAGATACCGGTGATTGACGTAATTGGTCATGCCCAGTTCCCCCAGAAGCCGGAAAGTCCTCTGATTGGAGAGAGAACTGTAATGGCTGACCGCGTGGTATCCAATCGACAAGCCATCGTTGGAATTGCGGGCGGTTGCATTTTCCACCCGATAGAAACCATCCTCTTCCGCCACCGACGCAAGGGCCTCCATGAGCTGGCAACCCCGCAGCCGAAAATCGGTATAGGCCTCCCGGTTTTCAAAACCGAACTGGCTATCCAGCCCTTTGAGCATGACCACCGCGCTTGACGCGAGCTCCCCGCAGAAAAGCAGAGCCGTCAGACCGGCTGCGACCGGGACCGCCGCCCGTCGGACCGCCGGATGCCCTCTTCCCTTCCGAAACCAGATGTAAACCGAGCCAATAAGAGCATACCCCACGAGAAGAAAAACGGTAACGGTTCCATTTCCGGCAAAAGGAATGGACGGAATACAGGACAACAAACCGAATACCGCCGCCATACCGGCCAATGAAAGCCCCACTGCCGGCAGGCGGAGGCCTTCCGGTCTGGATAAGGTCCTGGCAGCACATCCAACCAGCAAAAAAACAACGGTAAAACTGTATCGGGCCGGAAACCAGGTGGGAGGCTGGAATACATGCCAAGCCACATCCAAATCGTACAGAATCATCGACAGGGCCATGACAGCAAGCAGAAGGCCCATGCCGGCCTTTTCCCGCCGGGCTATCGCGCGGTTGCAGAACCAAAGGGGCAAAAGCCCGATTGTCAGTACGCCGCAATAAAGATTGGGGGTCCCGGTCTGCGTCGCAGAATCAAAAGCTCCGAAGGCCAGCTTGCCGGGCAGGGCGAGCGGATGAAACACTCCCCGGAAGCTCAAGCTGATCCCATGAACCGTCTCATACCCGTTTTTCAGGGAGAAAAAAGCGGGCAGCAGCACCACGCAGGCAAGACAAGCCGCCAGAACAGCACATCCGAGAAACAGAGCGGTTATTCCGAAAAAACGCCGCTTTCTTCCGGGATCCGATAAAAACCAGATGAGATAGAGCAGAAATGCAAACACTCCCACCATATACGCCACATAAAAATTCGCGATGAACACAACGACGAAAGCCAGGACAAGAGGCAGGCAGCGCCCAATTTCAGGAAACCCGGCGGGCGTATCGAACACCCGGCGGGCCGCCAAAACGACCAGAGGGAGCAGGATCACGCCGTCGAGCCACATGATGTTGAAGCTGTATACCACGCTATAGGCGGATAAAGCATACGCGGCAGAAAAGACGAGGTTCCACACGCCCTTGATCTGAAACCGTCCGTAAAGATAGAGGGACATCGCCGCTCCGGAGGCGGCTATTTTGAGGGAAAGCAGGCATAAAATGCCCTCGGTGAGCATCTCCTGCGGGAACAACAGCAGAACCGGTGTAAAAGGACTGGACAGATAATACGCCCATATTCCCAAAAAATTCATGCCCATTCCCGTATCCCAGGTGAATAATAGGCTGTCCTCTCGAATCATCCGGGTAAACGCCGCAAAATACTCGACATACTGGGAGCCCATGTCCGTAATGAGAATGGATTTCTCGCCAAAGGGGTAAAATCCGAAGACGGCCATGACGGCACCCCACAGCAATCCACTGAGAAGGAACGCGCCTGTTCCATGCAGAAATACCCGCCCTTTTCCCCGCATACCCGTCTCCCCTTTCGCACCTGGATCAATCGTAGTATAACAGAAAATGGCGACGGCCGCCAGTCCCATCGAATAAAAGCGTATGGGATACCCTCCTTGAAATTTTGGACCAGTCATTTACTTCAGGGACCGCGTATGGTACAATAAGTGGGGTGTTCGGGTTTCCGCTTCGGTGCGCCCGGAGACAGGCTCCCCGGGCGGCGGTCAGGGGACGGAATACGGCTGAATCTGAGACAAAAGGATTTTGAAGGACATGGCTTCATTATCAGTGCAAAACATCGAAAAGCATTTTGGAGAACGGCGTCTGTTCGACGGCGTGACCTTCGATATCGGGGACCGGGACAAAATCGGCCTGGTGGGCGCCAACGGCTGCGGCAAGACCACCCTGTTCCGCATCCTGACCGGTGAACTATCCCCGGATTCCGGCGGTATCGTCCGGGCCAAGAATGTCCGGCTCGGTTATCTCGAACAGCACGCCTGCTCGGATGGAGACCGCCCTCTGCTCGAGGAAGTCCTTCTGGTGTTCGCCCCCGTCATGGCAATGGAGGCGGAACTGCAGGAGGTCACCGAACGGCTGGCCGGCCCGGAAAACGGCGATATCGCCCTTATCGAGCGCCAGCATACACTGCGGGAACGGTTTGAAAACGCCGGCGGCCTTACCTATCGCAGCCGGGCCAAATCCGCTCTTTTGGGGCTGGGTTTTGATGAACCGGCGCTCTCGCAGCCCGTCTCTTCCCTGAGCGGCGGGCAGCGTTCAAAAGCCGCAATGGCCCGGCTGCTTCTGTCGGACGCCAACCTTCTCCTTCTTGATGAACCGACCAACCATCTGGATATTCGGTCGGTCGAATGGCTCGAAGAATTCCTTCGCGCCTTTCCCGGGGCGGTGGTGGTGATTTCCCATGACCGGTACTTTCTCGACAAAGTCACCGGCCGTACCCTGGAACTGTCGGGCGGAAAACTGTATCAGACCAATGGCAGTTACACCGATCATCGCAAAGCGCGGCAGAAGGACCGGGAGATCACGGAAAAGCATTTTAAAACCGCCAGCCGGGAAATCCGAAAATTGGAGGACAACATCGCCCTGCTCCGGCAATGGAACCGGGAAAAGTCGATTCGGGCGGCCGAGAGCCGGGAAAAACGGCTGGAACGGATGAAAGCGGCTTTGGAAGTCCCCGAGTCTGAAGCCGATGTCCTCCATTTTGATTTCACTGCCGCCGCGGTAAGCGGCCATGAGGTGCTTATCGCCGACTCTCTGAAGATGGGATTTCCGGACCGCCCCTTGTTTGACCACGTTTCGTTCCAGGTACGCCGGGGAGAACGGGTGTTTCTCCTCGGTCCCAATGGATGCGGCAAAACCACCCTTTTGCGCATCCTCAACGGCCGGCTGTCCCCGTTGCAAGGGACGGTCAAACTCGGTGCCAAAGTCACCATCGGATACTACGACCAGACCCAGGAGCGCTTAGATAGGAGAAAGTCCGCTCTGGAGCAGCTTTCCGACGCCTATCCGGCCCTGACCGGGACACAACTGCGCGGTGCTTTGGCGGCCTTTCTCTTCCGAGGGGATGATGTGTTTAAGCCCGCCGCCTTGTTGAGCGGAGGTGAACGCGCCCGGCTTCTCCTGCTCACACTCATGCTCGCCCGAGACAACTTATTGCTGCTCGACGAACCCACCAATCATTTGGACATCGCATCCCGTGAAGCTCTTGAGGATGCCCTGTCCGGTTATGACGGCACCTTGTTGATCGTCTCCCACGACCGCTATTTTATCAATCGAATGGCCACCCGTATCCTTCGCCTGACCGAAAACGGCTGTATCTCCGTCGATGGCAACTACGACGATTATGCCGAGAAGTTCTCCGTTTCCTCCGGCGCAGAAACGGCACCGGCCGAAAAACCGGCCAGGGAAAATGTGTACAAGCGGCGAAAAGAGCAGGAATCCTTACGCCGGAAGGCCGCCGGACGGGTACGCCGCGCAGAAGAAGCGATTGCTCAACTGGAAAAGGCCGTGAAGACGCTCCGCTCGCAGATCGAACAGCCCGAGGTCTCCTCCGATTACGAACGGCTGCTGTCGGTCACAGCCGAACTGGATGAAGCGCAGAAACAACTGGAAGTGCAGATGACGGAATGGGAAGCCGCCCTTTTGGATATGGAAAAGTACGGCGATCCCCCGTCCGCCTGAAGGAGGTTGACGATGGATAATCTCGAAGCGTTATGGAACACGTTACAGACCCAGATCGGGGTCCTGTGTCTCGGATTTAGCGGAATTCTGTCTCTGATTCAATGTTTTTTTGGCTACAAGCTCCGCAAGATTTGGATTGTCTGCGCGGGTTTCCTGATCGGCTCCATGATCGGAGCGGTTATCGCTGCACTCCTGCTGCCCACGAATGAGTATACCCTTTTGCTTATCATACTGATTGGGCTTGGAACCGGTATCCTGCTGGCTGTGGCGGCGTTCAAGCTCTACCGGGCCGGTATGTTTCTTTATGCCTTATATATCGTCTTCATCGCAGTTTCAGGCCTGTTTCCGGACAAATTCGCCTGGCTGGGACTCATCGTCGGCCTTGCCGCAGGCATCGCGGCGGGTGCCCTGACTTTGCGTTTCCTGCGTCCTTTCGTTATCTGTACCACGGCGGTCGGCGGGGGATTGTCGGGTGCCCAGCAGCTTCTGGCCCTGTTCAGCCTCACCTCACTGCCCATCATCTTGGGTGCGGGGGCTGTTGCGGCACTCTTCGGTCTGATCGTGCAGTTTCGCATGAATCCTCCGTCATTCAAAACCGGCGCAGATTGATCGGCCGAACCCCGCTTTCCGTCTGCCGCCAGCCATAAAAACAGCAGCGCCGCCCATCGCGGCGCTGCTTCTCTATTTGACTTTCAACCCGTAGGCTTTTAAAATCTGTCGGGCCCGCTCGATATCCTTTGCATCGGCGGCCGGGGTATCTTTCAGGGTATAAGGGGCCCCCAATGCTTCCCACTTATATTCGCCCATCTTGTGAAAAGGAAGGAGTTCGACCCGTTCAACGCAGGCATAGCGGGACAACAATACCCCCAGGGCACAAAGATCGTCCTTTCCGTCGGTCAGGCCCGGCACCAGCACATGCCGGATCCACACCGGTTTTCTGACGTTTTCACAGTGGTTGAGCAATTCGAGGGTATTGTCCATCCCCCGGCCGGTGATTTTACGGAACAGGCCGTCTTTCGCCGCCTTGATATCCAGCAAAAGCAGATCCGCCCGGTCCACCGCTTTTCGGCAGTGGATGAGGGACATGGACCCTGCGGTATCCACGGCGGTGTGCAGCCCGTTTTCATGGCACCCTTCCAGTATGGAGGCGGAGAACTCCGGCTGCATAAACGGTTCCCCGCCCGAGAGCGTCACCCCGCCCTTTCGGATAAAATTGCGGTAACGCAGAATGTCCGCCACCACATCTTTTGAACCGACCTTCTCTCCCCCCTGCACGTCCCAGGAATCGGGATTATGGCAAAAGGCACAGCGCATGGGGCAACCCTGCAAAAACAGCACATACCGGATACCCGGGCCGTCCAGGGTCCCGAAACTTTCCACCGAATGGACCCGGCCCATCACATTTTCCATACCGCCGCCCCTTCCTCCACCGTCAGCCTAATGCTTAAAACCGGGTGTGGAAGGTGCGGTGGATGACATCGAGCTGTTGTTCCCGCGTCAGTTTGATGAAATTGACGGCATAGCCCGACACCCGGATGGTCAACTGCGGATAAAGCTCGGGATGGTCCATTGCGTCGAGAAGAACCTCGCGGTTGAGAACATTGACGTTGATATGATGGCCGCCCTCCTCGAAATAGCCGTCCATCAGGCCAACCAGATTTTCCGCCTGCTCCTCCCGATCCTGTCCCAGAGCGGATGGAACGATGGAGAAGGTATAACTGATCCCGTCTTCCGCATAATCGTAAGGGAGTTTCGCCACCGACATCATAGAGGCCACACAGCCGTGGCTGTCCCGGCCGTGCATCGGATTGGCACCGGGGGCAAAAGGCTCCCCCGCCTTCCGTCCGTCCGGCGTCGAACCGGTTTTTTTGCCGTAAACCACATTGGAGGTTATGGTGAGAATGGACATGGTGTGGATACTCTCGCGATAGGTGGGGCACTTTTTGAGTTTATTCATAAAGAGCTTGACCACGTCCACCGCCAGATCGTCCACCCGCGGGTCGTGATTGCCGAATTTCGGGTAATCCCCTTCCACCTCAAAGTCCACCGCCAGTCCCGTTTCATCCCGGACAGGCCGCACTTTTGCATATCGAATAGCGGACAGGGAATCAGCCACCACCGACAGTCCGGCCACACCGCACGCCATGGTGCGCAGGACCTCGTTGTCATGCAGGGCCATCTGGATCTTTTCATAGCAATATTTGTCGTGCATATAGTGGATGACGTTGAGGGTATTGACGTAAAGGCTGGCGAGCCAGTCCAGAATCGCATCAAATTTCTTCATCACGTCGTCGTAATCGAGGTATTTGCCCCGGCAGGCAAGCAGTTCAGGGCCGACCTGTACTCCGGTCTTTTCGTCCCGGCCGCCGTTGATGGCATAGAGCAAGGCTTTGGCGAGATTGGCCCTGGCGCCGAAAAACTGCATCTGTTTGCCGATCCTCATGGCCGAGACGCAGCAGGCGATGCCATAGTCATCCCCAAATTTTTTGCGCATCAGCTCGTCGCTTTCATACTGAATGGAACAGGTTTCGATGGACATCTTGGCACAGTATTTTTTAAATCCTTCCGGCAGGCGGGGACTCCACAGCACCGTCATATTGGGTTCGGGGGCCGGGCCCAGATTGGTCAAGGTATGGAGAAACCGGAAGGACATCTTTGTAACCAAATGCCGTCCATCGGTGGACAATCCTCCGATGGATTCCGTCACCCAGGTGGGGTCGCCGGAAAACAGTTCATCATACGACGGCGTACGCAGGAAACGCACGAGCCGCAGTTTCATGACAAAGTGATCAACGAATTCCTGAATGTCCTCCTCGGTATACCGCCCGTCGGCGAGATCCCGCTGCGCGTAAATATCGAGGAAAGTTGAAATTCTGCCGATAGACATAGCGGCTCCGTTTTGTTCTTTGATGGCGGCAAGATAGCCGAAATAGAGCCATTGAATGGCTTCTTTTGTATCTTCGGCCGGCCGGCCAATATCAAATCCGTATCCCGCTGCCATCCGCTTCAGGGCTTCAAGCGACCGGATCTGCTCGGCCAGTTCCTCCCGAAGCCGGATCTCCCGGGAATCCATCACCGGATAATCCGCCGCATCCTTCGATTGCTGTTTTTCCCGAATCAGCATATCCACACCGTAAAGGGCGACGCGGCGGTAGTCCCCGATGATCCGCCCACGGCCGTAGGCGTCGGGAAGCCCCGTGATCACCCCGGATTTTCGGGCAGCCCGCATCTGTGGCGTATACACATCGAATACGCCGTCGTTATGGGTTTTGCGGTATTGAAAGACCTTTTCCATTTCCGGATCCATCTTGCGGCCGTAGGCCTCCAGCGAATTCCGGACCATTCGGATTCCCCCGAAGGGCATAATCGCCCGCGTCAGGGGTGCGGCGGTCTGCAGTCCGACAATCTGCTCCTTGTCCTTGTCGATATATCCGGGCTCATACGCGTCAATCCCCGATATGGTATGGGTATCAATGTCATAAACCCCGCCGCGATCTCGTTCTTCTTTCATCAAAGCCGCGACCTTGTTCCACAGCGCCTGGGTCCGCTGTGTCGGGGGAACAAGAAAACTCTCGTCTCCATCGTACGGGGTCACGTTGCAGGCGATAAAATCCCGCACATCGACCATCTTTTTCCAAATACCCGGTTTGAATTCCGTCATGTTGTGATATCCTTTCCTTTCGCGGCGATGAACTGTTTTCCCCGCCGAACCCGGAGATACGCCTCATGCGTTTAGTATACCAAAAACCCGACCCCTATACAAGGAAGCCGGGTGGAAAATTTCTCAATTTCATCAGCAGCCTTGGTTCGTCTTTTTCCGGAAAAGAGTGCAGAATAGCCGTCCGGCAGCCACTGTCTACCGTCTGGATAACCGCATTTCAACTTTCATTCCATCGAAGGATGTTCTGACAATTCGATTTAACCCGCTTTTCCGGAGGCTTTCACCGTGAACCACTTGCCGTTGACTTCAGAGGGCATGCTGATCTTCTTTTGCTGAATTTCATTGGCTTCGCCGAACCACTCGATTTGCCACTCCTCTCCCGTCCGGCGGAGACGGAAAGCATAGAAACGTGTCTCATTTTCATATACCAGTTTGTACATCAGATAGCGAGGATTGTTATCTTCCACGTTTTCAACTGAAGCAAAACCCTCTTCTCCGTTCCAGTATTTCGGCGTGTATTCTTTACTAATCTGAAAGCATACCTCACGCAATCCTTTGACCGGCTCCGAGACTGGAGTGGCATTCAGGCTTTCCTCAACGCCGTCCGCCCCGTTTTCAAGAATAAAGGACCGGAAATCCTCCCAAGACTGATCGCCGACCAGCACCTTACTGTGCTCCGTCGCCACTTTCTCAAGGAAAATTTCAAATCGGTTCTTCATTGTCATTTGATAGGACACCGTTAAAAATGTTCCGATAAACAGACAAATTACCAGAATCACCCCAAACCGAACCGGTTTGAATCGGACTGGATCCGGCGGGCGCTTGACCCAAATCTTTCTTATGTTAAAAATAATCAGGGGGACAATGGAGAGAACACCCAACAAGATATAGATAAACAACGCGGTTTTCATGCTTATCCCTCCTCACAGCACTTTGGACAGAAACTCTTTTGTCCGGGCGTGCTGCGGATGGCCGAACAACTCGCCGGGGGTTCCCTTTTCGGTGATTATACCGCCGTCTATGAAGAAAATGGTATCCCCTACCTCACGGGCAAATCCCATCTCATGCGTAACCACCACCATAGTGGCATTATTTTTAGCCAACTGCTTCATAACTTCCAGCACTTCCCCCACCATTTCGGGATCGAGTGCCGAAGTCGGCTCGTCAAACAACAGCACATCCGGATCCATTGCCAAAGCCCGTGCAATGGCTACCCGTTGCTTTTGCCCACCGGACAAACGGCTTGGATATTCCTGTGCCTTATCCGACAGTCCCACCCTGTTCAACAGTTCCATCGCCAGCTCGTCTGCCTCATTCTGGGACATTTTTTTGATCTTAGTCGGTGCCAAAGTGATATTACGCAGGACGGTCATATGGGGAAAAAGGTTAAATTGCTGGAATACCATCCCTACTTTTTGACGCAGTTTATCAATCTGACGCAGATTTTGCATCACGGAAATCCCTTCAATGACGATATCGCCCTTTGTGGGGATTTCTAAAAGATTGATACACCGCAGGAAAGTCGACTTGCCGCCTCCGGACGGGCCGATCACACAGACACATTCGCCCTTGTTCACATGAGCGTCGATCCCTTTTAAAACTTCCAATTCGCCAAAATATTTGTGAAGATTCTGTACATCAATCACTTCTACGCAACCGCCTTTCCAGAGCATTCAATCCGGTGGAGAGCACGGTGGTCATCAGAAAATAGATATACGCCGCGCAAAGAAGCGGGACAATATAATTGTAGGTCACACTTCCCACCGACTGAGCGCCCTTGGTCAGATCAGCAATTCCGATATAACCCGCAACCGAGGTTTCTTTCAGCAAAACAATAAATTCGTTTCCAAGGGCCGGCAACACATTCTTAACTGCTTGGGGAATGACGATATGAATCATTGTCGCCCCCCCAGAGAGACCGAGCGAACGGCCAGCTTCTGTCTGTCCCTTGTCCACAGCCAAAATACCCGCACGGATAATCTCCGCAACATAGGCACTCGAGTTGATCCCGAAGGCAATGGAGGCGATCACGACATCCGAAAGGCCATTGAACAGCGGCAGTTTATTGAGAACCCGCAGATAGAGGATGAAATAGATCACCATCAATTGGACGACAGCCGGGGTTCCTCGGATGACCGATATGTATCCGTTGGCAAAACCCGCCACCATTTTGCGGATCCAAATCACCACTGGATTTCCTGTCAGATTATCCACATCCTGTAATTTAGCGATCGCCAGCAACAGACCGAGGATCACGCCGATTACGGCAGCGATCGCCGTCAGTTCCAGGGACTTGCCAAGCCCACGAAGCAGTTGTTTATACTGGTCATCATGGATCAAGGTCACATAGATCGCGTTGGAAAAGGAATCCGCCACGTTTTCGAACCAGTGTACGACAGCCCCCAAGACCGTCCCTCCTTCTATTCCAATCGGGAAAACAGAGAAAAGCCGGCCATAGGAATCAGCCGGCTTTTTCCATTTCAGTCATTATTTGCTCGGGATGTATTTCTCGACAATCCGGTCGAAGGTGCCGTCTTCTTTCAGTTCCTTGAGAGCCTGATTGATCGCCTCGAGAAGTTCCTTGTTTCCCTTTTTCACAGCCAGTGCGTACTCTTCTTCATCAAACAGGTTCTCGAGCAGTTTAAGGATATCGCCGTGCTGGTCTTTATAGGCCATCGCCGGGTTTTGGTCGATAATCACCGCATCAATCTGCCCGTTGACCAGTGCTTCAACTGCCAGCGAACCATTGTTGTATTGGGTAATATTGGCCGCGTCGGTGATTTCCGCCGCCTTATCTTTACCGGTGGTGCCGGTCTGAACGCCGATTTTTTTGCCTTCGAGATCCTCCAGCGTTGCAATGGTGCTGTCCGCTTTCAGAATAACCGTCTGCGTGGCGTTGAAATATGTATCAGAAAAATCACAGGTTGCTTCCCTTGTAGGATCAATCGTAAAACCGGCGGCGATCACATCAATTCGGCCAAAAGACTGCGTCAGCGATTCAAAGGCCATGTCTTCGACTTCGAGTTCAAGGCCCAACTTCTCCGCTACGGCACGCATCAAATCCACATCAATCCCCGCGAAGCCGGTACCTTCCTTATACTCAAAGGGCGGAAACTCGGCGTTGGTCCCCATGACCAGCGTCCCCTCTTTGACAAGATCCAATTTAACGGGGTCCGCTTCCGTGCTTCCATTCGATTCGAGCGACGGAGAACCAGTATCTGGATTGCCGCCGCAAGCGGCCAAAGAACCCGCCGCCAAAATCATAGCCAAACCAACAGCAATAAACTTTGCAAACCGTTTCACACAAATCTCTCCCAACAATTCCAAATCGTTTCTAGACAGGAACAATATTATTATATAAGATGCCGTTCCTAAAATCAAGAGAAGACAACATATTTCGCACTGAGGTCTCGTAAAATGTCTGCGTTTTGTTTTTTACCAACTGTCTCTCCGGCCGAATTTCCGTCCCTGTCAGTCCGTCCGGCACGGCAGTTCGATGCGCCACAACCAAAAAACCGCGTCAAGGCAGTTTCTGCATCACCAGGGTCATCATCTCCCGCGCCATCACCAGTTTGTCATCCGCTTCACCGGAGAATCCGACCACGGCACCCAGCATATAGGGCGTCTGGTACACCACCAGCGTCGACGATTCTTCACTCCAATAACCGGATTCTCCCAGATTCGGCGCTTCGGTGAGATCGGTATAGCCCTGAATCATGTTTTCAAAATCGGTGCGGGTCGCATCCGCAACCATAACGTCGATATACTGCCCGTCCTCAGCGGTGAACCGCATCATGGCGGCATCCTCATAATAGATCTCCGGCCCTGCGACGGTCTTCCCCAGCGTTTGCGATACGTCTTCCGCCGTCAGCAGCGTCTCCAAATCCAGACTGACAAAGGTAGGCTCGGTAATTTCGGGCAGCGTTTCCTCTGCGCTCGAAGCCGGCTCGGCTGGCTCGCTCTGGCACGCCGACAGCATCAGTGGGATCAGTAAAAGAGAGAGGATCAAACTCAAGCGTTTCATAGACGCGCACTCCTTTCATGCAGGGCTAACCGTTTATAAATTCCATATCCGGCTTCCATCGGTGACGCTTCAGATCGACACAGCCGTTTTCCCGAAAATCCACCCCTTCCTGTTCAAGAAGCCAGCGCTGTTCTTGCCATCCCGGAACCAAACGTCCTTGTCCATTGACCACTCGATGACAGGGCAGAACCCGGCCGCCGGGCGCTAAACGCATCGCACGCCCAACCTGTCTGGCCCAGCGAGGGGCATGCAGCATCCAGGCGAGCTGGCCGTATGTCGCCACATGGCCTGACGGTATCTGCGCCACAAGGCGGTAAACCGCCTCATAAAAAACGGCCATCTCCTCAGACATCACGGTCCGCCAGGTCCTCATAGGTCTCGGCCCGGACCACCACACGGGCCTCTCCGTCCCTTGTCATCACAACGGCTGGACGGGGCAGACGGTTGTAATTGGAAGACATCGAGAGGTTATAGGCGCCGGTCGCCAGCACAGCAAGAATATCGCCGGGCTCACAGTGCTGAAGAGGGGCGTTTTCCTGAATCAAGTCACCGCTTTCACAGCAGCGCCCCGCAATTGTCACCGTCCGGTCAGCGGCCTCACCGGCCCGGTTGGCGATCAAGGCGGTATAGGGGGATTGATACAGGATATACCGGGGGTTGTCCGGCATACCGCCGTCCACGCTCACATAGGTGCGCACGCCCGGGATCTCTTTGACATGGCCGACGGTGTAAAGCGTGATTCCCGCATCGGCAACAACTGAGCGGCCCGGCTCGATGACCAGATACGGAGATGGAAAATGCAGGGCTTCCGCCTTTTTTGAAACGGCCTCAGCCAGGATTCGCACCATATCGCCGCGGGCCTTCGGGCGATCGTTTTCCGTATACTTAGCCCCAAATCCTCCTCCAAGATTGAGTTCACCAATCACGGTTCCGGTCTTCTCGCGGACGCACGCCATGAAATCCAGCATGACCTCGGCCGCATGAACAAAAGGCTCTTCATCGAAAATCTGGGACCCGATGTGGCAGTGAAATCCCCTGAGCGCAATCGCGTCCAAACCGAGCGCATCCACTGCCCCCTGCAACGCTTCCCCGCTTTCCAATGTGAAACCGAACTTGGAGTCGATCTGTCCCGTACGAATGAAACTATGGGTATGGGCTTCCACCCCCGGCGTAATCCGCAGATACACCGATGCGGTTTTGCCCATCCCTCCGGCGATGGCTGATAGGCGGTGGAGTTCGGTGGAGTTATCCACCACAATGCGGCCCACCCCGGCTTCCAAGGCCATGCGAAGTTCGGCGTCGGATTTGTTATTCCCGTGAAAATACAGCCGCTCCGCCGGGAACCCCGCCTGTATGGCTGTAAAAAGTTCCCCGCCCGACACCACATCGGCTCCGCATCCCTCTTCGTTCACGATCCGATACAGCTCTTTAAAGCAGCAGGCTTTACTCGCATACGCGACACGCCCGCCGGCGGCATAACCGTCCATTGCGTTTTTGAATTCCCGCAGAGCCTGGCGAATCGCCTGTTCATCCATGACATACAGCGGCGTGCCGAAGGTCTCCGCCAGGGAAACCGTATCACACCCACCTATGGTCAGATGACCACGGGCATTGATATCCAGACAGTCCGAGACAAACATGGGCCTCATCCTTTCCGTAAAACGACCGGATTTCGATATATCCGTCTTTTGACAGCCGTTAGGCGGTAACGTCCGCGAGGATTTCCCGCAATTCTTCGGCTCCCTCACCTGTCACAGAGGAGCAGGGAATCCACTGTATACCGTCATATGCCGCCCATTCCTTTTCAAAAGCCGCCAGGCGCGCCGCCCGTTCGGTTTTGTTTAGCTTATCCGCTTTGGTCAGCGCAAGTAAAAAGGGAATTTCCTCCTGCACAAAAAAATCAATCATCGCCCGGTCATCGGCGGAAGGGGCATGCCGGATATCAATCAACTGCACCACCAGCCGCAGATCCCGGTCATCCTCAAAATACCGCCGGATCACCGCGCTCCATTTCTTCTTTTCGCTGTCCGAAACCTTGGCATAGCCGTATCCCGGCAAATCGACAAGCCGGAGTGTATCCAGACGGTAAAAGTTGATCGTGGCGGTTTTTCCGGGTGTCGCGCTGGTGCGGGCCAGCGATTTTCGGGACAACAGGCGGTTAATCAGAGACGATTTTCCCACATTGGACCGACCGGAGAAAACCACTTCCGGCAGGGTGGAAGGAAACAACTGGCGGCCATCTGCCACCGATGTTTCAAAAACGGCGGACTCCAGTTTCATCCGGCCTCTCTCCTATTCCGTTCATTGGGTTCTGCATACTGCCGGAGCTTCCCCAAGCGGCGGGGATATGACCGGCGGCTGAGGGACGTTTTCGGCTGGGAGCCCGGTATCCGGCGAAGAAAGAAGCGCCGTCCTCAGAACGGTGTCGAGATGACCCGCCGGGACAAAGTGGATTTTGTCCCGTACAATCTCATCAATTTCGGCCAGATCCGGCTCGTTATCTGCTGGAATGATCACCGTTTTCATATGATGGGTGTAAGCCGCCATCGTTTTTTCCTTGAGCCCGCCGATAGGGAGCACCCGGCCCCTCAGGGAAATTTCGCCTGTCATGGCTACATCCCCGCGAACCGGAATATTCGTCAAAGCGGAAATCATGGCCGTGGCCATCGTAACACCGGCGGAGGGACCGTCTTTCGGCACCGCCCCCTCCGGCACATGAATATGGATATCCTTGGTCTTATAGAAATCCCTCTCGATATGCCATTCCGATGCCCTGGAACGAACATAACTGATCGCCGTGCGTGCCGATTCCTTCATCACATCGCCCAGGGATCCGGTCAGCTCGATCTTGCCGTTTCCGTCCAGAACCGCTACCTCCACCGGCATGGTTTCCCCGCCGACGGCCGTCCACGCTAACCCGTTGACCACGCCCACCTCGTCCCGGTGCTCGAGCACATCCTCTTTGAAACGGCGGGGCCCCAGATAATCCTTTAGATTCTCCGGGGAGACCGTCACGCTCTTCATCTCTCCCGAAACCAGAAGCTTGGCCGCTTTGCGGCAAAGCTTGCCGATACAGCGCTCCAGGCTGCGCACACCGGCCTCCCGGGTATACCCTTCGATGATCAGGCGCAGGGTTTCGTCCGGTATCCGCACCTGCCGTAAGTTCAGGCCATTCTGTCTCACCTGTTTTTTGAGCAAATGCTCCTTTGCAATATGGAATTTTTCTTCCGACGTGTAACTCGACAGCGCAATGACATCCATCCGGTCATACAATGGGGCGGGGATCGCCCCTGCGTCATTCGCCGTGGTGATGAACAGGACATCCGACAGGTCGAATGGCAACTCCAGATAGTGGTCGACAAAGGCGGCGTTCTGTTCTGTATCCAGCACCTCGAGCATGGCCGAGGAGGGATCGCCCCGAAAATCATGCCCCATTTTGTCGATTTCGTCCAGCAGAATGAGCGGGTTGTTGGTTCCCGCCTGTTTGACGGCGTTCATAATCCGTCCCGGCATCGCGCCGATGTAGGTTTTGCGATGTCCCCGGATATCGGCCTCGTCCCGAACGCCTCCAAGCGATACTCGGACATATCTCCGCCCCATCGCCTCGGCGATGGATTTGGCAATCGAGGTTTTCCCTACTCCAGGAGGGCCCACCAGGCAAACCACCTGGCCTTTCGCCCCGCCCGTCAAACGGCGGACCGCCAGGATCTCTAAAATCCTTTCTTTCACCTTTTGGAGGCCGTAATGGTCCCGGTTGAGTACCTTTTCTGCCGCCGTCAGGTCCAGATGGTCCTTGGACTTTGTTTTCCACGGCAGGGCAAGACAGGTGTCCAGATAATTTCGCACCACCGTCGCTTCGTGGGAACCGGCCGGCATCTTCGCGAGCTTATCGCATTCCTTAAGCAGCTTATCTTCCACGTCCGCGCTAAGGGACAAAGCCTTGATCTTCTCACGCAGTTCATCCGACTCTTCAAGGGGATTATCCCCCTCACCGAGTTCGGTCGCGATGACGCGCATCTGTTCCCGCAGGTAATACTCCCGCTGATTGCGGTCGATAGACTCATGCACCTGTTCCTGGATATCCTGCTCGAGCGCGAGGATGTCGGTCTCCCGCGCAAGCAGGGCAAGCAACAGTTTCACCCTTTTTTCCACCGAAATACAACCGAGTATCCGCTGCTTTTCCTCTGCCGGCATGGGGGTATTGGTCGCAATGAAGTCCGCGAGATATCCCAAGTCACTGGCTGCGGCGATACCGTTGGCGACATCGGAAGGGATCTTGCCGGCAAATTCCGCATACTGTTCAAAATATGTACGGCATTCCCGCAGCAGCGCCTGCTCCTGTACAGGATCGGGAACCGGACGATCCAAACTCTCATGTACCCGAACCAGGTAAAAGGGATCCTCTCGCAAAAAATCCCGAATCCTGGCCCGATAGACGCCTTCCACCATCACTCTCAGCGTGTCGCCGGGCATCTTCAGCACCTGCCGTACCTTGGCTACCACGCCGATCTGATACAGATGCTCCGGACCCGGATCATCGACAGCGATGTCGGTCTGCGTGACCAGGAAAATCGTCTGCTCCTCCGACATCGCTTCATTAAGGGCCAGAATGGATTTTTTTCGTCCTACATCAAAATGCAGCAGCATGCCCGGAAAAACCACCAGCCCGCGCAGGGCGAGCAGAGGCAGTTCAGCCACACGGGCTACCCGTTTTTGAATTCCCATAGTCCCACCTTCTCTATTTAAGACCACAGCCGATTTTGGAGCATGAAAAGCAAAAGAGCCAGACACCGAGCGCGATGCGTCCGGCAGCTGACCTTCTGTTTCATGGCCCGGCCGCCGCTCAGGCGGTGACTTTTCGCCGTGGAGTGCGTTTTACCGGTGTCTTGAGCCGATTCGGCTTTTTCTCCGGGTTTTTGACAATCTCGGGCTGCGCCTGTTTAAGGACGCAGTCACGGTTCACGATGACTTTTTCAATCGTATGATCGGAGGGGACCTCAAACATCAAGTTGGTCAGCAAATCCTCCATAACGGATCTCAGCCCACGCGCACCCGTATTGCGCTTGAGGGTTTCTTCCGCCACAGCGCGCAGAGCATCGGGGGTGATCTCCAGCTTTACATCATCCAGAGTGAACAACTGGGTATATTGCTTTAAAATCGCATTTTTCGGTTCGCTGAGGATCTTGACCAGAGCGTCGGCATCCAGAGGCTGTAGCGTGGTAATGACCGGCATACGGCCAACCAACTCGGGAATCAGGCCATATTTGATCAAATCCTGCGGAACAAGCTGCTCATAAAGCTTGCCCTGCTCCAGATCCTTTTTGGACTTGACCTCGTTTCCAAAACCCATTGCCCCGGAAGCGACCCGCTTTTCTACGATCTTTTCAATACCGTCAAAAGCGCCGCCCAGAATAAACAGGATATTGGTGGTGTCAATTTGTATAAATTCCTGCTGAGGGTGCTTTCGTCCGCCGTTGGGCGGGACGTTCGAAACCGTGCCTTCCAAGATTTTCAGCAGTGCCTGCTGTACACCCTCTCCGCTGACATCGCGCGTTATGGAAGGGTTTTCGCTGCGGCGAGCGATTTTGTCGATTTCATCGACATAGATGATGCCGCGTTCCGCCTTTTCGATATTGCCGTCCGCCGCCTGAATCAAACGCAGCAGGATGTTTTCCACATCCTCACCTACATATCCCGCCTCCGTCAGGGTCGTGGCGTCCGCAATGGCAAAAGGAACATTGAGCAATTTGGCAAGGGTCTGGGCAAGGGCCGTTTTTCCCACGCCGGTAGGACCGAGAAGCAGCACATTGCTCTTGCCCAGTTCCACGTCGGAGGAAGAGCCGAAATAAATCCTCTTATAGTGGTTATACACGGCGACAGACAGGGCCACCTTGGCCTTTTCCTGGCCGATCACATACTCGTCCAGCCCCTGCTTGATTTCCTTAGGGGTCGGCAGCTTGGCCGGAATATCATCATCCGAGCGGCGGCGTGAAAAATGCCCCCCCTCTTCCAGGATCGACTCGCACAATTCCACACATTCGTTGCAAATATATACGCCCGGACCCGCTATCAGACGCTGAACTTCATCCTGCATCTTACCGCAAAAGGAACAGCTAAAGGTCCGACCCTCTTCATTTTTCGGCATCTTGACGCCCCCTTCCGTCAGTTTCCCCTTTGATTATCAGCGTTTTTCCACGACCTTATCCGCCAGTCCGTACTTGACCGCTTCCTCCGCGGTCATCCAATTATCCCGGTCGGTATCCCGTTCGATGACCTCAATCGGCTGCCCGGTCATTTCGGCCAGCAACCGGTTCATACGATTGCGGATAAACAGGATGTGATCGGCCTGGATCTTGATATCGCTCGCCTGACCCTTTGTCCCGCCAAGGGGCTGATGGATCATAATCTCGCTGTTTGGAAGAACCAGGCGTTTGCCTTTAGCCCCGGCGGCAAACAAGAAGGAACCCATACTCGCCGCCATTCCGATGCAGATGGTCGAAACATCGCATTTAATGAAATTCATGGTGTCGTAGATCGCCATGCCGGCGGATATGGATCCGCCGGGGCTGTTGATATACAGATGAATATCCTTATCCGGATCCTGCCCTTCCAAATAGATCAACTGCGCGACAACCAGAGAAGCGGTCACATCGTTGACTTCATCGGACAGCATGATAATGCGGTCATTGAGCAGACGGGAAAAAATATCGTAGCTGCGTTCGCCGCGACTGGTTTGTTCAATTACATAAGGAACTAAACTGCTCATCCTGCATCGACCTTTCTGTGTTCTCGGCGGTCAAGAAAAAGTATGACCACTCGGCGGGAATTTAATCCGGGATACCGAAAAAAGTTTCTCAGCCTTCCTCTTTCTCGGCCTTTTTGTTTTTGGCGGTTTTCGCCGACTTTTTGGGCTTGGATTCTCCGGCCGTTGCGGTTTCTTTGACGAGATCCATGGCCTTGCCTACAGCCAGATCCATCGACAAACTCTTTTCACTGATCAGGGATTTTACCTTTTCAACATCCATTTGATACTGCTCCGCCATCTTGGCAAACTCGGCCTCGATTTCTTCCGGCGCCGGCACGATGTTTTCGAGCTGGGCAATCTTTTCGAGCGCCAGCCGAATCTTCACCTGTTTCTCCGCCTGCTCGCGGAAACTTTTCCTAAACGCGTCGCGGTCCATACCGGTGTATTGGAGATACATATCGAGAGTAAGCCCCTGCGACTGGAGGCGGTAATCGAAATCCCGCACGCTTTCGTCCACCCGATGCTCGTACATGGCCTCGGGAACTTCCGCCTTGAAACCCGCGACCAACTGCTCGAGCAGTTCGCTTTCAAAAGCATCTTCGGCCTCGTGCTCGCGGCGGTGCTCCAAGTTTTTGCGCAGATCGGCCTTCAGCTCGTCAAGGGTGTCGAATTCGCTGCAGTCTTTGGCAAAATCGTCATTGAGTTCCGGCAGTTCCTTGACCTTGATTTCATGCATGTTGCAATGGAACACCGCCGGTTTTCCGGCCAGTTCCGCTGCATGATAATCCTCGGGGAACGTCACCTCAACATCGCACTCCTCGTCGGCCTTTTTCCCGACGAGCTGTTCTTCAAATCCCGGAATGAATTGGCCGGATCCGAGGGTCAGCGTGTAATTCTCCGCTTTCCCTCCCTCAAAGGGCTCGCCATCCACCCGTCCGTCGAAATCAAAGGTCACGGTGTCGCCCATCTCAGCCGCGCGGTCCTCCACCGCCACCAAGCGGGACTGCCGGTCCTGCAGCTTCTTCAGTTCCTCCTCCACATCAGCGTCGGAGACCTCCACCGCCTTTTTCTCGGCCTTAAGCCCTTTATAGGCGTCCAGTTCCACTTCCGGCTTGACGGTAACGACCGCTTTGAAATGCAGGCCCTCCGGCCCGACGGATACCACGTCAAAGTCGATTTTGTCCTCCACATATTCATAGCCCGATTCCTGGATGGCCTCATCCAGGGCGGCGGGATAGACCTCGTTGACCGCATCCTCGTAAAACACGCCGGAGCCATACAGTTTTTCCACAAGATGACGGGGTGCCTTTCCTTTGCGGAATCCAGGTATATTCATCTTCCGGACGTTCTTCTTAAACGCGTTGTCAACCGCGCTTTCAAAGCGGCCGGCATCGACTTCAATATCCAGTTCCACCCGGTTCGTATCGACCTTGTTGGCATTTTTCAGACTCATGTTTGACATCCTCCTACTCACTCTTGCGGCAATGGATAACAGTATAGCATAAACTGGCAGCAAACGCCAGACCATTTCATGAATAAATCGAAAATTTTATGGGATGAGAAGCGGGCAAAAGGCCAACGCATCACATGAAATCAGTTTCAACCGGATGCCGTCCCATTCCCCTTGAAAGGCATAACGGATTCCGGGGCCGTGCAGATGGCCGTAATAACACCGGCGGATCCCTTCCTCCCGCAGCACGGAGAAAATCTCTTCGCAGACCCGTCCCCCGTTGACCGGCGGGTAATGAAGAAAAGCCACCGGTTCCAGCCGCAGCTTTTTCGCCGCCTGAATTGATGTCCGCAGCCGCCCGGCCTCCCTCAGCAGCACCTTTTTATCGGCGGTATCCTCAGCATCAAAAAACCATCCGCGCGAACCGCAAACCGCCATGTTTCCCACTGCATAGGCGTCGTTATGGAGGATATGAAGGGTGGACAGGCCCTGCTCGCGCAGAAAATCATCCATCTTCCTTCGGGTGGTCCACCAATAATCGTGATTCCCCTTGAGAAGGATTTTCTGTCCGGGCAGACGGTCAATAAAAGCGAAATCCGCCGCCGCTTCCCGCAGATCCATTCCCCAGGAAATGTCGCCTGCTATCACGACCGTATCCTCCGGCCCGACCAGGGCCCGCCAGTTTTTCTCCAGACGGACGGTATAATCCGTCCATCCCGGAAAAACATCCATCGGTTTCGAGGTGCTGAAAGACAGATGCGGATCTGCAATAGCAAACAGCGACATGGGGATACTCCATTTCTCTATTATCGGATACCCAGCATACCGAATACGACGGCGGGCATCTCTTCCCGGCTGCACACGGCGGTGAAGCGGACCGCCTTGTCGCGCAGCCCCGCGAGAGGAGGCGGCACGGGAGAGCCGGTCAGCTTGTGCAGTGCCTCGACTTTGTCAAACTCATCCATCTCCGCCGCCTCTTGCCCCAGTGCAGCGAGTACGCTTGCAGAAAATTTGTATGGATTGGCGGTGGACGCAATCACCGTCGGCGTGGTATCCCCGGTCCGGCGGCGGTAAGCGTTATACACATTCACCCCGACAGCGGTATGGGTATCGCAGAGATACCCATAGGTTTTATACGTCTGCGCGATTGCCGCCGCTGTACCGGCATCGTCGCACCAGCCGGCGTCGAACAGCGCGGACAGTTTTTCCCTCACGCCGGACGGAACCGTATAGGCGCCTTTGGCTGCGAGTTGATTCATCAAGTTTTGGATAACCGTGTCGTCCCGTCCGGAAAGATGGTAGAGCAGCCGTTCCAGATTGCTGGAGATCAGAATGTCCATTGAAGGCGATGAAGTAGCATAAAAGGGGCGATTGCGGTCGTACGTACCGGTCGCCATAAAGTCGGTCAGTACGCGGTTGCGGTTGGAGGCGCAGATCAGCTTGGCGACGGGCAGCCCCATTTCCTTGGCATAATATGCCGCCAGAATATTGCCGAAATTGCCCGTGGGCACCACAATGTTGAACCGGTCCCCCATTCGAAGCTTACCATCTGCCAGCAGGTCACAGTAGGCGGAAAAATAATACACAATCTGGGGAACCAGGCGGCCCCAGTTGATGGAGTTGGCGGAAGAAAACTGCATGCCGTGATTTCTCAGCGCCTCTTGGACCGACGCATCGGTGAAGATCGCCTTCACCCCCGACTGCGCGTCGTCAAAATTACCCCGTATCGCACAGACTCCCACGTTTTGTCCCTCTTGCGTGGTCATCTGCAGTTTCTGCATTGGGCTGACGCCGTCCTCTGGATAAAACACCAGAATACGGGTGTGCGGCGCATCGCGGAAGCCCTCCAGGGCCGCCTTGCCGGTATCGCCGGAGGTGGCCACCAGAATGACGATCTCTCCCCCGCCCGTCTTGTCGGACGAGACCCGCATCAAGTGGGGCAGAATTTGAAGCGCCATGTCCTTGAACGCACAGGTCGGCCCATGCCAAAGTTCGAGTATATGGACGCCTTCCTCCAAGGTGTGAACAGGCGCGACAGCCGGGGAACGGAAAGCGCCGGATGCATAAGCCGCCCGCGCGCACGCCGCCGTCTCCTCTTGCGTAAAATCGGTGAGAAAACGGCCGAGGATGGACGCGGCCCGTCCATCATACGGCATCTTACTCATGGCGGCAATATCATCCTTCGATACGGCCGGAAGGGACTCCGGTACAAAAAGCCCTCCGTCCCTGGAAATCCCCTGGACAATGGCCTGAGCGGACGATACGGAAACCCGGCTGTCCCGTGTGCTGTTATACTTCATGGCAACAAACCTCCCGGTGCCGGCAGGCACCACCGCTTTCGCCGTGTTTTCCCTGCGACTGCATTGTCCTCATTTTACTCTATTTCCGCCTTATTTGTCAAAGCGCGGTAAAAAAATCGTAGCAATTACTGAAAAACACTTTATCCAGACAGGACGCGTCGTAATTTTTGCGGCAAAGATAATCATACAGCCGCTCCATAACCTGGATTCCACCCCAGTCTGCTGGCAGATCCGTTCCGTCCAAATCGGCCCCGAAGGCCACGGTATTGCCGCCATCCAGGGAAAGATAATGATCGAGGTGGCGTTCGATCGCCTCAAAGGACTGCTCCCCAAGCTGACTGGCACAGAAATTGAGGCCGACCAGCCCTCCCCGTCTGCGGATCTCGGCGAACTGGCTGTCCTTGAGGTTGCGCGGAGAGGCGCACAATGCGGCCGAGACCGAATGGGTAGCCAGAAAGGGGCCTGAAAACGTTTCCGCCACATCCCAGAATCCCGCTTCATTGAGATGGGAGACGTCGGGTAAAATCGAAAGCTCTTCCATTCGCTTGACCGCCGCTTTTCCAAAGGCAGTCAGGCCGTCCGGACACCCGGACAGGCAGCCGTGTCCCAACTCGTTGGTCCCATTCCACGTCAAGGTAATCAGCTTGACACCACGGGAAGCCAGATCGTCAAGATGCCGGAGATCCCCGGCCAGGACAGCAGCTCCCTCCACCGTGAGAATGCCCGCACACCGGCCGGTATCCAGTGCTGTTTTCAAACCTTCCGCATCTTCTACGATCCGCAGCCGGTCGGCATACCGTTCAGCCTCCGCCCGGGCAAAGTCCAAAACCGCACAGCCGTATTCAAAAGCGGCCTCTCCCCGTACTCCGTCGGGTATCCATACGGCAAAAAGCTGCGCCCAGGCCTCCAGTTTTTCCCCCCGGATCAAATCCACGTGCCTGTGGTTTTGCAGGAGCGTCTCCTGTTTTTGATAGCATTCTGTCAGCGTATCACAATGCAGATCGAATAGCCTCATCGGGTTTCCTCCTTCAAAATGCGCGGCCAAGCCCCCCGCTTTCAAACGCGCCCATCAGGTGATCGAGCTGCACGGCGCGCAGGGGATTGTCCGCAGCGGTGACGATCTCAATCACATCAAACCGGGGCTGTAACGGGCTGGGATGGTGCATCAGATATAGAGAGGCGGTCTGAAGAAGACGCTTTTGTTTCAAAGGGGTGACGGCCTCTCTGGGGGCAAAAAGCGCGCCTTCACGGCGTGCCTTCACCTCTACGAAGGCAATATACGTATCATCCGACGCGATTATGTCGATCTCGCCAAAACGGCAGCGATAGTTGGACGCCAGCAAGGTATACCCTTTGTCACGCAGAAAACGGGCGGCCAGGATTTCTCCCGCCGCCCCCTTCGATACCGCCGCCATCCGGTCTCCCCCCTATTCACCCGATCTTTTTCAAAAAACTGAGCCGATGGACGGGCGACGGCCCATAACATCGAATCCGTTCTATGTGCAGGGCCGTCCCATACCCTTTATGCTTTGCAAACGCATATTCGGGGTACTGGCGGTCCAGCTCGGCCATCAAGCGGTCCCGGCTGACCTTGGCCAGAATAGACGCCGCCGCTATGCTGGCCGACAAGGTGTCCCCCTTGACAACCGTTCGAACCGGTCCGGCCAATCCGGGCGGTCTTCGATTTCCGTCGATTAAAACGAGATCGGGGCAGAGCGTGAGTCCCTCCACGGCACGCTGCATCGCCCGATAAGTCGCCTGCAGGATATTGATCTGCTCGATCTCCTCCACCGACGCACTCGCCACGCACCAGGCGGCCGCCGACTCCATAATACGGTCGTACAAAAACTCCCGTTTTTTTTCCGACAGTCTCTTGGAATCGTCCAGACCTTCAGGAATCCGGTCCGGCGACAGGATCACCGCCGCCGCGTATACCGGGCCGGCCAAGGGTCCGCGTCCCGCTTCATCCACACCGCAGAGAAACCGGACCCTCTCGCTGTCCCGAATCGCCTGATCGTAATCCACGTTGGTCAAACCCGCCGCCTCCTGCCACTCCATTCTACAAAGCGCCGATCCGGTCGAAGGGGAAAATGCGATACACAGCTTTCCCCATGATCTCGTCGACGTCGATCAACCCAATCGCGCGGCTGTCCAGCGAGGCGACACGGTTGTCCCCCAAAACAAACACTTTCCCCTCAGGAATTATGATGGTTTTGCCCTCCATCCCCTCCGGATAGGTCGGCACATGGATATACGGCTCTTCCAGGAACTCACCGTTGAGTTTGACCCGATGGCTTTCTCCGTCAATCTCTACGGTGTCGCCGGCTACTCCGATGATCCGCTTAATCAAGGGATCTTGGGTATACCGGTTAATCACGACGATATCGCCCCGCTCCGGCGTATACGGCAGAGCGGATAAAATCAAACGGTCGCGGTCCATCAGGGTCGTCTGCATGGATTTGCCGTCCACTCCCACAATCCGGAGGAAGAAGGTAAATACCAAAACCACGACAATCAGCGAAAATACCGCCGCTCCAATCCATTCATACAAGGAGGCAACCGCATCTGCTTTTTCCTTTTCGCCGCCGTCGATACCCTTCGGCACGTGTTTTTCCGCCGGCTCCATCGACTGCATCCCTATACCCCTTTCTCTCAGGAATCACCAAGCCATTTGAAAGGCCAAAGCCTTAAAACAGCGTGGCCCACGATATGTTCGACCGGCACCGGCCCTATATCCTGCCAACGGCTGTCATGAGAATTATCGCGGTGATCCCCCATGACAAAAACTGTCCCCTGCGGAACTTCGACCGCTCCGGTCATATCAAAGGCAGGGGTTGGAAAATCCACATAAGGTTCCTCGAGCCGTTCTCCATTGAGGATGACCTGATGCCGTTCCTCGTCGATTTCAATCGTGTCGCCGGCAACGCCAATGACCCGCTTGATCAGAGGCTCCCCGTTGTCGCGGCTGATGACCACGATATCCCCTCTCTGCGGTGTATGAGGCAACACCGAAAGGAGCAGCCGGTCGCGGTCCATCAGGGTATTCTGCATGGAATCTCCATCCACTCCCACGACGCGAAAAAGAAAGGTAAAAATCAACACCACGGCGATCAGGGAGGAGACCGCCATTCCGATCCATTCATAAAGGGACTCCACGCGCCGCGAACCCGCGTTCTCCATCGCCGCGTCTGCGGAATATTCCTGCATGATTCAAGCCCACCTTTACAGCTTATCGTCCGGGGGAAGCTCCAGCGTGATGCGGCCGAGCTTGCCGGCCCGGAATTCATCGAGCAGCATCGTCGCCGCCCGTTCGGTATCCGCTTCTCCCCCCGCGATCAGCATCCCCCTGCGCCGCGCGATCTCTTCAAGCAGCACATACCCCGGCGAAGGCAGTTCTCCGGCCAGACGATACCGTCCCCGCAGGGCATCGGGAAACCGCTCTCTCAGCAGATCGAGCAGGGCACAGGCGAGGCCCTCTCCATCCAAAATCTGGTCCCGGATGGCGCCCGTAAAGGCAAGCCGTCTCGCTACCGTCTGATCCTCAAACTTGGGCCAGAGGACACCGGGGGTATCCAGCAGCTCGACCCCTCCCCCAGCGTTGAACCATCGCTGATCCCGGGTAACGCCGGGGCGGTCCTCCACCTTGGCCCTTCCCCCCTTTGCAAGACGGTTGATGAAAGAGGACTTCCCGCTGTTCGGTATACCGGCCACCAGCACCCGAACCGGATGCCCAGGCATCCCTTTCGCCGTCCATTGCGCAATCTTATCCGCCAGGAGACGGCGCAAAAGAGGGATGAACTGCCCGACGCCTTTTCCTCCCTTGCAGTCGGCCGCCATCACGGCCGTCCCCTGTTCCCGGAACCAATCCATCCACCCGGCCGTCGCCGTCTCGTCCGCCATATCCTCTTTGTTGAGTATCACCAGCCGGGGTTTCCCGGACGTGAGCGTATCCAACTCCGGGTTGCGGCTACTTACCGGAATGCGCGCATCCACCACCTCGGCCACAGCGTCAATAAGGGGAAGACAGGCCTGTATACGGCGGCGTGTCCGGGTCATGTGCCCCGGAAACCATTGTATATTCTGCATCTCGTCCAAGGCTGATTTCCCCCTCAGAAAACGCCGATGCGCCGCAACGGCCAGATCCGGAATACCGCTTGTCCCACAATGTCGTTCACCGAAACCAGGCCGATATCCTCGCTGCGGCTGTCATGCGAATCGTTTCGATGATCCCCCATGACGAATACATACCCCTCCGGAACCGTGACGGCCCCCGACATATCGTAGGCCGGTGTCGGATAGCGGATATAAGCCTCATCCAGAAGTTCCCCGTTCAGTCTAACCTTTCCGAGAGTTTCATCCACCTCGATGGTATCCCCCTGCACACCGATCACCCGTTTGATTAGCGGATCCTCCGCGTAACGGTTGATGACCACAATGTCCCCCCGTTCCGGTGAGGTCAGCACGGGGCAGAGGATCAGACGATCCCCATCGCACAGCGTATCCATCATGGAACCGCCTTCCACCCCAACCACACGGAATATAAAAGTGAAGATCAACGTGATACAAGCCAGGGACACCACCAGAACTTCCAGTATGTCATAGCAAAGCGCCGTCAAGGAAGAAGCCTCCTTCTCCGTCGGCGTTCCGAGGCTGTTCGGTTCCATGAATCGGTCCCCCTTTCGGCGTGAGTTGGACAACACTACAGGCGATTGTACCACGCCGGGCCGAAATAATCAACCGTATTTGAGTCCCCTTCCCCGCGCCTTATTTGCCATACAGTCGACTAATCAATGGCATGTCGGTGAATAATGCCATATCGGTAAAGACCGCCCCCGCTTGTATGCGCATACCCTACTGCCTACAAGCGGGGGCGGTCCACAATCCCCCAGGTGCCGGTTTTCTACCGTTATAAAACGGTGTTCTCTTGCTTACAACAGGCGTTCCATTTCCTCTACTAAATCCGTGAATTCCCGCAAGGCTTCCTCCACCGGCGCCGGAGTACTCATGTCCACGCCGGCACGTTTGAGGGTGTTGGCCGGATAATCGCTGCCTCCCGCATGCAGGAAATCCAAATACGGGCCGACCTCTCCTCCGTCCAGAATTCTTCGGCTGATCGCGGCGGCGGCGGAAAAGCCAGTCGCATATTTAAACACATAAAACGCCCGGTAAAAATGCGGAATTCGCGCCCATTCCCAGTCCATATAGTCGTCAATGACCACAGACGGACCGAAATAAACCTCCAGAAGCTGCCGATAAACGTGGCAGAGCGTTTCGGCAGTCAGGGGCTCTCCTGCCTCGGCCATCCGGTGAACTTCCAACTCAAATTCCGCAAACATGGTCTGTCGAAACACGGTTCCCCGAAATTCCTCAAGGTAACGATTGATCAGAAACGCCTTTTCTTTGCGCCCTTCCTCTTTGGATACGTCGCAGCAGGCTATCATCCCCCGCATCAGGATGTTCTCGTTGACCGTGGAAGCGATCTCGGCGAGGAAAATTGGATAATCCTTGTTAACATAGGGCTGCGTATTGGAATACTGCGTATGAAGACAATGCCCGGCTTCGTGTGCCAGAGTGAAAACGTCTCCAAGCTGTCCGGCAAAGTTGAGCAGCATATACGGATGTACGCCGTACACATCTGTTGCATAGGCGCCGGTGGTTTTTCCCGGCGTCTCATAGACATCGACCTTGCCCCCGGATAACAAATCCTTCAAATCGCGGATATACCCTTCCCCCAGCGGGGCGAGATGGTTAATAACCGTTTCTTTGGCCTTTTCATAGGTGTATTCTACCTCCGGCATCTCCACCACCGGCACATAGCAATCGTATATGTGCAGCCGGTCCACCCCCAGCAACTGGCGGCGCAGCTCCAAATACCGGTAATAGGAAGGCAGTGCAGCCCGCACAGACTGGATTAGGCCGGTATAGATGGAACGGGGCAGGGCGTCGGCGAACAACGCCGCATCCAGGCTGTCTGCATACCCCCGGACCCGGGCTATAAAGACATCCGCCTTTACCTGCCCGGAATAAAGCGCCGCAAGGGTGTTGCCCATTTTCTGAAATGCACCGTGCAGGGCTTCAAAGGCCTCTTGCCTGACCCGCCGGTTCCGGCTTTCCCGCATTCGGGCAAAAAGGCCGTCGGTCAGCTTCACACGGTTTCCGGTCTCGTCCGTCACTTCGCCACGGCCGAGGTCGACGCTGTCCATCATGGAAAAGGCCTGATCCATCGAATCGAGCGCCGGAGCCGCCATAGCGAGAATCTGCTCCTCTCTCGCAGAGAGAACATGGGTCCTGGATCGAATCACGTTGTCAATCATATGACGGAAATCCCGGAGTTCCGGGCGCCGTTCCACCACGTCCCGCAGCCAGCCGGGATCGAGGGAGATCAGTTCGGGAAGCAAAAACGCGGTTTTCTCCTGAATTTGAAACAGCAGCGCCATCGCTCTCTCCTGCATCGACTGCGCTGTGGGAGACGCGTTGTCCAGATCCTGCAGCATCCGGACATAACCGTACACCTTTTCTAAAATCATGGTCAGCTTTTCATCCAGAAGAAGGCAGGATACCAGGGCGTCCTCATCCCCCAATCGTCCGGCATACGCCGCGATCTGATCCCCTTTGGGCGGCAACGACGCAAAATCCCTTTCCCAGGCCGCCGTATCCGGATAAATGTCTTCCATTCTCCACTTGTATTCCTCCGGAATTTCCTCGCGAGTTTTTTGCGTTTCCTGCATGGCTATCGCTCCTTTATTCAGATTGACCGATGGACAGGCTGATTCCTTTTTTGCGCAGATTATCCAAGCATTCCTCAAGGTATTGGCGGTCATGCTCCGGATAGACCGGCCGGCGTCCGGCCAGCGCCGCTATCCGCGCCGCATTGATACTCCAAGGACTGCATCGGCGGCCCCGGTATGGGGGAGACGCCCATTTCGGTTCGGCCCGGTAACCGCGGCGGGCCATCTCCATCATCACCCTCAGATGATACACAATCAGATATTCGGGCGGGTGAGAGAACACATAGTCCACCACCGCGTGTTTTTTCCCCCATGAAAGGCCCCTGAGAGCACAGCATTCCCGGTGCTGCCCGAGCAACTGTGCCCGCGGCAGAAAGGATAGCAGATCCTCATGCCAAAGCCTCATCCGGCCGCCCCCTTTGTCAGGATATCGTTTCCCGACGGTAGTATAGCCGCCGTTGCCGGAAACCAATCGCCTTTCGCCCGCATAAAATGGAACAACGAACATTCTCCTGCAGAAAGGACGGAGATGACCAGATGTATGGCTATGACCGGGAAAAGGCGGTCGCCTATGCACACCGATGGGCTTACAGTCGAAATCCAGCTTACAGCGATTTTTCAGATATGGGGGGAGACTGCACCAACTTTGTCTCTCAATGCCTGCGCGCCGGAGGGGCTTCCATGAATTATACGCCGACTTTCGGCTGGTATTACGCTTCCCTGAACAACCGGGCTCCCGCCTGGACCGGCGTCCAACCCTTCTACCGTTTTATCACCACCAACGATAAAACCGGCCCATACGGATGGCCGGCCGAACTGCCTCAGCTGCAAATCGGAGATGTCATGCAGTTGTCCTTTGACAACGGCGCTACCTTTGGACATACGGCGTTGATCGTTTCAGTCGGGGAATCCCCCACGCCCGATAATGTGCTGGTGGCCACCCACAGCGAGGACGCCGACAACCGGGCGGTCTCCCATTGGTACTACGCGCTGCCGCGCTTTCTACATATTGAAGGCAGCCGCTAGACACCCAAATCCACTGGGACAGATGCGGGTTTCATCCGTCAAACGCCGAAACCCCCATCTACCCCAAGCACCTGCCCGGTGATAAACGCGGCTTCGGGAGAGGCCAGAAAGTATAAAGCCGAGGCAACATCCTCCGGCGTTCCCAACCGCCCGAGTGGGGTCTGTTCCGCGAGAGAACGGCGGGTTTCCTCATCCAGCCCGGCGCACATGGCCGTGTCGATCACTCCCGGTGCGATACAATTCACCTGAATGGAGGAGGGGCCCAATTCCTTCGCAAGAGCTTTGGTCAGCCCGATCAACCCGGCTTTCGCGGCGGAATAGGCGGCCTCGCAGGAGGCCCCCATCACCCCCCATATGGAGGAAACAAAAAGGATTTTTCCTCGTTTCCGGCGCACCATGCCGGGAATCACATGCCGGCATCCATAGTACGCGCCGTCCAGATGGACCCCCATCAGGGTTCTCCATTCTCCCGGCGGCAAATCGGTCAGAAGTTTTTGTGAGGCAATCCCCGCATTATGGATAAAGACGGAAATCTCGCCAAAAGCGGCTTCCGTCTGCCGGACCATCCGCTCCACTTCCCCATCGTCTGACACATCCGCCCCAACCAAGAGCGCGTCGGCCCCGGCCGCTTTCAGTTCCTGTACGAGATCCTCCGCCGTCTGACGGGACTGGTGGTAATGCACCGCCACGGCATACCCCTGCTTTGCAAACAGCCTTGCCGCAGCGCGGCCGATACCGCCTGAGGCCCCGGTAATCAGTACCGTTCGCACACGCCCGCCTCCTTATACCTGACTGTCGTTATAGCTCCAGAACAAGCCGTTTATGGCCCGGCGTGTAAGCGCGAAGGGTGACGCCTGTCAATTCAAACATCCGCTTGGACGCCGTAACCGCATCGGTGCCGGCGTATTTATCCTGCAAATATACCACCTCACGGATTCCCGACTGAATAATAGCCTTGGCGCATTCGTTACAGGGGAAAAGCGTGGTGTAAAGTTTGGCCCCTTTCAAGCCGGTGCGTCCATGATTGAGGATGGCATTGAGCTCGGCATGACAGACATAGAAATATTTGGTCTTTAAAGGTTCTCCTTCCCGGTCCCAGGGCATGATATCGTCGCTGCATCCGGCCGGCATACCGTTGTATCCGACCGACAGAATTTTGTTATCCTCCCCGACAATGCAGGCTCCCACCTGGGTGCCGGGATCCTTGCTGCGCTGGGCGGACAGCAGGGCAATCCCCATAAAATACTCGTCCCAGGACAGATAATCGTTTCGCTTCATGGCATTTTCCCATCCTTTACTTAATTCAGCATTCAGCCCTCCTCCGTCCCCATTGGGAGCCAACAGTATGGGCAAAAGCGAGGCATAAGCGCGAAAAGCACTGGGCAGAGCCACGTTCTCCGCCATCTCGCGCGCCGTTACAAGACGGCAGTCTGCAGGCGGCTCGAATGGAAGCGCCGTCAACAGCATTCCCTGCATCTGCCATTCCACATGAGAAAAGATATGGCGGCCTTTGCCAAGAGCGTGTACGGAAACCGGCTGGATTCCCCAAACCGAGGCCGCTTGTTCCGCCATATCCCGCAAAAAGGGCCCGTCACTCGATTCGCCGGGCAGTTCCAGCCCCGGCAATTCCCATAGGCCGGCCAGCAGTCCTTTGTAGGGTCGTCGGCGAAGCAGGACGCGGGGAGTGTTTTCCTCCGTCACCACCGCCAGAATCAAACGATACGCGATCCGCCTGGCCTTCTTTGGAGAACGGACAGGCAGTTCCCGGGCGATCCCTTCGGCGGTCCCTCGGCACAACGGCTGAAGCGGGCAAACGTTGCATCGCGGATCGGTATTGGGCAGACAAACCGTCTCCCCCAGTTCCATCACCGCCTGATTGAAAGCTCCGGGATTGTCCCCCGGCACTTGGGACAACACCGACCCTGAAAGTGCCCTTTTCACTGCCGGGCGGAGTATATCCTCTCTACAGGCTGTCAGGCGGGCGAACACCCGCAGGACGTTGCCGTCCACGGCAGCCGCCCTTCGTCCATAGGCAATTGAGGCCACGGCCCCGGCGGTATACTCCCCGATCCCGGGAAGACGGAGCAATGCCTCCACCTGATCGGGTATACGGCCGCCATATTCCTCCATAACGATTCGCGCGGCTTTTTGCATATTGCGCACCCGGCTGTAATACCCCAGCCCTTCCCACAGCTTGAGCAGGAGCTCCTCCGGCGCTCCGGCGAGAGCGGCCACATCCGGAAGAGCTGCCATAAAGCGGTCAAAGTAAGGCAGGACCGTTTCAATACGCGTTTGCTGCAGCATGATTTCGGACACCCATACCCGATAAGGAGACGGGGTCTCCCGCCAGGGCAAGGGCCGGGCATGCAGGCGGTACCACTCGAGCAAAGGCGCCGCCATACCATCCAGCGTCTTGTCCGGAACCATCGTTTTATCCCCCTTTGGACCCATCTGTGTCAGCCTTTTTGCCGCCATTCCTCCCAAATTTCGGGACAATATCCCACTGTGGCTTGTTTTCCGTTGCGAACGATAGGGGTCCGCAGCAGATTGGGGTTTTCCAGCAGTTTTTCCTCTTTATCCGCTTCATAAGCGAGATAGCGGAGCATTTCAGAGCCTTTTGCCTTGCCGTCAATCAGAGGGGAAAGCCCCCCTACAGCCGTGCAGACACTGCGCAGTTCCCCCTTGCTGATCCCGTATTTTGCCACGTCGATCCGCTGGTAAGGAATGCGCCGCTCCTTAAAGTATCGTTCCGCCTTGGCCGTGTCGAAACACTTGGATTTCCCGAAGATCTGGATACTCATAAACGCCATCCTCCTTATGAACGGCTGAATTCCTCCAGAACCAGGCCCTTATTATGGTCGAGCGCCCACTGAATGTTCCAGGAATTGGTAAACAACAACAATGGACGGCCCCGCATGTCCTGCACCCGTTTGGTATCGGAACTCAGATCGAGCGCCTTGACATCGACATCCTCTCCGACGATCCATCGGATAAATTGATAAGGCAGTCCCTCTATTCGAATATCCACGCCGTATTCATTTTTCAAACGGTATTCAAACACGTCAAACTGCAAGGTGCCCACGACACCCACGATGACCTCCTCCATACCGCCGCCCAGTTCCTGAAAAACCTGAATGGCGCCTTCCTGAGCGATCTGAGAAGTCCCCTTGATAAACTGCTTGCGTTTCATGGTATCAGTCTGACGGACAAGGGAAAAATGCTCGGGTGCAAAAGTGGGAATCCCTTCAAAGGCAAAGGACTTCCCCGGCGCACAGACAGTGTCTCCGATGGAAAAAATCCCCGGATCAAAAATGCCGAGAATATCCCCAGCATAGGCTTCGTCCACAATTTCACGTTCCTGCGCCATCATCTGTTGCGGCTGCGACAGGCGGATTTTCTTGCCTCCCTGAACATGGAAAACCTCCTGCCCTTTCTCAAACCTGCCGGAACAGATGCGCATGAATGCCACCCGGTCCCGATGGGCCTTATTCATATTGGCCTGAATCTTGAAGACAAATGCGGAAAAATCCGGACTGAAAGGGTCAATATCCCCAGCCGAAGAATGACGGGACAGCGGCGGCGTGGTCATCTTTAGAAAATCCTCCAGGAATGGCTCCACCCCAAAGTTGGTCAGCGCCGATCCAAAAAACACCGGAGACAATTTGCCGTGACGCACCTTTTCCAGGTCAAAATCGCCGCCGGCGCCGTCGAGCAGTTCCACGTCGTCCTGCAGCGTGTGGTAAAGTTCGGAACCCAGCCGGTCTTCGAGCTGAGGATCGTCCAGCCCTGCCTCATCTGCTGCGGCCTCGTGGCCGATTCCGTTATAGGAAAAGGAAAGTACCCGCCCTTTATCCCGCTCGTACACCCCTTTGAAATCCTTGCCGGAGCCGATGGGCCAGTTGATCGGGTAGGTGGCGATCCCCAGCACCTGTTCGATTTCCTGCATCAGTTCGTATGGATCCCGCGCCTCCCGGTCCATTTTATTGATAAAGGTAAAGATGGGGATATCCCGCATCACGCAGACCTTAAACAGCTTGATGGTCTGTTTTTCGACCCCCTTGGAACCGTCGATCACCATGACCGCGGAATCGGCCGCCATCAGCGTGCGGTACGTATCCTCCGAAAAATCCTCGTGGCCGGGGGTATCGAGGATATTGATGCAATACCCCTCATAATGAAACTGCATGACGGAGGAGGTCACGGAAATCCCACGCTGTTTTTCGATTTCCATCCAGTCGGAGACCGCATGTTTCATGGATTTCTTCCCTTTGACCATACCGGCTGCCTGAATCGCGCCTCCGTACAGCAGCAGTTTTTCAGTCAGGGTGGTTTTCCCCGCGTCGGGGTGAGAGATAATGGCAAAAGTCCGCCGCTTTTGGATTTCGTCTATATAATTCTGCAAACCCAGGCTCCCCCATCCTTTGGAAACCCCGATTCCAACGATCCGATCCTCCATCTAAAACCGGAGCGCGGTTTGGTCTCCAAACTCTATCATTTTAACCTTTTTGCGGGCAATAATCAAGGGGTTTCTCGGTCTGCCGCCTGCCCGCGCAAAAAATGAAGCAAAGGCCCCCGCTCGTTCGGAAGCCGCCCGTCGATCACCAGCTCTGTCATAGCGGCCAGCGCATTTCCGATCTCCGGCCCCTCGGGAATTCCGCAGGCAATCGCATCGTTGCCGTCAACCGCCAAGTCCCGCACCGAGAAACAGGCCCCATCCGCAAGAACCTGCTCAAGGCATTGTCTCAGGGATTCCACGCCGTCCAGCGAAGCGGCTGCCACGGAGGGCGCATGGCCCATGGCGTCGCCCCGCCTCACCTCGAGCAAGAGACGGAATTCTTTTTCGCCCAGCCGTCTGAGCCATCGTTTGACGGCGGGTAGTTCGGCGGGAATGGGCGTATCGTGGTACCTGACCAGCCGGACAACCGTTTCCCGGGTTTTCCGGTCATATTTTAATTCGCGAAGGGCCTTATCCGCAATGGCAGCGCTCACAGCCGCATGGCCGTAAAAATGGCCGTGTCCCTTCACATCAAAGGTGAAGCAAGCGGGTTTTCCGGCATCGTGGAATAACAGGGCCAGGCGAACGAGACGATCCGAAATGCCGGCATTCACGCTCGCAGCCGTATGGCGCCAGACATCGAGATGATGGTAAACGCTGTACTGCCGGAATCCGACCATCGGCGCGATAAAAGGCAAAAAAACCGTCAGCACATCCGCATATTCCGTCAAGATGCGCGCCGCACCAGGGGCGACAAGCAGCCGGTCGAGTTCGGCACAAAGACGCTCCGCCGCTACAAAACGGAGTTTCTCCCGCCTGCTGTGCAGCGCCGCAGAGGTCAAAGGAGCGATCTGCAGCTCATAAACGGCGGCAAAACGCAGGGCCCGCATCAGGCGCAGCGCATCCTCCTCAAACCGTTCATCAGGCTTCCCCACTGTTTTTAAAAGCCGGCTCTCCAGATCCGCTCGTCCGCCGAACGGATCCTGTAATCCCCGTTGCGGGTGCCAGGCCATAGCGTTTATGGTAAAATCCCGACGGGACAGGTCATCGGCAAGGCTGGAAGTGAAACGGACGCTGTCCGGACGGCGGTGGTCATGATAAGGGCCGTCCACCCGATACGTTGTGATTTCCAGTGGAAGGCCATCCAGGATGACTGTCAAGGTCCCGTGGGAGGCCCCGGTCTCAACGACGCGGAAATCGGAAAAAACCGCCCGCATTGCGTCCGTTGATGCCGTGGTACAAACATCCCAGTCGTGGGGAGCAATCCCGAGTAGGCTGTCCCGCACGCAGCCCCCTACAGCATAGGCTTCAAACCCCTTTTCTTCCAGCAGCCGGATCGCCGCTGTTACCTGCGCCGGACAAAGCATCGTCTTCTCCCCTTTCTATTACAATTTTCTTTTATCAAATTTTGTCATCCAGCGTTTCCCGTACCTACGCGTTTTCAATCCGTCCACACTAACCGTGGAAAGGATTCTATGCGGATCTCTGCATGGACTTTTTCCAGTTCACAGACGAAAGAGGGAGCCAAATGGGACAAGATACGTTTAGCGGGCCGGGCATTTCAGCGTATCCGCGGGGAGGCAACCCGTTTGACGACATCAGCCGGCTGCCGGAAGAGATACAAGAGCAGATCAACGCGCACGCCGATGAATTCCGTACGGAACAGGATATCCGACAATTTGTGCAAAATCTCACCATGCGGGCCTGAGAGGAGGGAAAAGACCATGGAACAAAAACAGAATCAACCGTCGGTATGCAAAAACCAGGAAATGCTGCAATATTTCAACACCCTGCCTCCGTTTGTCCAGGAGACGCTCACGCAGTCCGGCCCTGAAATGAATACGGTCGAGGAACTAAAATCCTGTGCAGAGAATCTCATGAAAAAACACAACGGGTGATGTCCTGCGCCTCTCTTTGATTGTCTTAAAAAAACAAGCACGGGGAGACCGGACGGCTTTCGTCCGGTCTCCCCGCATTCCAGGCATCTGCGGAATGAATGACAACTACGGAATAGCCTCTTTATTTCATAGTACGGCATAAATGGACGCCTGTCAAGAAACCGACAAAACCGCACACAGTTTGTCCACTTGTGCATAAGCTGTTATAGGGGATCAAGAACATCCCCAGAAAAAGAGGTTCGGATAGCCCTATGCCTGATCCATCTGAAAAAGCCGGAGGACGGAACGCAACCGGAATGCCATTAGGCCAAAATAGATGCTCTGAATAAGCATCAGGATGTGAAACGATTATAAAACACAGCCATTTCACTTCTGTACAGGCCCCATCAAGATGCCTTCAAATCGCCGTAAGCAACGGCCGGCCGCATGGCGTATGCGGCCGGCCGTACCACCGGTATCCTTATGGGCAACAGGCGGTCATTCGCCCCCCGGACCGTCCCGGCGTTCGCGATTGTCAGGGCGCAAAGCGGCATGGGGATTGGTCCATTGATTGTTGCCGCTCGATTTTTTATTGCGTTTTTGATCTTTCGATGGTTTTTCCATTTTCATTGTCCTCGATTTCTTTTTATGCCTATACCCATAGCCTGTGCAAATGATCGTCTATTATGCGTCACAGAATGTCCAAGTAATCCAGAATACCGTCATAAATTCCACGGGCAAAGCTCTGAGGATCGGATGATAGCAGTTCCGCATCGTATGGATTGGTCAAAAAACCCATTTCCACCAATACAGCCGGCATCCTGGTGCGGCGCAGAACATACAAATTCGGGTTGGCGCGCACCCCTCGGTTGGGTAGACCCGTCGTGTAGTTCAGCCCGGCCAGAATCTGCTCACCCAAATAATAGGCGGCGCTGCCGATGCTGTATACATAGGCTTCACTGCCGCTTGCCTCCGTGATAGGGCTCGCATTGCAGTGCAGGCTGATAAAATAATCCGCCCCCCAGCTATTGGCGGCGTTTACACGGGCGGCCAGACTGGTCGCATTGCTCGTGCCCAGCTGCTCAGTCGGGGAATTCCGGGACAGCCGCACTTCAAAGCGCGGATTTTCCCGAAGCAGTTCGGCCAGACGTATTCCCACCTCATATGTGATGTCCTGTTCACGAAGTCCATTTGCCTCGGCTCCCGCATTGGGATTTTGCGGATTATGTCCCTGATCAATAAAAATTTTATATACGGTTGTCACAAGCTTCACTCTCCTTTATGTCTTTGCTCCAGTCTATGCCAAATAAGGAGAGGTTGTTTCTATTTTGTCCACACCGGGATACGCTCCCACATGAAAACCCGCCGGTTGATCCTATTGCCGCACTGAAAAGACCCCGTTTGGACGCCGCTTCCTGCAAAGCGTACCCAAACGGGGCTTAATACCAGGGTTCGATCAACCCGAGGGCTTGAAATCCGCCAGCCGGCTGCGGATCCTCCCATACACCGCCTCCACACGATCCATGGGAATCTGTGCGAGAAAAGCACAGGTGATACCGTCCAAATCGCTGTCCGGCGGCAAAACCGCATCGAAATACAGGCGGGCGGCTTGCGCGCATCTTCCGTACCGTTCGGCGACCAAACGCCCATTTTCTGTCAGGCTGACGGTGCCGTACCGGCTTTTTTGAATCCATTGCCTCTGGCAAAGGCCTTCCATCATTCGATGGACGCTCGGCTTTGATAGGCCTAGTTGTTCCGCGATGCGTACACAGCGGATACCGCGTTCTCCCCGGTCCAGCTTCCCCAGGATCAGAAGATACCGGATCGTGGAAGCGGTGATGGACGATCCCTGTTCCGCCATATCCTATCCCTCCGCCGATAAAGTACGGGAGACGCCGGCAGATGCCCTGCGCCTCCCGTTCCCCTCACTTTTTCTGATGACATTTGCCGCCCATCGGACAATTCGAGCAGCTGCTGCCGCAGGAGGATTTCCCCTTCTTTTTGTTTCTGACCATGTACACGAGTATCGCCGCAACCACCGCAAGCAAAAGAACGCCCACCAGCAAGGTCGCGCCATTATTCAGTATCCAGGTCCACATTCGCAATCCCCCCTATCGGGCTAACTCACTCTTTGATTTTTACGGGCTTGGAAAGCCTTTCGGCTTCTTTATACGGGCGGAACAGCAGGTAAAGGACCAGCGCCACAATCGCGAAAGCGACAATGGAGCCGAGGACGTTGCCATGCCCCGTAAACAACATGCCGAGCTGATACACCACCAGAGAAACCGCATAGGCGAAGAGGCACTGATAGCCGATGGCAAAGAAGGTCCACTTGGCCGAGTTCATCTCCCGTTTGATCGCGCCCATCGCCGCAAAGCAGGGAGCGCAGAGCAAATTGAAGATCAAGAAAGAGTACGCAGAGAGAGGGGTGAAAACTTCGCGCATATTCGCCCAAATCTGCCAGCCGTTTTCCGCCACCTCGTCAAACCCTCCGAAAAGGACGCCGAAGGTGCCGACAACATTTTCTTTGGCTATCAGGCCGGTGATCGTCGCAACAGCACTCTGCCATTCGCCCCAGCCGAGCGGGATAAAGATCCACTCGATGGCGCTCCCGATGACAGCCAGAATGGAGTTGTTGAGATCCGTCACCATGCCAAAGCTGCCGTTTTCAAACCCGAAAGCCTGAAGGAACCAGAGCAGGATGGCGGACAGCAGGATGACGGTTCCCGCCTTTTTGATGAAAGACCAGGCCCGCTCCCACATCGAACGCAGTACGTTGCCGACGGTGGGCAGGTGATAGGCCGGGAGTTCCATGACAAAGGGCGCGGGATCCCCTGCGAACATTCTGGTCTTTTTCAGCATAATGCCGGACACGATGATCGCCGCGATGCCGACAAAATAGGCACTGGGCGCCACCCACCAGGCGCCGCCAAACAGCGCACCGGCGATCAGGGCGATGATCGGCAGCTTGGCTCCGCAGGGAATGAAGGTGGTCGTCATGATCGTCATGCGGCGGTCCCGCTCGTTTTCAATGGTGCGGGACGCCATAACCCCCGGGATGCCGCATCCTGTCCCGATGAGCATGGGAATAAACGACTTGCCCGACAGCCCGAATTTGCGGAAGATACGGTCCATGACAAAAGCGATACGCGCCATATAGCCGCAGCTTTCGAGAAATGCCAGAAACAGGAAAAGCACCAACATCTGGGGAACAAAACCCAATACCGCGCCGACGCCCCCGACAATGCCGTCCAGGATCAGCCCCTGAAGCCAGTCTGCGCAGTGAATCGCGGTCAGGCCGTTCGAAATCAGAACCGGGATACCGGGAACCCATACGCCATAATCCGCCGGATCCGGCTCCTCGATCTCGGCCGCCTCCAGATAGGAAGCATAGGTAACGGGAATTTCTTTCTCGACGTTGCCCTCATCGTCATACAGATAAGCGGTGGTGGCAAGAGAGGCCGCCGCCTCCGGGATCAGGACGATCTCTTCGTCGCTGGAAGCCTCCTCGTCCACAGCTCCGGCTTCTGCCGCCGCCGATTCAAACGCCTCCACGACAGCGCCCGGCTCCACATAAGCCTCCGCCGCTTCCTCATAAGCGGAAGACCCGATGCTAAACAAATGCCAGCCTTCTCCAAACACGCCGTCATTGGCCCAGTCGGTCGCCCAGGTACCTACGGTGGTCACCGAGACATAATAGACGATAAACATGACAACCGCGAATATCGGCAATGCCGCCCACCGGTTGGTGACAACCTTATCAATCTTGTCCGAAGTGGACAGTTTGCCGGCGCTTTTCTTTCTGTAGCACCCTTTCAGCAAAGAAGCGATGTAAAGGTAGCGCTCGTTCGTTATAATACTCTCGGCATCGTCGTCGCACTCTTCTTCCGCCGCCCGGATATCCTGCTCGATATGGTCCATGACATCCCGGTCCAGCCCCAACTGGGCCAGAACCTTGTCGTCTCTTTCAAAGATTTTGATGGCATACCACCGCTGCTGTTCAGCCGGCATGTCATGTACAGCCGCTTCCTCGATATGGGCCAGGGCGTGTTCCACCGCCCCGGAGAAGGTGTGCATCGGTACGGTTTTGCCCGACTTCGCGGCCTCCACCGCCGCTCGGGCGGCTTCATGGATACCGGTACCCTTGAGGGCCGAGATCTCTATAATGGGGCAGCCGAGTTCCCGGGAAAGTTCCGCCACCTCGATTTTGTCGCCGTTCTTTTTCACCACGTCCATCATGTTGATGGCGACGACAACCGGAATCCCCAGTTCGGTGAGCTGAGTGGTCAAATACAGATTTCTTTCCAGATTGGTGCCGTCAACAATGTTTAGGATCGCATCCGGCCGTTCCACAATCAAATAATTGCGGGCCACCACTTCCTCCAGTGTATAGGGAGAAAGCGAATAAATTCCGGGCAGGTCGGTGATGGTGACACCGTCGAATTTTTTAAGTTTCCCTTCTTTTTTTTCGACGGTAACGCCCGGCCAGTTTCCCACAAATTGATTTGAGCCGGTGAGCGCGTTGAACAGGGTTGTTTTCCCGCTGTTGGGGTTGCCCGCTAAGGCAATTCGTAACTCCATAGGATATTCCTCTCTTTCCTCACATCGGAAGCGCCGGGTAAGGCGCGACTAACCGCCCTCCAAAAAAAGAGGAGGGTCCTCCCTCTCTCCGGTCATATGACCTCGATCATGTCCGCATCCGCCTTTCGGATCGACAGCTCATAGCCGCGGACCGTCACTTCGACCGGATCGCCTAAAGGCGCCACCTTGCGAACATGAACATCGACCCCTTTGGTAATCCCCATGTCCATGATACGCCGTTTGACAGCTCCTTCACCATGAAGCCTGACAACCCTGACCGTATCGCCGATTCGAGCCTGTTTGAGTGTTTTCATGCGGTTTTCCTCCTCCCGTCGCATATAGGCAAAATCATCCTATCATGATTTTTTGCGCCATTTCCTTGCTGATCGCCACCCGGGACTCCTTGACGTTGACAATGATGTTTCCGCCGAGAGTGGTGATCACGGTCACATTTCCGCCCACGACAAAACCGAGATTTTCCAAGTGCTTTTTCACCTCGGGCTTGCCTCCCACCTTCCTGATAATGTTTTCCTCACCGATTTGTGCAAGCGCCAGCGGCATCATCCTGCATCCTTCCCTATTTCACCACAAAGATATTCGCCTTATATGTAAGAGTTAGCTCTTACTAACCACGTACATCATACGCATATTTTCCCAAATTGTCAAGGGCCTCGGGGAATGTCAGAGGGCTGATCGCTCAGATTCGGAGAATTGCCGACGAAATTAGTCAAAGCTAACTATTAAACTGTGCATAATTCCGATGGTCCTATTCTGATGAGGGGGTGGTTTTCTTCCCGGTAAACGCCTTTTCGGATGGATACGTGCAAAAGTTTCAAAAACAGCCTATCCCGGTGAAATTTCACCGGGATAGGCTGTCTGCACTTTTTCGTTGTATCCGAAGGGGGGCCTGCGACCAAAGATCGTACCATCAAAAATTGCTGCCGTCATAGCCCCAATACGTCACTTCTTCGTATTTCACATAAATCCGCTCAGAGGGGATGTTCAGTTCCTTGTTGAGCAGCGCCGTCACGGCCGCCGTCATCCGGTCATAGGCATCGGGACCGGCAGCGCCATAGAGTTTGACCTCCACAAAGGCTGCGGGGCGGTCTTCTCCCTTAAAGTATAAACGGCAGCGATCCTCAAAGGTCAGCATCAGCCAGTCCTCACTTTTGCGCAGGATCGGCATCAGCTCGCCGAAACCGGTTTTCAAACGGGTTTCCTGTTCGGGAGATATGGAGACGTTTACTTTTGTTTGGATACAAGGCATTGCGCTTCCTCCTTTTTATTTGAGTATGCCGGTTCCCCGTAAAAAAGCGGTCCATTCGTCCGGCCGGAATCCAGGCAGGGCCCGGTTTCCGACGAGCAAAAGCGGACGGCGGACCAGCATACCGTCCGATGCAAGCAAATCCAGCTGTTCATCTTCGCTCAGGCCGGACAGACGCTGGGACAAGTTCAAGGAACGGTACAGCAGACCGCTCGTGTTGAAGTAACGTTTGAGAGGGATCCCCGCTTCCCGGCTCCATAGCCGGAGTTCGTCCGCTGTCGGGCGCTGCTGTGTGATAGACCGTTCTTCAAATGCAATCCCCTGATCCAACAGCCAGGCCTTGGCCTTCCGGCAGGTCGAACAGGGCGGATAGAGGATTAAAGTAACGGATTCCATTCCTCTGCCTTCTTTCCATGGAGTAAGGGTCCGTTCACCATCGGCTTATTCCCCGATGATCTTGACCAGAGCGTGCTTATCCCGCTTTCCGTCAAACTCATAATAAAAAATCTGTTCCCACGTTCCGAAATCCAGCTTGCCGTCGGTAATGGCAACCACAACCTCCCGCCCCATAACGGTGCGTTTCAGATGGGCATCCGCATTGTCCTCATACCCATTGTGGGCATAACGGCTGTAAGGCTTCTCAGGGGCCAGATCTTCGAGCCAGGCCTCAAAATCCCGATGAAGGCCGCTTTCATCGTCGTTGATGAAGACACTGGCGGTGATATTCATCGCATTGACCAGCACCAAACCCTCCTGCACACCGCTGTCCCTGACCGCCTGCTGCACCTGGGACGTGATGTTGACGAGCCCCCTTCGGGTTGGCAGGTGGAACCACAATTCCTTCCGGTAGCTTTTCATCGGCTCTCCCCCTTTTTTTGGTTCCAGTATAGCAGATCCATTCCCTCCGGACAAGGCTCAAAAGAACTTCGGAGCGGTTTCGCTTTTCCCGGACAAACGGCCGTTATGCCAGGCCCCTTCTCCTTCGGGTGCCGGGCAAGGTCCATCCCAGGCATTTCCCCCGTATCTTTTGCTTGAACTTGGGAAGGTCTTTCTTTATACTAAAAGATATTCCACAGGGAGGTACAGTCATGGAAAACCGCCGCTTCGTGAAAAACGACCAGGGATTTACCTGCGGACATTGCGGCCGCTTTGTCGGACCGCTGGGTTATACTTCCCGTAACCATTGTCCCTATTGTCTCTATTCCCTGCATGTGGATTTGAATCCCGGAGACCGGCAAAACCCCTGCCGGGGCCTGATGCAGCCGGTGGGACTTGAAATCTCCCCCAAAAAAGGATATGTCATCCTCTTCCGCTGTACGAAGTGCGGAAAAGAAGGCCGTAACAAAGCCGCCAGGGACGACGATTACGAGCAGTTGCTCCGCTTGTCCGCCAAAGAATACTAACGCCGCCCTTGCGATGATTTGGCCGCCGGCCACCGGATGGTGATGGTGAGTTTGTTTTGAAGCAGCAAGGCTTCGGTCTCTCCCCCCATCTGCACCGCCAGGCGATGAACAATCGCCAGCCCCAGCCCCGTGTCTTGCCCGGTCCGCATTTTGTCGGCTGTAAAAAACCGGTCAAACAGATGCTCCACATCCTGAGGCAGAAGCCCCGGTGCCAAATTGGTAAAACAGGTGACGACAAGGTCCTCTTCTTGAAAAACCCGGATATACAAGTCCCCCGTTCCATGTTTGATGGCATTTTGAAACAGGTTGGTATAGATACGCAGTACCGCCTGCGGATCCCCCAAGATGGGAGACAGGTTCTCGGCGATATCGAGCGCCGCCTTACGTCCGGATTCATGGAAATCGGCATAAAAGGCCGCTGCCAACTCGTATAAAACAGGACCAATCGCTACCGGCTCCTGTGCGAGGGTATAGCCGCCCGCCTCCAGACAGGACAGGTCGTAAAAACCCGTGATCAGGGCTTTGAGGGCATTGGCACGGTTCTCGACAATCTCAAGATACTCCCGGCGCTCCTGCGGACCAACATCCTCCGATTTGAGGATTTGCAAATAACCGAGAATGGAGGTCAAGGGGGTGCGCAGGTCGTGAGAGATGTTGGCAATTTCCAGCCGTCGCTGCTGTTCCTGCCTCAGATGCAGGCTGTCGTTTGCCTGCCGGTCATCGAGCAGGGCGTTAATTTCTTCCAGCAGGCGTTCCAGCTCCCGGTCGGGGACCTTCAATTTGAGCCGCTGGTTGGTCCGGATCCGCCGCAGTTCCTCCAGCGACAGCCGCGCCTTGTGCAGATTGTGTCTATACAATATCAGCGCGGCAACGCTCGCGGCAAGCAGAATCGTCAGCGCGGCGATGATCCATCCGGCGGGCCCCATTGTCTTCCCCCCTCTTTTGTTTCTCAGTATAACACATCCTTCCCGGATTGGAAAGTCCGGGAAGGATGTCCTGGCCAGGCGGAACCGCCTCCACTCCCTCCCGGATTTGAGAACCACCGGGAGATCGGATCAATGAATTTCTTTTCTTTGATAAAACACCAGCCCGATCAAGGTGCTGCCGATTAGATATGCGGCGCCCGTGACAACACTGCGCAGAATGAGCTCATTGGACAGGCCGGCAGAGGCGAACTGATCGAACAGTGGTGTCATCAGCCATAAGGATACTTCTCCCAGGACTGGATAATAGGAGGACGCAAACTGTAAGATAGGGGGCAGAAGGCCAAAAAATCCGACGAAAAACAGGGTATACAGCGTACTGCTTTTGCAATGGAAAGCCAGCATATTGCCGAAGGACAGGGCGCCGATCCACAAAGGCAGGGAGACCAGCAGACGTTGGCCGATATTCATAAACAATTCCCAAAACGATACCGGGTGTACAGGCCCCAGCAGCAGGGCCCCTACCCCTAAAATGATGCCCAGGATGGCCAGAAGGCTGACGACCGCCACCAGCAGTTCTGCGGCCAGCTTGCCCAAATAAAGGCTTGCCCGGGGCACGCCGAAAGCCAGAGGATTCTTCATCGTCTGATTCTTATATTCTTCCGAAAACACCATATCCACAAAAGCCACCGTCAAATAAAGGCCCAGCGACAGCATGGACACGGTAAACGCAATCAAGCCGTCAAAGCCAATCTGATCTTCGATTGGAATCTGGGTATTGGTAAAGGCGAAGAGAAAAACCAGCAAAAGGCCGAGAGCCACTATCACGCCGGTAAATACATAAGGATACATACGGTGGCAGGTTTTGTACAGTTCGCTTTTGATTACGCGGAGCATCACGCGGGCCTCCTTTCGTCCCCATCCGGGTTTGAACGGCTTAAAAGCTGGAGGAAGTAGTCCTCCAAATTGGTTCCTCGGGTATTGATCGTCTGTACCTGTACGCCGTCTTCAGTCAGCGCCGCCGTCACCTTCACCGGCTCTTCCAGAAACGCATAAATCCGAATGCGGTTTTCCGGGAGAATCTCATACGAAGAGCAGTGCAGGCGGCTTTCCAGCGACACGGCCGCTTTCGGGGCATCGTCCACCGTCAATTCCAGGCATTCCCGGCAGCACTCCTCGATATCCTTTGCCGAGATCTGCTGCAGCATCCGGCCGCCGTCGATAAATCCGTAATGGGTTGCGAGATTGGCAAGCTCGCTGAGGATATGGCTGGAAATCAAAATGGTGATTTGCCGTTCGGCGTTCAGGCGAAGCAGCAGATCCCGGAACTGCACAATTCCCATGGGATCCAGCCCATTGATTGGTTCGTCCAAAAGAAGGAGATCCGGGCTTCCCAGTATGGCCAGGGCCAATCCCAAACGCTGTTTCATTCCCAAGGAAAACTGCTTGAACTTTTTATTCTTGGTGTCGCTCAGGCCGACAAGACGCAAAGCCTCCCGAATACAGTCCCGGCCCGCGATCCCGCGCTGCAGCCGGTAATACTCCAGATTCTGCTCTGCCGTCAGAAAGGGATAAAAGCTCGGGGTTTCAATCACCGCACCCATCCGCTCCCGCATACGGCCGGCACTGTGCGGATCGGACGTCCCGAACAACTCGATCTCCCCTGAGGTCGGGCTGCTTTGTGAGGTAATCATCCGCATCAGGGTGGTCTTTCCCGCCCCATTTTTTCCAACCAATCCGTAAATCTGCCCGCGTTCCACCCGCAGATTCACATGGTTCACCGCCAGCGCGGAACCATACCGTTTGCATAGTTCCCGTGTGACCAGCACATTGTCCGTCATACTGTCCATCCTTCCATCTGAGATTGGCCTCAGTATATCCTCCTGCTTTCAAAAAGCCTTAAAGGAAATCTAAAGAAACTCTAAAGGGTGTTTCCGGCGGCCGGCGGCCCTTCTTCAATCGGCTTCATCCGGGCTTTCATTCCGTACCCCGGCAAAAAGCGGACGGGAACCTTCCCGTCCGCCGGTGTGCATTCATTCCTCCTGCATCTTGAACCCAATTCCCCATACGGTTTTGATATAGCCGTTGTCCGGATCAGCCGCCGCCAATTTGGCGCGCAAATTGCTGATATGCACGTTGACCGTATTGTCGTCCCCGATATAGGGGTCCTCCCAGACCGATTCAAACAGATTGGCACGGGTGAACACTTTTTTGGGGTGGGAGAGCAGCAAATACAGTAATCCGTATTCCCGGACGGTTAGGGAAACCTCCCGGCCTTTCACCGTCACCTGCCGCCCTTCCGGATCGAGGACCAGTTCCTTAAACCGTAAAGGTTTCTCCTCTTGCGGCTGGGCTGGCGTGAAACGGGTGTACCGGCGGAGCTGGGCCGCCACACGGGCCTTGACATCCTCGATGTCAAACGGCTTGGAGATAAAGTCATCTGCTCCCTCCGCCAAAACCCGGAGCTTGTCCTCCCGTCCTTTCGCAGACAGCACGATGACCGGCATCACATACTTTTCCCGGATGGTTGCCAGCAGCTCCTCCCCCGTCAATCCGGGGAGCATTAGATCGAGCAGAATCAAATCATAGCGTTCGGCTTCCAGACGCATACCCGCCTCACTGCCGGAATAGGCGGAGATGACGGTATACCCCTCTTTGGATAACAGGGTGGTCAGCAAACGGTTGATATCGGCGTCGTCCTCCACCACCAGAATACGGGCTGCAATGCCTTCCAATTCGGTTTTCCTCCCCATGGCCGGAGAACGCCAGCCTCCGGCGTTATCCGGCGTTTAGCCGTTTCGGTGTTCAGTATACCATTCCTTCCGTTCATCCGCAAGGAGGGGTTGCGCTCCTTTCTCCCGCGTTCATAAATCCTTCATCCGTTTTTCCGAAATCGGGCTATAATGATAACGGATAACAGCGACAGAACCCCCCATAGAATCGAGGTTGAAATATGCAGGATCATCTGAGCGAAGATTTCAAAACCGTGCTTCTCGCCGGGATCGGCATGGCCTCCATAACGGCTGAGAAGGCGAAAGAACTCCTAACCGAACTGGTGGAAAAAGGCCGTCTGACGGTGGAGCAGGGGCGGGTGCTCAACGAAGAGCTGCACCGCCGGAACCCTGCGGCATCCGCATCCCGGCCAAAGCCGGATGATTCGGGCGCCGATATGGACCTTTTGCTGCGCAGCCTTGACCACATGAGCCGGGACGATCTCGCCGCCTTAAAAGCCAAGCTTGCGGCGATGGAGACCGTGGAGGAAGCCAATGGACAAGCGGAAACCTGATCCAGAAAAACGCCACCGCCTGCGGGAAATCCTGGGAGTTCTCGCCCGGCATGATATTCTGCGCGGCCTGACCCCGGTCAAACTGCGCCTGATTATCCAGGATCTCGGCCCCACCTTTGTCAAGCTGGGACAAATCCTCTCCATGCGGCAGGACATGCTCCCGGCGGAATACTGTCAGGAACTCACGCTTCTGCGGACGGACGTAACCCCTATTCCCTTTGATGAGGTTCAAAAAGTGATTGAGAGGGAATACGGCGTTGCGATGAAATCCCTCTTTTTATCCTTCAATGAAACGCCCCTCGGTTCTGCCTCAATCGCCCAGGTTCACACAGCTGTGCGGCGGGATGGCACCAAGGTTGCGGTGAAGGTGCAGCGCCCCGGTATCCGGGACACGATGGCGCGGGATATCGCGCTTCTGCGCAGGGCCTCCCGTATCCTCCAACGGGCCGGCGGCATCGGTGGGGTTATCGACTTTGGCATGGTACTCGACGAGATGTGGGCCGTGGCACAGGAAGAGATGGACTTTCTGCTGGAAGCCCGTCATATGGATGAGTTCCGGGAGGGAAACGCCGGCATCGCGTATGTTTCCTGTCCCCGGGTGGAGCACCGTTACACCACCTCGCGCGCCCTGATGATGGAATATATCGACGGTATCCCCATCGACGATATCGGCCGGCTCCGGCGGGAGGGATATGACCCCGACGAAATCGGGGAAAAGCTGGCTGAAAACTATGTCCGGCAGATTTTGGACCAGGCTTTTTTTCATGCTGATCCTCATCCGGGCAATCTGCGAATACGGGACGGCAAAATCATTTGGCTGGATCTCGGCATGATGGGCCGCCTGACTGATAAGGACCGCGAACTTCTGAAAACCGCGGTACGGGCCATGGCGCAATACGACGCCGGAACGCTCAAAGAGGTGCTGTTGACGCTGGGGGTTCACAGTGGACGGGTGGATCACGCCCGCCTTTACGCAGACATCGACGATTTTCTATCGAAATACGCCGGTATGAGCATGGCGGAAATCGACTTGGCGCAGCTGATGCAGGAGCTTTTATCTCTGGCGGAGAGCCATGGTATCTCCATGCCAAAAGGCCTGTCCATGTTAGCCCGGGGCATCGTCACGATTCAAGGTGTTCTGGCCCGCATCAGCCCCGACATTCAGATCATCACGATCATGCACAACCACATCGCGGGCGGAGCCTTCGCTTCCCTCGACATCAAAAAGGAAATGGAAAGCGGCGCCAGGGCCCTGTTGGCCTCCGGCCGTAAGGCACTCGATATTCCCTCCCAAATGTCCGACCTGCTGAAAAATACCCTTAAGGGTCAGACCAAACTCTATGTGGAACTGACCGGCTCGACCGACCCTCTGAAGGCCGCCGACCGAAGGATGAACAAACTGGTTCTCGCCTTAATCGACGCCGCTCTGATCATCGGCGCGAGCCTGCTTTCCGCCTTCGATCCCGGGCCCCGCTTCTGGGGGCTTCCGCTGCCGGCATGGATCGGTTATCTGCTGGCCCTTGCGGTGGGCGGCGTGCTGCTGTTTCAGACACGCCGCCGAAAACGTTGACTGCATGTTAATAGAGAAGGAGATTGGCCTCATGGATCCCTCCCCCTCCCCCTTGAAACCCGTCGCCATACTCGTCACATTGGATGCGGGATATCTCCGCCCTCTGTGCGTGATGCTGCGCTCCCTGTCGGCCCGGAACCCGGAACGGGATTTTCGTGTGTTTGTCCTTCACTCCTCCCTGACGCAGACCGAACTGGACACCGTGCGTCGGGCGGTGGACGGGTGCCGAATGACGATTGAAGAGTTGCGGATCAGCGGCGGCGGACTGGACGAAGCCCCCACCACCAGCCGCTATCCCCGCGAGATGTATTATCGCATTTTCGCCGCCCAAGTGTTGCCGGGCGAACTGGACCGGGTGCTCTATCTCGATCCGGATGTGCTGGCGATCAACCCGCTCGGGGAACTGCCCTTTCTTCCCATGGGGGATGCCCTGTTTGCCGCCTGCTCCCATGTCCATGCTTCCCTGCGCAGGTTTAATGCACGGCGCTTAGGGATGAAAAACGACGCCCCGTATATCAATTCAGGGGTGATGCTTTTGAATCTGTCCTTGCTCAGGCGGGAACAAAAGCCTGAAACCGTACAGGAATGGCTCACACATCATCGGAATCTGCTACTGCCCGATCAGGATGTCATCAGCTCTCTGTATGGGGATCGGATTCTCCTTCTGGATGCGCTCCGCTATAACCTGGGGGAGAAATTCTACCATTCCTGCCGCATGCGGCCCCGTTCCGCCGGGGAAGAGAGGCTTGATCTCAGCTGGGTGCGGCAAAACACGGTGTTCATTCACTATTGCGGACGCAACAAACCATGGAAACCTCGGTATATCGGGGAACTGGGCGTATTCTATGAGGAATTCATGACCGAACTGAAGGAAATGGCCCTTCCGGAACCGGACTAATCCAATGGGCAGGGCTCAAAAACGCCGGGGAAGCATGGAGGTTGCAGACCCAAAACCTTATAAACCTCTTTTGCCCCCTAGGACGGATGAGAGACATGGCAGCACTCCTTTCATTGTCCGCCTCCTAAACCAAAATGTTGATGGAGATAGCTCCCCGAACCGCTCGGCCGGTCCGGGGAGCTTTCGGTTCCAAATGTTGTATTTGTGAAAGACCCTCTCCTGAATTTGAATTACATGGGCATTTATGATATTCTATAAGGAATGAACAAGGGGTATTTTGTGAAAATCAATCATACCCGTATTGCGGCTGTTTTTTGTACCACACATTTCAAATGTATGCGGCGGGCGTATATCCGCCCCTATTCGGTTGAACAGAGGAGTGCGCTTGAAGGGAGAGAGTCGGTATGAAATATACCATTGCCATCTGTGACGACATGGAACCGGATATCCAATATCTCACTTCCCTCATCAAAAAATGGGCTGTGCGCGTCAACGCCACGGTCGACATCCATGCATTTCCATCCGCAGAAGCCTTTTTGTTTCATTATGCGGAACAGAAGAACTTCGATATCCTGTTGCTGGACATTGAGATGCCCTCCATGAACGGCGTTGACCTTGCCAAGAGAATCCGCCGGGAAAACGACGCGGTGCAGATCGTCTTTACCACGGGGTACTCGGATTATATAGCCGAGGGGTATGAGGTCGCGGCGCTGCATTATCTGATAAAACCTGTTTCTTCCGAAAAACTCGAAAGTGTACTGGATCATGCCGCAATAAAAATCAAAAAGAACGAAAAATCGCTGTTTCTATCGGTGGCGGGAGAAATGTTTAGGATTCCGGTTTACGAGATCCAATATCTCGAGGTGCGGCAAAACTATGTGACGGTTCATGCGAAAAAGGACTACACCATAAAAAAGACCCTGGGTGAATTTGAACGGGACCTCGACGAACGGTTTTACCGAATGGGGCGCTCTTATCTATTGAATCTCACTTATATTGATAAAATCACGAAAGACCGCGTTTTTCTTTCCAATGGCACGGTCATCCCACTGCCCAGAGGGCAATACGGCCCATTGATCCAAGCGTTTATAGCCCATACATAACGGAGGCTGCTATGAAATTTTTTTCAAAACAAATGGATAAACGCCTCGCCGCCTATCAGAGGGAACTGATTGCCACGCATTATACCGAAGTGGAGAATATGTACAGACAAATGCGCGGTTGGCGTCACGACTATCGGAATCATATCCAGATCATGAAAGCCTATGCGGCAACCGGAGATATGGCCGCAATCCAGACTTACCTGGATGAATTGGAGACGGATTTAACCACCGTAGAACCCGTCGTTAAAACCGGCAACCCAATGGCGGACGCCATCCTTAACAGTAAAATTTCTCTTGCCAAATCCAGAAATGTCCCGGTGAAAGCGGATGTATATATCCCGCTTGCTCTGAAAACTTCGGAACTGGATTTATGCGTGATTATCGGCAATCTTTTTGATAATGCGATCGAGGCCAGCCTCGCGCTGCCGGAAGAAAAGCGGCTGATCCGCATTTATATGGACATGAAAAACACGCAGCTTTATATGTCCATGACCAATTTTACCGCCGCGAAAAAGCAAATAAAACGCAACGGAAGATTCCAATCCACCAAAGGAGAGGGGCACGGGTTCGGCTGTATCCGCATCGATACCATTATTGAGCGTCTGGACGGATATATCAACCGAAACAGTGAGGACGGCGCCTTTACCACCGAAATACTCATCCCGCAAAAATGATGCTGTTCGTCACCCGTAAACCACGATTGATCCCCAAAAAGTCATTTCGAGGCGCCGCATGTTAAACTGGAGCACAGAGAGGGGTGGGAATTTTGAAAAAAGAAAAGAACGCAAAGCCCAAGTATACCATGTGGCAGTGTTCCGCGTACATGATAGAGCTTGCGTGGCGCGAAAAAGAAAAAAAGGTTTTGGTCTTGTGCCTGTTGCAGGTCTGTCTTACCGTAGCGGGCAATCTGGTCAACCTGTATGTTTCGCCGTCCATATTGTCGGTTGTGGAACGGCGGGCATCGTTTACAGAGCTGATTGCCACCATTTTGACGTTTGTAGCGCTGATCATGTTTTGTTCCGCCGCAACTTCCTATGTGAATACCAATAGCCTATACGGTAGGATTACCGTGCGGCGAGCGGTAATTGCAGCATTAAATAAAAAAGCCTGCACCACCTCTTATCCCAATCTGATAGATGAAACATTTATTAAACTGTGTTCCAAATCAAAACAGGCTATAAGCACCAACCGAGAGGCAACCGAAGCCATATGGGAGACCCTCACGCAGCTTCTGCAAAATGGGATCGGTTTTATCATTTATTTGTTTTTGCTGGTATCGCTGGACTTATGGCTGATGATGGTCATTTTGCTGACGGGCGTAGTGGGCTATTTTGTGAATAAACGGCTGTCCGGCTACGGATACCGGCATCGCGAAGAAGAGGGCGAAATATCCGCCAAACTTTGGTATCAAGTTGGTCAGGCTCGGAACCACACGGCCGCCAAAGACATCCGCATCTTTGGCATGAAGCCGTGGATTCAGGAAATCAGCGACAAAGCCATGACGGCATTTACCGCTTTTCATCGCCGTGCGAACAATATTTGCCTTTGGGGAAGCCTCCTGGACCTGGTGCTGGCGTTTCTGCGAAATGGCCTTGCGTATGTTTTTTTGATTCGTTTGGTATTGACAGACGGTCTGAGCGTATCCGCATTCCTCCTTTATTTTTCGGCGGTCAACGGCTTTACCACATGGGTAAGCGGCATTCTGGGGAATATGACAACCCTGTACCGTCAAAGCCTCGACATATCCACCGTAAGAGAATGTCTCGAATATCCGGAACTCTTTCGGTTTGCAGAGGGGGAAAAACTATCCGCCTCACCCGAAATCCAGCATGAGCTTAAACTTGAAAAGGTGTTTTTCAAATATCCGGGAGCCGAGGATTACACCCTGGAGGATATCAACATCACGATCCATCCGGGGGAAAAGGTGGCGGTGGTCGGTCTCAACGGCGCGGGAAAGACCACGCTCGTCAAACTCATTTGCGGCTTTTTCGACCCGACGCACGGCCGGGTTCTCCTGGACGGAAAGGACATTCGGACTTATAACCGGCAGGACTATTATGCGATGTTTTCGGCGGTGTTTCAAAACTTCTCGCTGCTGGCGGGGACCGTAGCCACCAATGTGGCGCAAACGGAAAACAATCCGGATATGGATCGTATACGGGACTGTGTGGAAAAGGCCGGGCTGACCGACAAAATCCATTCGCTAAAAGACGGTTACCAAACCTATTTAAACCGCACCATCTATGAAGACGGGGCGGAACTGTCCGGCGGGGAAACCCAAAGACTGATGCTGGCCCGCGCCCTTTATAAAAAAGCGCCGTTTATCCTGCTGGACGAACCGACCGCCGCCCTTGACCCCATTGCGGAAGCGGATATGTACAGCAAATATAACGCCATGACACAGGGGTGTACCTCCGTTTACATTTCCCACCGCCTGGCTTCCACCCGCTTTTGCGACCGGATTCTGCTGATCCATAATCACAAAATTGCGGAAGAAGGCACACATGATGAGCTCCTGAAGCTGTCCGGGGAATACGCGCGGCTGTTTGAGATACAGAGCAAATATTACCGAGAGGGGGATGTTTATGAACCGGGAAAAGAAGCTGCTGACTTGGCGTGAAACGTGGAGGCTCACCCGGCGCGCATTTTCTCTGATTTATAAGCGTTGCCCTCGGATGATTATCTCCCGGCTCATAAACATCGTTTGGGATGCTTTGGTTCCGTATGTCAATATTTATCTTTCGGCCTTGTTGATCGCAGAGCTTGCCGGGCCCCGCGATCCATCCGAACTGACAAAGCTTGTTCTGATGATTCTGTGTTCCGAAGCGGTAATTTCGCTGATAGCCGCTTTTCTGCACAAATGGCGGGACACGGCGTGCGCCGGTCTATATTACAAGGTACAGCAAATATTTGCTGAAAAAATGATGAGCATGGACTATGCCGATGCCGACGACGCCAAAACCCATGAATTGTATGCGACCATTGAGCAAAACCGCAACGGCGGCGCATGGGGGTTAAACCGGGTATATGGTCATATCGAGGGGATTCTATCGGCGTTTCTAACCTTATGCGGCGGGGTTGCTTTGACAATCTCACTGTTCACAAGCCGCGTGCCGGACACCTCCGGCGGGTATACCATTTTGAATAATCCTCTGTGTATTCTGCTGATTCTGGCGGTTATGCTGGTCGTCACCTATTCCGCTCCCCTGCTATCCAATAAGGCCGGGAGCTACTATGCACTTCACTCCGACTCGCACAATATGGGGAACCGTTTGTTTGGATATTACGGTTTTCTAGGTTATAAAAATGACGTAGCCGCCGATGTGCGGATTTACAGGCAGGATACCCTTTGCGAGAGGTATAACAAGGATAAGAACTCCACCTTTGGTTCTAAGGGGATGTTTGCTCAATTGGCGAAGGGCCCCATCGGTCTTTACAATGCCGCTTCTTCGGCTGTGTCGGTACTCTTTACAGGGGTGGTCTATGCCTTTGTGTGCCTGAAAGCCTTGGGCGGCGCGTTCGGGATCGGCGCTGTCACGCAATATGTATCCGCCATCACGCGGGTCGCTGGAAGCATTGGAGCTTCCATTGGCACGGTAGGAGATATGCGGAACAACGCTTCGTTCCTTAAGCTGATTTTTGAATTCCTGGATATCCCCAATCGCATGTATCAAGGCAGCTTGACGGTAGAAAAGCGGATGGACCGGGATTATGAAATCGAATTCCGCCATGTCTCTTTCCGATATCCCGGAAGCGACACTTTTGCGCTGCAAGACGTCTCGATGAAATTCCGGGTCGGGGAACGGCTTGCGGTGGTCGGTATGAATGGGAGCGGAAAAACCACGTTCATCAAGCTGCTGTGCCGCTTGTACGATCCGACGGAAGGAGAAATCCTCCTCAACGGAATCAATATTAAAAAATACGACTACGACGAATATCGGTCGGTATTTTCGGTGGTATTTCAGGACTTTCATCTGTTTGCGTACGGTTTGGGCGAGAATGTGGCGGCCAGAATGCATTACGACCGACAGTTGGCGGAGCGGTGCTTACAGTATGCCGGATTTGAAGAACGGCTGAAAGAATTGCCGGATGGTCTCGACACCTATCTGTACAAGGATTTCTGCAAGCAGGGAATCGACATTTCCGGCGGCGAGGCACAGAAGATCGCCCTCGCCAGAGCATTGTATAAAGACGCGCCGTTTATTATTCTGGATGAACCGACCGCCGCACTCGATCCAATCGCGGAATACGAGATATATTCCAAATTCAACGACATCGTCGAGGATAAAACCGCGGTTTATATCAGCCATCGGCTTTCCTCCTGCCGGTTTTGCGATACCATCGCTGTGTTTGACCATGGACAGATTGTCCAGCATGGAAGCCACGACGAATTGATGGCGGATGCAAACGGCAAGTATCAGGAACTTTGGAACGCTCAGGCTCAGTATTACGTATCCCATGCGTAACCGTTCAAAACGGCCGGCCCTCAGATCCAAAAGAATCTGAGGGCCGGCCGCGTTCGTGTTCCATTTTTTCTAAGCTCTTATGCGGGGACACCCACCTTGCCGCCGCTCTCTCGAGACAGGGCACCCCGCCCCCTATCGTCTCCAGAGGCTTGCGGTTCATCCCGGTTTAGTCAAAGTAGACGGCTTTGCCCGTCTTGGATGAGGTGTAAATGGCTTCCAGGATCTCCGTGACCACCAGCGCCTGCTCCGGCAGAACCAGAGGCTGGGTATCCTTGAGGATCGAGGTGATCCACTGGGAGCACTCCAACTCGGAAGGATCGGCGGCAGAAGAACCGTCATAAAAGGCCACTCCGCCGGCGTTCAAATCCACCTTTTCCACCACTTGGCGGCCCAAATGGATCCGGTTGAAGCGCAGCCCGTCGATCATATCCGCACCGCCCTTGGTTCCGCACAGGGTCGTCTGCGCTTCCCGGACATCGAGAAGGTTGATCGCCCAGCTGGATTCCAGGATAATCGCGGAACCGTCTTCCATCGTCACCATGCCAAAAGCCGAGTCTTCCACCGTAAATGCCTTGGGATCCCAATCGCCCCAAGCGTTTCCGGTCTCCTTCTGATCGCCCAGCTTTTTGAAAGCCCGGCCGAGAACCGCTTTCGGCTTGTAGTTGTTCATCATCCACAGTGTGAGGTCAAGCGCATGGGTGCCGATGTCGATCAGCGGGCCGCCTCCCTGCTCATATTCATTGAGGAAAACGCCCCAGGTCGGCACCGCGCGGCGCCGGATGGCGTGGGCCTTGGCAAAATAAATGTCGCCGAGTTCCCCTTCTTCAGCCGCCCGTTTCATCAGCAGGGAATCCGGACGGAAGCGGTTTTGATAGCCGATGGTCAGCTTTTTGCCGGTTTTCTTCGCGGTTTCCAGCATCAGCCGGGCGTCAGCCGCAGTTTTGGCCATAGGCTTCTCACACATAACATGCTTGCCGGCCTCCAGGGCCGCCACCGTGATCTCGCAATGGGAACGGTTGGGGGTGCAGACATGCACCACATCAATGGATTTGTCCGCCAAAAGCTCCCGATAATCCACATAAACCTTGGCGTCCGCGGTTCCATATGTAGCTTTAGCCGCTTCCGCCCTTTCCACAATCAGGTCACAGAAGGCGACCATTTCCGCCCGGTCTGCCTGCTTTTTCAAGGCGGGCAGATGCTTGCCGTTCGCAATGCCGCCGCAGCCGATAACACCCACTTTCAATTTTGCCATCCTGTATTCCTCCGTTTCTTAAATACTGTGAAATGGATCGCTCATACCGGCCAAGCCGGCCGATTCAGTCTTATTATAGCGGCTTATCGAGGTCTCCGCAAGGTTTTTCTTTTTATAGTTTACAAACTATATTTCGCAGCCTTTGGATATTTTTCGGTTGAAATACACAAACACCCCCGCGGCGATCCCACGGGGGTGTAAGAAACAGAAAAAACGATACAAACCCTAATGGTCTTTCATCAGTTCCTCGTATATCCGGCCGATTCCCATGCGCAGAATTTCTGAACGGCTTGTTTCGAGCAGGCGGCAGCAGACATCCAGTTTGCCGATGGTTTCTGCGTCTATCCGTGTACGCACGACAAACTCCTTCTGATGCCGGTAACTTTTCCACGTTTTTTTCTCCGCCAAAGCCTCATCTCCCCCGGGGCGGCTTTGACTTAACAATATCCTGAACGGCAGTTGCTTGTCAAGTGAATATAACTCACGTATGCAATCCAGAACCGCCTGGCGAAACCTGTCATCTTTCTAAACGGACATGCTGCTCAAAACCGCATCCGGTTCATTTCCCTCCCCCGCTTCGGCCAGGTAAGCTCCCGCCTGAAAAGCCGCCACCGCACCGTCAGCCGTAGCCGTCACAATTTGACGAAGCGGTTTTGTACGGCAGTCTCCGGCTGCGAAAACCCCCTCTATATTGGTCCGGCAATCTTCCCCCGCCTGGATATAGCCTGCTTGATCCAACGCAATCGGCGGCGAAAAAAGACGGTTGTCGGGTTCGTATCCAATGGCGATAAAAACAGCTGCTGTCGGGACCGGTACGGTTTCCCCGGTGTTTTCGTCCCGGATCAAAACCGCATTCACCGAATGATCCCCCTGGATTTCCGTTACCGTGGAGTGGTAAACCACGCGAATGCGCGGATGCTCCAAAACCGCCTGAGCCAGGCGTCTCTCCCCGCGAAAAGAACCACGGCGGTGTACCAATGTGACGCCGTGGCATATTTGGGCGAGATAAAGCGCATCCTCCAGGGCCGTATTGCCTCCCCCGACCAGGACGACTTCCCGATTTTTGAAAAAGGCACCGTCACAGGTCGCACAATAGGAAACGCCCCGGCCTGCAAAGGTTTCTTCTCCCGGGCAGCCGAGATGCCGCCTTTTCGCGCCATTGGCCACGATAACGCTCCGGCCCTCATATCGGCCTTTCGACGTGACCACCGTTTTATGTTGGCTATTGAAAGTGACCTTCTGAACTTCCTCAAACACTATCTGTGCTCCAAATTCCATCGCTTGCTCGTACATATTCTTGGATAGGTCCGGACCGGCCGTGCGCAGCACACCCGGATAGTTTTCCACTTCAGGTGTTATCGCCATCTGGCCCCCATAAAATCCTTTATCCAAAACCGTGGCCGTCCATCCGGCCCGGCAGACATACATGGCTGCCGTCAAACCGGCGGGACCCGCTCCGATGATGAGGACATCGCTTGCCTGGCTCATGACTACGCCTCCTGTTACTCCCATTTGGTATTAGTATAAGCAATTCCAAAAGGAAATATGTTTATCGGAATTAGCACTCTTAAATTAAGAGTGCTAATATTAACATTTTGTTCATTTTTAATCGTAATCTTTGTCACAAATTCCGGATAAACTAAAGATTGTTCAAGAGATGAGAAGGAAGGCGAATCCCGTGGGTCTGATGATACACCAAAAAACAAAACGAAGATGACATATTGGAGGTATGCCTTATGTTTGACCTGATGCCTTTTGGACGAAATGAACGCAATCTGTTCCAATATCTGGATGAGGTGGAGAAAAACCTTTTTGATGGGTTGGATACCCGTGTATCGCGGTTCCGCACCGATATTCTGGATAAGGGAGACCGCTATGTGCTTGAGGCGGAACTCCCCGGATTCCAAAAAGAAGACATCCATCTCGACCTGGACGGCGACACGTTGACCATTCATGCAGAACACACCGACGAAAAGGAAGAGAAGGACGACAAAAAACAATACGTCCGCCGCGAGCGCCGCTATGGGTCGTTCTCCCGCAGCTTTGATGTTTCCGGCATTAAAACGGATCAAATCGCCGCGTCTTATGAAAACGGTGTTTTGCAATTGGAACTGCCGAAGGCCGAGCCCGCTCCCCTTCCGGCTTCCCGCCGGATTGAAATCGGCTGACATTGAAAAAGCCCGGGTCCTCCACACAGAGGGTCCGGGCTTTCATTCTTTAGATAAGGAACCTAACATGTCCCGTCCGTTCTTTCGGGGCGGTGTAACGTCATCCTTCAGTCTTCTGATGCCGCTCAAGCCAATCGGTTAAATCCGAGACGACTTCGTCCCGATTCCATTCATTGTGAAGTTCATGCCGTGCGCCCTCGTATAGTTTGAGGGTCACATCCTCTACTCCCGATTTTTTTAACCAGCCCGCCACCTTGCGGGGGCCCTCGCCAAACTGCCCGACCGGATCTTGATCTCCCGCCATAATTAGGATGGACAGGTTTTTCGGTACCTGGTCGCTCCAGCGCGGCCCGTTGACATTTTGAAGCAAACGAAAAAGATCCCGAAATCCGGCGTTGGTAAAGATAAAGTTCGTCCTAGGATCCTCTGCGAAAGCCTCATAGATCTTCGGATTCCGACTGAGCCATTCAAGACCTGTTCCGGACTTCTCCTCTATCCGGTCGAGATATCCCCTGTGCGCCAGTTTATCAATGAGCTTCCCCGGTCTTTTTCCCTGTCCCAAAAAGCAGAGAAGATTGACCAGCGCCAGTCCGAACCCCATACCCCGAACCGGTCCCGATGTTCCCCAGCAAATATACCCGGCCAGTCCCTCTCCATGCCGGGCTACATAGCCCCTCGTGATAAAGGAGCCCATGCTGTGTCCCAGCAGAAACAGGGGAAGGCCGGGAAATCGCTTTTCAAGTTCATGGCGCATCCCATGCTCATCCTCAATCAGATAATTCCACCCGTCACGTTCCCCAAAATAGCCCAAACCCTCTTGGGTCTCAGCCGACCGTCCGTGGCCCAGGTGATCGTCTCCGCAGACCGCAAATCCTCTGCCACAAAGCTGCTCGGCCAGCCAGGCGTAGCGGCCGATATGCTCCGACATACCGTGACAGATTTGGATAACGCCAGCAGGCTGCCCCTCCGGTTCCCAGAGGGTAGCATACACCATCGTTTTGCCGTTTGAACTCATAAAAGACAGTTCGGTTTGTCCCGCCATGTTTCCTGCTCCTTTTCCGTCCATTAAGATAATTTGAGTATACACCGCTCTGGATCATTTGACAATCTGCCGGTCTAATCCGTCAAGATGAGAATTCGTTTCGTCCCATCAAATTCCGAAAAAAGACTTGACAATCCTCCATAGACCCGATATAATAATTCACGTTGTTGAGATGGTTTATACTATAATTGCGGATATGGCGGAATTGGCAGACGCGCTAGATTCAGGTTCTAGTCGGGGCAACTCGGTGGAGGTTCAAGTCCTCTTATCCGCACCAAATCAAAGCACAAACTTTGATACAAAAACAGCCTTCCAATTTGGAGGGCTGTTTTTGCGTCTATGCCCGGAAAGCCTTGGTATGACTGGCTTTCCGGGCTTTTTTCATTTTCACCACGGGTGGAAAAGCAAGGCTTTTTAAGGTAAATCTTACTTTCCTTTTTATGCCCGCGTGTTTTTCCTGTATCAATTCCTTATAGTACAATGAAAACGGGAGATGATAATACCAAGTAAATTCGTGGAGGAAAAACTATGTGCCATACGCAAGCGATTCTGCGATTTGAGCAGTACCTGAAACAAGAAGAAAAGAGCGAGGCAACGATAGAGAAATACCTGCGGGACATCCGCGGCTTTTACACCTTTCTCGACGGCAGGGAGATTGATAAAAAAGAAACCGTGGCCTATAAAGAGCGCCTCACGGCGGAATACGCCCCGGCCAGCGTCAATTCCATGCTGGTGGCGCTCAACAGCTTTCTGCACTTTATCGGACGGACAGACTGCTGTGTGAAGCTGCTGAAAATCCAGCGGCAGATTTTCTGCCGGGAGGATAAAGAACTGACAAAGGAAGAATACCGGAGATTAGTCTGCGCCGCTGACGGCACCCAGCTATCCTTCGTGATCCAGACCATCTGCGGCACCGGTATCCGGGTATCGGAGCTGCAATATATCACGGTGGAGGCCGTGCAGACCGGACAGGCAGTGGTGAACTGCAAAAATAAAACACGGGTGATTTTCATCCCCGCGCCGCTGCAAAGAATATTGAAGGGATATATAAAAAAATCCGGCATTCAAGCCGGAAGCGTGTTTGTGAGCAGGAACGGAAAACCACTGGATCGCAGCAGTATCTGGCGGAAAATGAAAGGGCTGTGCGAAAAAGCCGGGGTGTCTCCGAACAAGGTGTTCCCACACAATCTTCGGCACCTTTTCGCGCGGACGTTTTATTCCATTGAAAAGGATATTGTCCGGCTGGCCGACCTGCTGGGTCACAGCAGCGTGGATACCACCCGGATTTATACAATGGAAACCGGCAGACAGCATATCGACCGCTTGGAACGGGTACAAATGATACTGCTCACATAATGCGAATTATGTGGGAAAAGCGCCTGTATTTTATTCCAGTATATCAGAAGAATCCGCATTTTTCAAGGGCAACATCTACATAATGCGAATTATGTTGTTATGAAATGACACATCATATCCGTCCGTTTATTTTTATAATACCATAAAAAGGTTTCGATTTCAACACTTTAGCAAAAGAAGACACGAAAAATAGGCTGGAGTTATTGACCGATTTTCTCCGGCCTGCTTTTCGTGCCTTTTTTTAATTGTGTACGCCTGTTTTGCAGGAATAATACCCTTTTTTAGTATCAACACTGCCGTTACTGCGTTGGGGCTTCTACATAATTCGCATTATGTGAAAAATGATTTTCACATCTTAAAAAACTGAATAAGGAGGGGTCGTAAAACATGAAAAATCCGGCAGACCAAGCGGCAAAGCCGGGAAATGATAAAAGGTCGTCAAGGCTGAAATTAGCGATCATCATTTTGGCTGTCCTGCTGTTACTCAGCGCGGGCGGCCTTGCGGTGCGGTATATCTATCTGAATTTCTTTGCACCGACACAGGCAACCGTGACGGTGCCGGACAACCTGATCGGTGAGGAGCCGGAACCCTCGCCTTCCGAAACGTCCGGCGCCTCGAGCGAGACTGCCCAGCCGGAAAGCGGACAGGGAACCACTTCCACCCCCGTTTCCGGTGGTGAAACAGCAAGCAGGGATCCTGCCGGCGGCACGACAGACTCCGGCAGTACGGACAAACCCCAAGCCGCCAAGTTGGAACTGTATCAAGGCAAGCCGGGCGATAATCAAAAGTTTGAAGTCCGCAATATGCTTCCCGGGGACAGCGTGACGCAGTATTTTTGCATGAAAGCGTCCCATGATCAGGACGTTGACCTCTTTTTCCGGGCGGACGTGACCGAACAAACCAAATCGCTGGGCGATGTGTTACATATTAAGGTCACCCATCTGGATACAGGCAAGGTGCTGTGCGACACGCCTTTTTCCGAAATCGACGGGCAGGAATTTTCCGAGCTTCTGGCAAAGAATGCGCAAGGCGAAACCGTTGCCTATTATCGGATCGACGTGTCTTTGGATACCTCGGTGAGCAATGAATACCAGGCGGCCATGCTGCAATCGGATTTTGAATGGTACGTCAAAGACGAGGGCGAGCTGACCCCACCGCCGCAGACCGGCGATACAACCAATATTGTTTTGTGGGCTGTGCTGGCGCTGTCCTCTCTCCTGCTGATCCTGCTTTTACTGATCACGAAGCGCAGAAAGAGGGATGAGCAGCATGGATAAAACAAGAAAAACCGGAAAAAAGGCAGTCGGCAGTATTGTGATGATTGCCGTGCTGTTTCTCATGCTGGTTATTACGACTTATGCCTTGGTGGCTTCTTTCGTTTCGGTGGAGGACAACTTGTTTGAAACCGGGACGGTGCAAATTGAACTCAACGGCGGCAAAACCGTCTTTGACGGATCGGACATGAATATCGAACCGGGGCACAGTCTTGTGCGGGATTTCACGGTGGAAAACATCGGCTCTGCGGATATTCACTACCGCCTGTATCTGGAAAACGTGGAGGGTGCCTTGCAGGAGGTGCTGACTTTCTCTGTTTACGACGGGGACAAGCTGCTATTCACCGGCAAAGCAAAAGATTTCAGCAAGCAGTCCCCCTGTATCAGCGAAACGCCGTTGGCTGTCGGAGAAACCCGCACCCTGACGGCGGTGGTAAAGATGGACGAGGCCGCAGGGAATGCCTATCAGACCGCCGGAATCACCTTCGACATGACGGCCGAGGCGGTGCAGGCCAAAAACAACCCGGATAAAGCGTTTGAGTAGGATGTGCTTATTGCTCAGACGTTTATCAGAATACCAAAACAATTTAGGAGGTTGAACACATGAAAAGCACAAAGAAGTCCCTTGTGGCAAGCGGCCTGTCGCTGCTTTGCTGCGTGGTGCTGCTGGCCGGCACCACCTTCGCGTGGTTTACCGACAGCGTGGTGAACAAGGGCAACAAAATCCAGGCCGGTACGCTGGACGTATCCTTGGCCGAATGGGACGGTGCAAAAGGCGGCTATGTGGAAGTCGGCGAAACTCCCATTTTCAACTATGACCTGTGGGAGCCGGGCTATACCGACATCGCAGCGGTGAAGATCGGCAATGAGGGCACCCTGGCGCTGAAGTATCAGCTTGATATTATCGCCAACGGTACTTCTGAACTGGCCGAGGTCATCGAGGTCTACTACTATCAGGGCGGAAGTGCTCTTGACGGCCTGCCGAAAACCTTTGACGATCTGAAAAAAGACAACAATTATGTCAATCTTGGCACGCTGGACAAGCTGCTGGCGGACGAGGAAGGCGACGGCGTAGCCAAGGGCCATCTGGAAGCGGGCATGGCGGATTTTGCCATCATCGCCTTACATATGCAGGAGGACGCGGGCAACGAGTATCAGGGCGCATCCATCGGCACTACCTTTGATATTGTCCTGAATGCTACTCAGTATACATATGAGACCGACGGCTTCGGCAGCAACAAATACGATGAAAGCGCCGCTTTGCCGAGAGTCATTAACAGCGCCAGTTATGATTCGCTGATACAAGCCATTGAGGCTGCTGAAGAAGGCGATACTGTCGTTTTGCAGGAGAGCCTGACGAACACGACCGTGGGAATCTCGAAGAGTATCACGCTGAATCTTGGTGGGAACACGATCACAAGCAGCGATGGACAGAATGGAATCGTGCTCTCCGGAAACGGTACGGACGTAACCATCCAGGCAACCACCGGCGGAGTCAATCTGCCGAATGAACGTTGTATCCGTGTGAATACGCAGAATGCAGATATCTCGGTTGACGGCGGAAGCTACTCTGTAGAGGGAACCCATAATGCATACTTTATGGAGGATGGTTTGAGCGGCGGTTCCAATTCCGTGACGATTCAGAATGTTACATACACCGGAGAAAGAGGGGTTCAGTTTTCCAACAGCGATAACAATAACATTCTTATTAAGGATTCCATCTTCACCACCACAGGCTACAGTGGACTCTTTATTGGCGGAAACAACAATGTCTGCACGTTAGAGAATGTTACCTTTGAAGGCAGTCAGATCTTCGCCGCAGATAGCAGCCATACCGGAGACGATGGATACAGTGTTATCTATATCAAGAGCGGTACCTATAACTGCAAACTCAACACCAGCGAAGGCTGCACCATTTCCATCACCGGCGGTACGTTCTCAAGTAATCCGACCCAATATCTTGCTGAGGGATATGTTGCAACAAGGGGCGCTGACGGTATGTGGACAGTAACCGCACAGTAATCCTTACCAGAGGCTTTCCATCATGATCTACGGAAAGCAAACGGATGTTCAGCATTCCGGCTCTCCTCACATGGGAGGGCCGGAAGCCAAAGGGCATAAGCTATGGTTTGTGCCTTTTGGTTTCCGGCGAGGAAAGAACTGGAGGATGATCTTGAACAGATGAGAAAGGCGTTAAGCATAGCGGGCAGCGTGGTGACGGTGCTGATTCTGATCTTCACCGTTTTTGTGATGCTCTTCACCATTGTATCGGTCAGCACCGTCGGGAAGGACGACGCAAGCATTTTCGGCTACAAGCCGTACATCGTCCTGTCCGATTCCATGCAGGATACCTTTGCGGTTGGCGATATGTCGGTGAGCAAAACGGTTGACCCACAGACGCTGGAAGCCGGGGATATCATTACCTTCCAATCCATTGACCCGGTCAACTACGAGCAGGTGGTCACCCATAAAATCCGGGAAATCACCACCTATGAGGGTGAACCGGCATTTGTGACCTACGGCACTACCACCGGCGTGGACGACGCCTATCCGGTACCGTTTGACAATGTGATCGGTGAGTACCAGTTTCGTCTGCCGAAAATGGGATACTTTTTTCAATTTCTGAAAACACCCGCAGGATATTTTACCATCATCCTGATCCCGTTTTTGCTCCTGATCGCACTGCAAGCGGTAAAATTTATCCGGCTGGCGCGGCAGTATAAGGCGGAGCAGCAGACGGAAATTGCGGCGCAGAAAGCCGAGGTGGAAGCCCATCGGCAGGAAACCCAGCAGATGATGGCGGAGTTGGAACGGCTCCGGGCGCAAATGGCGGGCGGCGTTCCTGAGAACAGAGTGGAAAGAACCGGGGATCGTCCGGTGGACAACGATTCCGGAGGTGAATGATATGGCGCTCCATTACAAATCGGAACACACCGATACACCTCGTTCCCGCAAAATCATACGGCAAATGCTGGCGCTGATTCCGGCGCTGGTCATCGCGGCTGCCTGTTATTCGGTGTCGGTCTACGCATGGTTTCAGGCCAGTATAGTCAATTCCGGGAATGTGATCCAAACGACGACTTATGATATAGCAGTAACAATCGCCGAGGCTGGCGACAAGGAGATTGAAGCGGTAGATGGCGTTTATCACTTGAAAGCTAATACAGAATATGCCGTTAGTTTGACTGCAGCAGGCGGCGGCGAAAAGGGCGGCTATTGTGTGATTCAGCCCGAAGACGGTGCGTTGATATACACTGAGCCGATTGCTCCCAATCAATCGCTGTCGTTCACCCTGATACCGGATAAGGAGCAAACCTATACGTTCAAAGCGGTTTGGGGCAAATATACCGGTGACGGGAAGATTATAACAAATAAAGCCGTGATCGGGACAGAACCCGTCGCGCCGGTGGATAAGCAGGCTGTGCCAACAGATGATACAGGAAGCAGCGAACCGGTGGGAACCACCGCGCCGGAGCCGCAAGCCACCACCCAGCCGACCGAAAGCAGCCCAAATCCGGCAGAAACAACAACGGCTGTGCCGTCGGTTTCCGACAGCACCTCGGTGCCTTCCTCTGCCGTTACGTCGGAGCTGCAAAGCTCCAAATCGGCCGTACCGGATACCACGAGCAGTCAGGCCGCCGAACCGGAAGTAACCGCTTCTGTTACCTCCGATCTGTCTGCCGTGGAACTTATACGGACAGAAAGCGAAGCTATCGAGACAGTTGAAATAGAATAGCAAGGCAAGCCAGCTACTTGCCTTGCTATAGTGAATGTCGAAGTGTGTGGACTGTATAATTGTACTAAATGTTGTAGCTTTAGATATATATGAGTGAATTGTCAAACTAAGTGCAACAGGAATTGAGTTCGAAGTCCCATAATTCCTGAGCAGAATGGAAGTTCAAAACTTTGCGAGGCCTGGCGTTGATCAACGCCAGG
>CABUKB010000007.1 GCA_902492045.1 uncultured Oscillospiraceae bacterium | reverse complement strand
AGCCGTCATCGACAGGCATGCCATCGCCAGCACAGCCACCAAGAGAACAGACATCCGTCTTTTCATAGGTTTTCTCCTCTTCTTTCTTTCATCATACAGGGAAGCTGTCAATGTTGCCGACCGCATATTCCAGGACCAACTGGGCATCGAAGTTGTCGACTTTGCCGTTGCTGTTGACATCGCAGACAGCCAGGTTCAGGTCGTTCTCACCGACGGCGCCCACAGCGTACTTCAAAATCAGCAGCGCATCGTAATTGGTGACTTTGCCGTCGTTATCCGCGTCACCCAGCAGGCTCTCGTCCACAAAAATCAGATTCTTGTCCAGAACGGTCAGGCGTTTGGTGATCCATGCCTTCATATCCGCGACCACGTCTTCATAAACGGCGTCCTCCCAGATATGGTCAGGCGAGTCGGGGCTGCCGACACGGATATAGTCCCACAGAACGTAGTTCATCTGCGCGTTGTCCTTGAGCATCGCGTAGTACCCGTCGATGGTCCCGTCCCCGGCAAGCGCCGATTCGATCAGGGGCTTGAAGACCTCGGTGTAATACTGGCTGACCCTGGCTCTGAAATCCGGAATCCGCATCAGTGCTTCGGCCAGATAGTGATAATCCGTGATACCGGCGTCGTTGTACTTGGTCCAGCCGGTGCCGAGGGTCATCTCCTGATCCCAGACCGGGCCGGCATACATCTTGCCGTCCACGTCCTTATAGAAGAACAGGGAAGAGATAAAGCCGTCCGCATTCAGCCCCAGCTCCTGGATCAGGAAAATCTTCACCAACGAATCCACATCAACGTAGTCGTAGTAGTACAGGCCGGTGTCTGTGTTGTAGCCCAACCCGTTCGCGGCGTACACCGCGTCCTCAAACGCCTGGTAATACTCGCTGATGTACTTCATCGCGTCTTCGCTGCACCATTCGGGTCCTTTGACATTGAAGGCGACGCCCTTCTTGGTCCAGAAGCCGTTGGCTTCATCAATGAAATCGTGGTTGAGCTCGATGAGGTAGCCGCCGGTTATGGAATCGGGATCCACCAGGCCGGTCGTGAACTGAATCTTCTGACCGTACTTGTTGGTGCCGGTAGCGGTCGTCATATCCTCTCCATAGGTCGGGTTTTTCTCCTCATAGGCTTTTTCCAGGTCTTCGATGTCAACGGAGGTGCCGCCGACGGAAATCTTCTCGCTGAGAAGGTATACGCCGCGGTATTCGCCGTCGTAGTACAGATTGACCCAGGAGCAGCTCGTGACATAATCCATGCCCATCTGAGCGGCCAGATCCTTGAAGAACTTGTCATGCATCTGCGTCGCGTCGCCGTAACCGGCCAGAAGCACCCAGGTCTTGACGGCTTCCCCTTTGCCCAGCAGATCGGATTCATCCTTGAGCTTGATCTGGTAAGACTTCTTGGGCGAATAGGTAAAGGTGGAATTGCCGCGGGCCTTGATCTCCTTCAGGCCGCCGTCGTAAAGGACGCTGCCGTCCGCGCCCGTCATCTGCATCGTGCCGGTTGTTTTATTGGACTTGCTGGCATCGACCCACTCGCGGTCTTCCTCGGGATTGTCGCTGTTCAGGTAGAGAGTGGGAATGGCCGACCCCTGCAGGATGTTGACCGACATCGCCTTATAGCCGTCGACCGTCACCTGGATCCGGTAAACCCCGTTGGCATCCTTGACCGCGAGGGCGGTGATATCCGCATCGACCCGATAACCGTTCTGCGATTCGGCCCGGTAGGTATTCTCGCTCCCGGCGCCGCTGAGGATCACGGCGTCTGCGGTTCCGGAAACGGCAAATTCGAGAGAGAGGTTCGTCAAATCCGCATCTGCGGGAAGGAAGAGATACTGCCCGGTCTCGCTCTGGTACACGGGCAATCCCTGCCCGTCCACAGTGGCTTTCATCCCGGTGATAATCTGCGCTACCGGCGGTTTGGCCTCCGTCGTGGCGGCAATCGCCGGAATCCGGCTGGTCGCATAACCGGAGGCGCAGGACCGGATGGTATAGTAATAATCGGTCTCGGCTTCCAACCCGATCACGGTGTAGCTTGTACCGGCCGTCTCCGCAATCTTGACAGCGCCGCTGCCGCCCACGTTGTCGCAGCGGAAAATCTCGTAATATTCCGCGCCGAGCGCCGCATTCCATTCCAGCGTCACCGAATCGGTCTCCACGGAAGAAACCCGGAGATTGGCCGGCTGCTGAGGCAGGATGATATACGTCAAGGTGGCCGTGCCGTAATAGTCGCCCCGGCCGGTGATGTTGACGGTAGCCACGCCGGTCCCGCGGTCGTTGGTCCAGGAAACGTAGAGATCCCGCATGGTCCTGTCGGCGTTCAGGTTCGCGTCGTTGGACCAGGTGAGCGCCTTCTCCCCGTCATAGCTGACGAAGAAGGAAGGCCGCACGCCGCCGTTCTGAATGTAGTAATACGGGGTGTCGGGTTTCCCTCTGGGATTGTCGAACGTGCCGAAGTCGATCTGCTGCGCATCGGCGACGTTTTTGCCCACGGTGCCGCAGACGGTGCAGACATGGTTTTCATCCCAGGTGTGGCCGACCGGCATAATCAGGTCGCCGACCTCCTCCCGGACATCGCAGAGCGTGCATTCGTAGACCTGGTATCCGCCCTGGACACAATGGTTGTCCGGCTCCAGCACCTGGGCTTCATGGGCATAACCGTTGCCGTCGATATGGTACACGGCCGTGCCCATCACCTGGAACTGATCCTTCTTGGGGATGCCTCCGGCCAGGATAACCATCTTGCCGTCGGTGGTGTTCAGCAGCCCGGTATAGCCAACCTTGGCGGAATCCACGAATTCGCCGCAGACCGAGCAGGAGATCGTCTGATCGGCGACGCTGTAGAGGCTGTCGCCGTTGGCCTTGTGGTTGCCCAACTGGCAGTCGGTCCGGGTTCTGGTGTAGGTATCCAGCAGGTTGCCGTTGGCATCGTATGCGGTAACGGTGAAGGACGTGGCGGTCGCCGTTACCGAAAGATAGCAGCCGGTGTAATCGTTGTGCGGCATGGCAAACGCAAAGTAATCCCTCTGTTCAAAGGCGTTGTCCTTGCTGCTCAGGTCGCCGGAGATGAAATACACCGCGCCGTTCACGCTGTTTTCATCCTGGCACATATCGTCCACCATGGGATAGGTGCGGGCATAGGCATGATGGTCGCCGGTAAAGACGAACTCGATGCCCGCGGCCTCCACCGCGTCTGTCACCGCCTGGCGTTCCGCGTCCGGCATTTCTTCCATCGAACCGTACACCGGCTCGTGAAGAACCAGGACCTTCCACTCGCACTGGGAGGCGGCGGCATCGGCCTTCATCTCATCCAGGGCGGCCTGGATATCCCCGCCGTTGTTGATGACGCCGACATACACACTGCCGTATTCCACTGAATAATAGCTGCCCTGGCCGCTTTCGGGGAGCGCAAAGATGTCGCGGCTGATTTCCCCGTTCGGCGCGCCGTAGTATTCGTGGTTGCCGAGGGTATGGACCATGGGGATGGGCAGTTCCTTCGCGTTGAGCACGGTGAACAGGGCGCGCCACTGGCTGAACGTTGTCACGTTGTCGATGGCGTCGCCTGTCTGCAGCGCAAACTGGTAATCAATCCCGGAGGCTTCGATGGTGTTCAGCGCGGCGGCCAGGCGGGAGGTATCGTCGGTCTGAATATCGCCGAGGACCAGGAAGCTGGTCTCCCCCTTCTTGTCCGCCTGGGCGGTGGTGAAGGAGAGAACCTCCGACCATTTTTCGCCGTCGCCCACCTGATAGTAGTAGGTGGTGCCGGGCGTCAGGTTGTCAAGCGTGGCGGTGTGCAGCCGCATGGCGTCGCCCGCCGTCGTCTGCGCAAACGCCAGAATCCGGCTTTCGGCCGAAACCGCTTCGGCGCTCTCTACCGCCGCCGGATCGGCGGAATACCGGATCAGCCCCGCTTCTTGGCTGGAAGCGATGGCGGACATCCAGGTGATCTTTGCACGGGTATCCCCGCCGGCCGCCGCGTTGAGCTGGATGCCGAAGGGATAACCGGCGCCGTCGGAGGCGAGCCCGCAAACGACCACGCCGATGTTCCAGGAGCGGTTGCCTTCTTCATCGGCGGCGTACACGGTCTTGCGGCCGGTGGTGTCGAACGTATGGGAGAACTGTCCGTTTTCGCCGGTGGTGCCGATTTGGGTATCATCGCAGTAAAGGGCGGCGCCCGCCACCGGCTGGCCGTCGCTGCCGGTCAGCGTGAATACGGTTTCCATCCCGATGACGGACTGGGAGCTGCTCAACTGATAAGCGGCCGCCAGCGCCAGCGCCGATTCGGGGGATGAGAAGGTGGCCGTCTCCCCGGCCGCCGTTGTATAGGTTCCCATTGAGACGGTGTAGCGGAGATTCGCGCCTTCGGCGGCATCTTCGGGCACCTTCAGGGTGAGGGTTGCCAGGATGGTGCCGGCGCTGTAGTCCGACGCACCGGTCGTCTTCTCGATATGAAGGGTCACCTGATTGTTCGCCATCGAAGCCGTCGCCGTATACCCGGTGCCGGGCGTGACGGTATAGTCCGCGGCATAATCGGCGGGGAGGTCGATGGTAACGTCGGCCCCGGTCACATCGTCAAAGGCGAGAACATGCAGAGAATAGTCCTGGCCGACCATGGGCGCGCCGTTGTCCGGCTCGACCCGGACCACCGGATCGGAGCCGGCCGGATCCTGAACGGTGAAGGGATAGGCGTTGGTGGTCACATTGCCGAAGGTGTCCTTCACCTGGATCTTCAGCGTATGGGTGCCGTTTTTCAGATCCAGGCCGGTCAGACGCAGCGTTTTGGCGCTGATCTCCGCCTTGTCGGTGTAATCGACACCGTCCACATAGACGTGGACGCCGTTGACATCAATGCCGGAGGCATACTTGTCGGTCAGTTCGCTGTCCGAATACGCCACCTCGAAGCTCAACTGGCCGCTGGTCATCTCGGCGTTCTGTCCCGCCTGCATCGCCGTGCCGGTGGACGTTTCCGTCACCGAGTCGATGACGGGATTGTTGATATCGTTCGTGTTAGTCCCGTAGATGAGTTGCAGGTTGTCGATGTAAATGTGCCCGGTCCCCTTGGTGCAGTTCTGGGGCGAGGTGACGCGCACGGTGTAGCCGCGCTGCACGCCGATGGGGAACTGCAGCGAGGAGATATCCGCCTCCACCCAGATCCAGCCTTTGCCGGCCCAGTCGCTGAGTTTGCTGCCGCTGACATTGCCCTGGGCGTCATAGCTGTAATATTGGAAATAGGTGGTGGTGCCTCCGATGTTCTGATTTTCATGGAAGGTCATGGTGCCGTCGTCCTGCAGATCCCAGTAAGCCAGACCATTCGACTCTGCGGGACTGCCGTTGCCGACCAGAATGCACTTCAAAACGCTGTCGTCATCGGCCAAATCCCGCGGCACATTGAGCCAGAAGCCCAGCTTGGTCGGCTGAACCGCGTGGACATACACGATGGCGGAAGGACCAAAGTCGGCCGCCGCGACCACAGTGGAATCAATCTGCGAAAAGTCCCAGGCCAGCTGCATCGCGTACTGGCCGAAACGGACGTTGCTGTCCTCGTCGGCGCTGACGATGCCGTTCTTCTCGCTGCCGTCCGCGTTCTTGGGCCAGATGACCCCCCTGTTGGTGGTGTCGCGGATCCAGACCCGGCTGGCATTCATCTCGTCGATGGTCAGCTGGCCGTTTCCGTTTGCCGCATTGGCGGAAGAGCCGACGTGCATGGCCCAGTATTCCTCGGCGGGAATGGTGGATCCGTCTGTATCCGTGCCGTCTTCAAAGTCCATGAGGACATACGGCTCCATCCCGACGATCACCTCGATGCTGCCGGTCAGGTCGCCGAGGGAAACGGTGATGGTGCCCCGCAGGGAGTTGTTTTCGTCGGCTGTAAAGCCGTTATCGGCAAACCGCCCCACCGGGAAGGTGATGACCTGATCCGCCTGCAGCTTGGAGGAATCGACCGGAATTTCGTTCTGGCCGATAATCGTTCCGGCTTCGTCCTTGATGTACTCGTATGTCCAGGCATTGGTGTTCCTGACCGTGGAGGACACCGTGACGGTGCCGTCGGCGCTGGTCTCGACCGATTTGGCCGTCTCCGTATACTCCGTCGCGTAGTTCCACCAGGTTCCGTAGGCGGTATACTGCAGCTTTTGCGGGACATCCAGACGGCCGTTGAGCGCCATCGTCATGTCCTTTTGGCCGTTGCCGGCGTAGCCGGTCTGCGAATTGGCCGCTTTGGTCTCGATCAGGACGTTGTGTTTGTAGGTCTCCGCCTCCAGGCGCCAATCGAAGTCGCCGTCCTTATAATGGACCTCGCGGCCCTGGTAAGTCGGGTAGAAGGACAAGTCGCTGTGTTCACCGAAATCCAGCGACACGCTGGTATTGGTAAAGCCGAGCTTGTCGGGCCACTGCAATTCGATGGTGGCGGATCCGGCCGCCTCCCCGTTGTGCATAAAGGCGACGGTCAGGGTGCCGGTTTTGCCCTCGTTGCCGGTGAACACGCCGGTAACGGGGTCGATGGTGCCCAGGTCGGCGCCGGACAGGATGGCCCATTCCACGCCCTGGGTGGGCAGCTCCACCGGTTTCCCCGCCTTGTCCACGCCTGCGGCGAGGAAAGGAACCTCACTGCCGGGGGTGTAAAGTTCCTGGCTGGGGGTGATGGAAGCGTGATCGAACACGCCGTCGCTCTCCGCCGTGGAGACCACCATCAGGCAGGTGGAAACCCGGCGCTCATACCCGTCGGAGGGCCGGGCGCGCATGGTCAGCCCCGCCGTATCGTTGTCCGGCTCGCCCTCACGCTGGGTTGCAAAGGCCGAGGAGCCGCCGCCGTCGAGATTGATGGCGTCTTCACAGCCGAGGCTCAACATGATATCGGCCAGATCTCCATAGTTCATCCCCGCCGAATAGGGGGCCTGGCGGCCGTTGACCATGTAGATGACCACCGTGCCGTCCGCCTTCAGGCCGACGACGGTGCGGGGGTTGGGGGCATCCCCATACGAACTGCCGGACGCGGTCCTTTCGCCGTCCTTCAACAGAACGACGCCGCCGCCGACAGCCTCCCACACGGTCACGCCCTCAGCTTGACAGACCGCGTCGACTTCGGCCCGGTTTGCCGAGATGTGGGAGTTGCCTTTGCTGTCGATCCAGTAGCAGGTGCTGCTGACATCCCGGATCAGCACGCCCTGCATCACGGTAAAGCCGGACGGACAGCCGTTCGCCATATTGAAGAAGTCGCCGTTCACCACACCGACCACGTCGATGCCGGCGACGGTTTCCGCGTTTTCAGCCTGTTTGGTGGGCTCCACCATCGCCCAGTTCTCACCGGACTGGATCGCGCTGATGTTGTAATCGTTGTAGCCCACGCGGATCTCTCCGGAGGCATCCGGCGCGATCTCGATGTAGTGGCCAACCTGCTGCTTGCTCAGTTCAGAGTTGTTGGTGATATATTCGTGTTCCGTGATGCCGGGGGCGAGGGCATAGTTCTTGTCCGATATTTTCACCACATCGGAGGAACTGTCCGCCGCAGCCGTCGCAATCGGCACCATGGAAAGCAGCATACACAAAGCGAGCAGTGAGGATGTTAAACGTTTGATGCGTCTCATTGGCTATTGTTTCCTTTCTGACAGTATTCTGGTCCTTTCACCATTTTCAGGCTCTCCCTTTTTGGGGAAAACCCTTTCCTGTCATCAGCTCCTGGCAATCCCTCCCATCTCTCCGTCAACCCCACCCCTCCGCTGCATGCGCCGGACACCGCGAATGGCCGCACGGATGTGTCAGGCGCCGTCCTCTGTTTCATACGGATGGTCCAATGGGTTTATCATGATACGTAAGTCACTATATCACGAAACAGGGGAAAGCACAAGGGACTTTACCAAGATTTAAGGTCCTTTGTGTGGAAATTCAACAAGAATGAGAGGATCGGCAGGAAAAAGGAAAAAGGAGCGGAAATCCTCCCGACAAAGGCGGCGGTCCGGACGCCGGCCGCCACCCACGCGCAGGCAAACCCATCGCGCAAACCCAAATTCAGGCGGGACGGGCAGAGCACCGGATCAACCCCGGCGACACCCCTTTTCCGGGGGGCTTCGCGGCCGTGAGGCCCCGCCCCCTCCCTCCGGCGCCCCTTGTTTATAAAGAACCCCTTTAGGGGTAGTATCCAAATTTCGCAAAAACAAGGAAGAAGCGATTGGCTTCTTCCTCGCTTGGTCGTTTGTTGTTCCTGTTGAGCCACTCTTTGGGACACCATTATTATGAAAAAAGCCGGGACGTCGAATAAAGAAGCCGTACAGCATTTCAAAACCAAATGCACAGGGATATTCTGGGAAAGTAAAGCACGGCATATGGGAAGAAATTCGGTGTTTCAATCCTTATACGATTCGGCCTGCATATTATAGAACTCCCTATAAATTCCCTTTTCCTTCTCCATAAGCTCATCGTGTGTTCCCATTTCCACCAGATGTCCCTGGTCGAAAACCGCGATGCGATCGCAGAACTTGGTTGTCGCCATGCGATGGGAAATAAAGAACGCCATTTTTCCGGATATCATCTGATAGAAATGCTGGTAAATTTCATATTCCGATTTCGGATCCAGGGCTGCAGTTGGCTCATCGAGTATAATGATAGGGGAATTCTTGTAAAGAGCTCTTGCAATCGCTATTTTTTGACCTTCTCCACCTGAAGGATTAAATCCCGTCTCTTCGAAATTTCTGAAGACAAAACTGTTTACTCCCCGAGGCAGCGTCTTAAGTCTTGAGGATAAACCGCTCATATTCAAAATCGTTTCTATATCGGAATCTGGTACCGTTTCGGATTTAGAAAAACAGATATTTTCCTTCAAAGTAAAGGAAAAAAGCCTGTAATCCTGAAATACAGAACCAATAATACTCAAATAAGATTCATAATCGAATTGGCGAATATCCTGTCCACATAGCAGGATCTGACCCTCAGTGGGATCATAAAGTCTTGTGAGCAATTTAACAAAAGTCGTTTTTCCGGCGCCATTTTCGCCGACGATTGCCAATCGTTGACTGCCGGAAATCTTTATGTTTATGTCCTTAAGCGCCCACGTTTGTTGTCCCGGATAACGAAATGAAACATTTTTAAACTCTATTTCATACGGTGCATCCGGAACAGGTAAATTACCTTCACTCATCCGGACAGGGATATTCATATATTCCGTCAAGGCATCGTAATACCCTTCAAACTGCTTTATTTCCAGAAAACTGTTCATCAGTTGTTTCATGGAAGAGCTAAAGTTCACCATGGCCGAGACATACATGGTAAAATCGCCAATGCTTATCAAATGATGTATGACTAAATAAGCCAGATAGCCATAAGTCACCGCTTCCCGCACCAGCCCTGTGAAATAGGAAAAATAACGCACCTTTGCATTTTCATTTAGCTGTTTTTTATAAAACGCCTGGGATTCATTTAAATAATGTTTCACCTTCCCGACAAGCCAGTCCTTAAGTCCATAGGAGCGAATTTCCTTACCATAGTTAAAATCTTCGATGACCGAAATCAAATAGGTCGTGCGACGCTCTATCGGCGCTTTTTTCATTTCAAGCTCGACAAACTTTTTCTTAAGCCTCGATTCAAAAAAGGAGTTTATTAAAACCAAGACTGTAAAGAGTAAAACAATCCAGATATCAAACTGCAGGAGAACACCTATAATCCCGAAAAAGACGAAAAACTTTCCAATAATATTAAAAGTATTGTCAAGCACCACACCAAAGCCTGCCCCGTTCGCATAGAGAAATTTCCTGGCTTTCTCCTTCGTATCGAGGAACCCCGGGTCTTCCAGTTTTTCAAAATCACATACGGATAGGCGCTCCGTAAGCATCGCCTGAAACTCAACGAATATCTTTCCCTTTAAGGCAAAGCACTTGTTCTCTAAAAAAGTACTGAATGAACCTCCCAAGGCATTGATGAGCACAAACATAGATATGTAAAGAATTAAATACTCTGGTCTCTGTTGGCCCATTAGCTCATCAATGATAAACTTTGGAATAATAATTGCCGAAAGCGGTATCAAAGCTACTACAAATTGATGAATAATACTGAATATGATATATGCCTTTTGTTTTTTCCACGCGTATTGGAATAAATAGGATACGCCTTTAAACATACTGCCGCACCTCACTTATCATTTAACCCGAAAACAAAATAATTGCCTATTTCAAAAAAGGAATTTTCGTTCGCCATAAAATTTGTGAAAAGGAAATTTTTCTACCCTCAAAAACAAAAATATCCTATTTATTTACATTTAACGTTTTTAATATCATTTATTGGTTTTATTATAGGCCAACCATATTGAATTTGTAAACATGTTATTCCATCCAATTATTTTTCCTTCCTATTAGACTAATATCACAATAAGGAATCCCGGACAAAAGGCTCAAGTCACCCCATCCTTTTACATATAACCCCACCGATAAGCTAAGAACTTCGGGACCCCTTTTCCGGGGGCTTCGCGGCCGTGAGGCCCCGCCCCCTCCCTCCGGCGCCCCTTGTTTATAAAGATCCCCTCCAAAATCGAAACCGGCGAAAGCCCCGCCGCCGGTTTTATCCGCCGGCAGGCCCGGTATCGGACAGAGCATGAATTTTTTTGGCTGTACCCTTGACATTTGAAGACGAAATGTCTATAATTTAGGCGTTGTTCCCAAATCCGCCCGCATCCCGGCGGATCCCGTGTGGGGGCGGGCCGGCAGGCCGCGTTTGCCGCCTGTGTGAAAAGAGAATAAGCGCCGTTAGCTCAGCTGGATAGAGTGTGTGACTACGAATCACAAGGTCAGGGGTTCGAATCCCTTACGGCGCGCCAAAAACCTTGGTTTTATGCGGTTTTTTGAAGTATCACGAGTGCTTCAATCAACCGCATAAAACTTTTTTATTGTCATTTTTCCTCCTCTCTCTCCAATAAAATTCATGCCTTGGTTTCCTCAAAACCCTTTTTGCTAAGTGGGTCTGCTAAGAGCTTTTTTTCATTGCAACCATCGCATTCAATACCATTCTCTGCAAATCGGGATTTTCTTTGATGAGTTCAAACAGTTCCGCTTGCAGACTTGGATCGCTTTGGGATTTTTCGAGCAGGAAGTTGAAAAGTTGCTCGTTGCTGGCTATGACCGGACTGGAATTCTGCCTGCCATAAAAATCCTGCTCAAATTTTTTACTGAGCTGCTGGCGGCGCTTATCCTGCGTGTGTGCATAAATGTTGAGCAGCGTATCCGCCTTGGCATGGCCGGTATCTCCCTGAACGGATTTATCGTCGCCGTCACTCAGTTCCAGCTTATAGGCAGCTGCCGAGTGTCGGACGCCATGAAATTCCAGCTTCGGATAACTGAATCCTTGCTCCAGATGCCACCAATAGGATCGCAATGACAGCAGCGCATACCAAAATCACGAACAGGTAATCGAACACCCCTAAAAAAGCTTATTGATAAAACTGCGCTTGAGCGTTCCACAGCTCGTAATATTTTCCCGCCTGTTCCTGGACCAGCTCCTCGTGGGAACCTGTCTGTACGATTTGTCCTTCATGAAATACGAGAATTCTGGAGCAGAACCGGCAGCTGGACAAGCGATGAGAGATATAAACGATACCGCTTCCTTCCACCAACCGATGAATATTTTTATACATGGTATATTCCGCGCGCGGATCCAAAGCTGCCGTCGGTTCATCCAGGATCAAAAAGCGCGCTTGCTTATAAACCGCTCGTGCAATTGCAATCTTCTGTGCCTCCCCGCCAGATATTTCCACCCCATTTTCTTCAAAGTCCTGAAAAAGCGCGGTATCCAGTTTTTCCGGGAGATTTTCCGCCCAGGAAAGGAGTCCGGCTTTAGCTAGGGCGTCGTATACCGAACGCTCCTGATACGTCGAAGAAACAGCGACATTCTGTCCCAAGGTGAAAGAAAACAACTGATAATCCTGAAACACCACGCCGAAAAGGCGGCGGTATTCGTCAATATCTATCAATTGAATATTCCTTCCATTCAGGGTAATCGTCCCTTCCGTCGGCTCATATAAACGGCACAGCAACTTGATGAGCGTCGTTTTGCCCGACCCGTTCATTCCCACCACGGCAACGCGCTCGCCAAAGCTTATGGTCAGATTGATATGCTTTAAGGCCCAGGCATCGGTATTTGGATACCGAAAAGAAACGTCATGAAACTCAACGACGAACGGTGTCCGCGCGGAATCTTCAGTGGGAACCGGTTCAGTTCCCTGGATTTCACACACGGGAATGGCAAACAACTCAATATAGGGATTCATTTGCTCACAACTGCCGACCAGATCGCCGAGCGAATAAATCAGAGTGGATATGGAACTGATAAAAACCTGAATGCTTCCCGCGTACAGCACTACAGTACCAACACTGATTTCGCCATTGATCGCTTTGAATACCGCAAGCAAATAGGACAAAAAAATAACTAAAGAATTCAGGGCGGCGGTCAGGCAGGGAATGGAGGCTTTGGTTTTTCCTAAATCCTTCATCAACTTCAATCCGATGGGGGAATTCCACAGCTTTTCAAAAGAAGAACACAGAAAATCTTTCAGACGATATATCCGGATATCCTTGCCGAAATGATAATCCCCCATCAGCTGCATAAACATGAAGCCGCTTCCATTGGCGCGGTTCAGCTCGTCGTTCAGGCTTACAACTTTCCGGTTTACCTTGAGTTGAAACCGGGAAGACGTAAATAAAAGCACGAAAGAAATTGCCAGCAATAGAACGACCGGCCATGGGCTGGTCCAAAACGAAGGGACGGACGCTGTGGAACGCATCTGAAAAATTGTTATGAAGGATAAGAACGCCAAAAACAAACTGATGATATTCTGGGTTATCCCGCTGAAAACGCCCATTATCAGCCCCAGGCCGCCGATCCGCATTTTTAACTGATCGACCGACCGCTTTAGATCTTGCACTTGGTTGGATTCCAGTCTGTCATAATCCAGATCCATCATTTTTAAGCTGACCTTTTTTTCAAAGTTCAGTTCCATGAGATACAACCGGGCGTCTCGTACCCGATTGCAAACGTTTATCAGAAGCAGAAGAAGCGCATTGGCACCAACCGCACAGCCAGCGTACATAAAAACGGTCGTTTTCACAGCGCTCGCGGTCAATTCATCCAAAATCAATAGGGTAAAAACATAATTCACAAATGGAAAAATGGCGTTTAAAAGAGAAATGACTGGTATTAAAAAAATGAGAGATGGAGACAGCGAAAACGCGGTTTTCAAGATAATTCCCGTTTTATAGAAACTGGTTTTGAAGGCTTTCATATCATCATCATCTCACTTGTAATATTGACTTTGAATCTGAAATAACTCGCTGTATTTGCCGCCATTTCGCAACAACTCCTGATGCGTGCCGCTTTCCTCAATGCACGCGTTGTTTAGGAATAGGATTCGGTCGCAGAATTGTGTGGACGCCAGCCGATGCGAAACAAAAATAGACGTTCGCCCTTTGACAAGCGTATTATACGTTTCATACAGCTCTTTTTCCGCAATCGGGTCCAAAGCGGATGTCGGCTCATCCAATATCAGCGAAGCGGATTTCTTGTACATTGCCCTTGCCAAAATCAGTTTCTGCGTCTCTCCTCCGGATAAATTGACCCCGTTTTCATCAATCATTTTCGTCAAGGGGAGATTTATGTCGCTGATCGAGTCTTCTAAGCCAGACATTTGTAAACAGGACCGAACGCGTTCGAAATCAATTTGCGATTGATCGGTCAACGCGATATTCTGCGCGACTGTCATCGGGAGCACATATATTGATTGGAAGACGACGGAATATAAGTTGTAAATTGCTTCTATTTTTAATTCGGACATCGCCGTTCCGTTCAGGTAAATTTCCCCCTGCGTAGGTCGATAAAAACCACACAACAGTTTAACCAGCGTGGTTTTTCCCGCTCCATTTTCTCCAACCAGAGCAATTTTTTCCCCTTTATGGATTGTCAGACTAATATCCTTAAAAATATAGGGGGAATCCTCGGTATACCGAAAGGAAACGTTACGAAATTCAATCTCCAAGGTGTCGTCCGGATTCAGTTTCAATTCTTTCTGGCCTGTATGCGTAGTTGGGATTTCCAAATAATCGCGTATTACCGATACTTCGTTACTCGTGCGGGTAATCGAAGCAATGCCTTGCACAATATTGGTAATAAAACCGGAAAAACCGGAAATAGCTCCAAAATATAATGTGAATTCAGCAATTTGTATCTGCCCGTGGAAAATTGCATGAAAGATATACAGATACGCCAGCCCATCTCGGATGAGGAGAAGCAGCACATCGGCAATTGCCATAATAAAATTATGCCGGGATATCCGGGCAATCCACTTAAGCCGTGCTTTTATCAGCGAGTTGATACGGGAAGTTAGCCACCTTTTCATTGAATACATCTTGATATCTTTGTTGTATGTACAATCCGATGTTTTTTCATACAGATAATGAAGCTTTTTATCAATAACGGTCCATTGCTCCCGGTGATTGTATTCATAGGCGTTGACACGCCGTAATACGAGCAGATATAGTCCGGACGTCACGACAAGTACAAGCACGATCCAAGGACTGAGCAATGAAATAATCCCTATATAAAGAACAATACCCAGTACCTGCCCCAAAAAGCCGCCTAAGGTTTGCAGCATACCCGACACACCGGAACTGTCGTTGAACAGGATATTCGAAACGTCCTGGAACTTATTCTGTCCATGCTTGCTTTCCACGTCCTGGTAATCCATGACCATTTTCTTTTTGAAAATTTCGGTCAGATAATGGACTTTATTGTTAGTAAGATGCGTTTCATTGACCGCATGGATATATTCGTTTACAATATTGCACAAGGCGAAAACAAGGGATAAGGCGCCCACAACGATCAACAACGTCCGTAAAGATATCTCACCGGTTACCCCGCTGAGTATCACGCTGGGTATATAAATCGAAATAAACGGCGTACACACGCCTATAATTGCCTGCATCAGTAAGAAAAAGACAATCGGACGTTCCCAATTCCACGTGTTATGGAGCACATAGGCCACGTTGCAAAGCGTTCCGCACTTTTTTCCCTTTTCCATGGACCAACCCCCCTACCTGTTTAATCGCTACAGAGTGAAAGGAGCATGCAGGAAGACGTGCTACGTCTTCCTGCATGCCGGTGTTTACCAACAGCAATTGCAGTTTTCGCCGGTGGCTCCTCCACCATACAGTATCGCCTTTTTTCGGCTCTTCTGCGGTTTCGTCAGCTTTTTCACAAATCATTCTCCTTTCCGCTTATTTTTACCAGGGGTACTTCAATTGTCATCCCCTGTGTATCAGTTATAGGCGCGGCTGCTTCCCATCGGAATGGGGTGATCTGCGACAAGGTGACGCCGAGCAGGGAGCCACTGGCGATATAAGTGTACAGACCACTCGGCATCGTTCAGCATTTCTTTGATTAACAGATAGGCACTGTATTCGGTTGCTTTTCCTCTAATCATGGGAACCACTTTTTGATCTTCCAAAATTTGAAAGACGTATTCTATCGGAATCCGGTATTTATTACAATAGGTTTCTAAATCTTTTCCCATTTTCTCATATTTCATGTTAACATAAGATGCAAAATTTGTCTACTTAGATAAAAAACGGGAGGGCTTACCCAGCCCGACCGTCTTTTTATGTACCTACTGGCCGCCCTTGCCATCGTCCTGAACGGCTTTCAGCAGCGCCAGCTTCTGCTCCCTGGGGCACGGCAGTTTGAGGAGATGCTGCTCTACCGCCTCGGCATGAACAGACGCTATCCTTTTTTGAAGTTCACGCCGGCCCTGTTCTGTCTTCGGGTAGTGCATGATGATCTCCAAGCCTTACCACGCCTCCTGTCATGGCTCTCCTTTCATTTTATGAATGCCGGCTCGCACGTTATGACAGGAAACGGGAAGCGTCTGCGGAAACCCTGGAGGAGCTTTTTATGAGAAAATGGTTGGCTTTCTTGGGCATTCGGTTTATAATAAGGCTGTGAGAAAAGCCGTTGTGTGAGGAATCAAAAAGGCACATCACTTATACGGAGGGATAACCGGATGAAAGGGCAGAGCCCCCGAAAATACGCGATCTATTCCAGAAAATCAAAGTTCACCGGCAAGGGCGAAAGCATTGAAAACCAAATTGAGCTTTGCCGCCAACATATTCAGCTCCACCATGACCATGTAACAGAAGAGGACATCCTCATTTTTGAAGACGAGGGATTCTCCGGCGGAAATGTAAACCGTCCGCAGTTTCAGGCTATGATGAAGCAAATCCGGGCGAATCAGATTGGGGCTGTGGTCTGCTACCGCTTAGACCGTATCAGCCGCAATGTGGGGGATTTCGCCAAGCTCAAAGACGAATTTGACTATTACAACGTGGAGTTCACCTCCATCCGGGACGATTTCGACACCACCTCCCCGAGCGGCAGGGCCATGATGATGATGGTTTCTGTCTTTGCACAGTTAGAAAGGGAAACCACCGCTGAACGTATCCGCGACAACATGCACGAGCTTGCCAAGTCCGGGCGCTGGTTAGGGGGCACAACCCCAACCGGCTATAAAAGCACGCAAATTACCGGAAGCGTTACGGTGGATGGAAAAGAGCGAAAAGCCTACAAACTGGACATAATACAAGAAGAAGCCGAAATAATCCAGCTGATTTTCTCGAAATTTCTGGAAACCAATTCCCTGACGAAAACCGATACCTATTTTTTGCAGAACAACATCATCACCAAGAACGGGAAGAACTTCACCCGGTTTTCCCTTCGTTCCATTCTGCAAAATCCGGTTTACATGATCGCCGACCAGAGCGCATGGGAATACTTCGACCGCTTAGGCGTGGAGATTTACGCTCAACAATCGGAATTTGACGGCAAGCATGGCATTATGGCTTACAACAAGACCATTCAGAAATCCGGCCGGTCCAACCAAATGCGGGATATGGACGAATGGATTGTTGCCGTAGGCAAACACAAAGGTTTGATTGCCGGAGCCGATTGGGTGAAAGCGCAGGATAGGCTCCGTCAAAACCGGTCCAAATCCTACCACAAGCCGAAAAGCCATGTGGCGCTGTTGTCCGGCCTGCTGTACTGCGGCAACTGCGGGAGCTTTATGCGTCCCAAACTCAGCCAAAGGATCAACGCACAGGGAGAGAGGATTTACAGCTATCTCTGTGAAACAAAAGAGCGCAGCCGCTGCCAGCTTTGCAACAGCAAGAATCCCAACGGCAACGAGCTGGACAAGATGATCTGCGAACAAATCCAGTTGATTTCGGAAGACAGCGCCCATTTTCTGAGGGAATTAAACAGCGTTCAAAGAAAGCTGGAGGGCCAACGGGAAGAATACGATCAGTCGTTAAACACGCTCAAAAAGGAATTGCAGGAGAACGAACGGCAGATTGCCAATCTGGTGGAAATCCTTGCCAAAACCCCGAACACCCCCGCATTCGATTACATCACGGAACAGATTAACACGCTTCATGAGACCAACGAAAAGATCAAAGACCGGATGGGGGAACTGGAATCGTTGATGAAACCCCCTCTCTATTCCCCTGAGGAGTTTGACAAAACCAAAGAACTGCTGAAATCCTTTGGGCAGTCGTTCGATACCATGAGCGTGGAACAAAAGCGCATGGCGTTGCGCGCGTTCATTCGCCGGATGATATGGGACGGGAAAAACATTCATGTGGTGCTGTTCGGCGACAGGGAATCGGAGATGGACTACACCGATTGGTTAAAGGAAAAAGCCGGGCCAAAGCGAGAGGATAGCGAATGAAATCCTCATGCAGTTCCGGGCCAACAAAAAAAGCGCGCAGGACATATCCATTATGGAACCCATCGACACGGACAAGGACGGACATCCCCTGACCTTGATGGATGTCATTGCCCAGGATGACACCATCATCGAAGACCTGGATCTGAAAATGAACGCCGAGAAACTGTACCGGTATATGGAGGAGATGCTCGACGACCGGGAAAAGGAGATCATCCGCTGGCGGTACGGGCTGATTGGAGACGGGCTGACGCAGCGCGAGGTGGCAAATAAACTCCATATCTCGCGCTCCTATGTGTCCCGCATCGAGAAAAAGGCCCTGGAAAAACTCAAGAAACGGTTTGATATCGGAGACCGGAAAGCACACCTGGCGGGGAAAAGGCGGCCTTGACGGAGCGGCGGCTTGGCTGAATATAAGGATCAGCCGTTTTCGCCCGCCTTTTAAAAAAGGCGGCGGCCCCCCCGCGCCCCACGGGACGCGAAACCCGTTTGTCAACCCAGCGCAGGGCACCCCCGGGGGTGCCCCGGTGTCCCGCAGGAACACGGCATTCGGGGGCCCCGCCATTTGTTCCAGCGTCTTTCAACAATGAAACAGCCGGGCATGGCGGCCGCCATGCCCGGCTGTTTTCCATTGGCCTCTCGGATTCAGTCGTCCAGTTCCCTGTCCGCTTTCAATACGGCGCCGTCCGCGGCCCGCACTTCATACTCGTATTCATATCCGCCGGCTTTAAACTCGATTTCATAAATCCATACCCCGTCGTCCATGTCCCGTTCGGCCTGATAGTTTCGGATATCGGCCGCGTTTACACCGGCATGAGCCAGCGCGGCCTCTTTGGCCTTATCCTGTCCGATATCGGTGCCGGATGCGCCACTGCCGGAACTTGCCGGGCGGCTGTCGTCGTCCTGCTCCCTGCTGAATTTCACGACTTCCCCGGTCGATACCTGGATATCGTAATCGTATTCAAAGCCGCCGGCCTTGAATTCGATTTCATAGACCTCCACCCCGTTGTAGCGGTCCCGTTCGATCTGGTAATCCCAGATAGCGGATGCCGCCACACCGGCATGGGCCAGCGCGACCTCCTTGGCTTTGTCCGGACCGATGTCCGTTCCCGCTCCGGCGGTCGGGGTCCCGCCGGAACCGGTATTCGTATGCGGACTTGTGGAGGCGGTGCCGCCTGTCTGGGTGGAAGCCGGACGGCTGTCGTCATCGCGTTCCTTCTCAAATTTGACAACGCTGCCGGACGCGGCGTCTATGTCGTATTCATACTCATAGCCGTCCGCTGTGAATTCGATCTCATACACCAGCACGCCGTCCTCGGTATCGAGTTTGGCTTCCCGGATGACGGCGTTGCCGGCCGCCACGTCCGCGTGCGCCAGTGCGATGGTTTGGGCCTCTTCCACGCCGATATACGCCTTGTCGCTGGCCGTGCCCGAGGAGGCGACGTTCTCCGGTTTGGCATTCTGCGCCATCAGCAGGTTCAGCTCGTTGATCGAAAGGCCCGCCAGCGCGTTGAAGGTATAGGTGGGGTTGAGAGCGGTGAGCTCCTGGATCAGCTGGGCCTTGCCCAGCGAGATTCCGTACTCATCCGCCAGCTGCTGCAAAGAATCGTCGGCGGCCACGGTCTGGCTCAGTACGGCCCCGCTGAACGAGTCGGTCTGGAGCAGGCTGTTGATCTCTCCGGCCAGCCGGTCCCGCAGCGCGGCCCCTTTCACCTGGTCCGCGCTGTCCACGCTGACCAGAATCGAGTTGGCGTTTTCATTGAGGTATCCGTTGCGGAGCATGGAGCCGATCAGGGCGTTGACCGTGACATCCAGGGAACTGCCTGAAAAATCCATATTGCCGACGACTTTCCGGCCGTCCTCGTTTTTGGGGTTGACCTGCAGCACATGCTCTTTTTCATTGACCTGGATTTCGATGCTGGGGTTGACATCCAGGGAGACGGTCGAGGCCACCGAGAAACGGGAGCCGTACAGATGGGCGCCGAGCCCCCCCATCGCGCACAGGGCGACGGCTGCGGCGATCCCCACCGTCCGCATGACCCACGGATTGCGTTTTTTCGTTTCCATCACCATCACGGTTCCTTTCGCATGATCGCAGTCTGAGAGGATGCCGTCCAGTGCGTCCGGCGCTTCGCGGGCGAATACCCGCCGGATGCCGGCCTGTATATCGGCGTTTTTCATGATTCTTCTGCTCCCTTCGCGAGATATTGCCTGAGTTTTTTCAGCGCCCGGTGGTACTTGGACAAAACCGTCGGCAGCGGCAGCTGTAAGATCTCGGCGATCTCCCGGTGCTTGAACCCGGCCGCCGCGTGGAGCACCACGATCTGCCGCTCCTCATCCGAGAGCCGGGTCATGCACTGGGTAAGCAGCAGCCGGTCATCCGGGGTGAAGTCCGCACAGCGATCTCTGTACGCCTCCCAATCCTCCGCAGCGAAATCTGCCGTTCTCCTGTGTTCCCGCAGCTTCAGCAGACAGAGGTTCCGGGCAATTGTGAAAATCCACGCCATCGGTTTGCCGCCGGGACGGTACCCCTTGGCCGAGGCATACACGTTGACAAAGCAGTCGTGCAGCACGTCCTCCGCATCCTGCGCGTTTTTGAGAAAAGAGAGCGCGTAGCCATAGACCGGCGCGCTCATCAGCCGGTAGACTTCTTCGAGCGCGGCGGCGTTTTCTTCCGCAATTTCGCACAGGCACCGTTCCAGTGCGGCGTCCCTTTCCTCCATGGCTGGATGGGACGGCAGCGTACGAATCGGCATGGCTTCACCTCTTTTCGTTTCGTTAATGCACGAGCAGGCGGTTTTATTGCATCTTAAAAAAATTTTTTTGCGTGCGGCGGTCAGTAGAAAAACGCCTCCTGTGCCGGGGGCACGGGAGGCGGGGAAAAAGGGGGCTTCACCGCTCGGGGACGGATGCCGTTTCCCTGTCCCGGGCAAGCCGGCAGCCGGTCAGCACCGACAGGGCCAGGCAACATTCCGCCGGGTAGTACAGCAGCAGGCAGAAAAAATCGAACAGGACCCCTCCCGAGGCAAACTGGTGGATCACCAGCATCAAATCGGACAAGAAAAAAAGCCCGCTTCCCAGCAGCACCGTCAAACGGAAGCCGGGGTTCAGTTCCTTGTCCAGCGCCAGCGAAACGCCTTTTCCCAGCATACAGGAAATGATCACCGCGTAAAGGTACACGATGGCCTGGAACTCCCCGAACTGAAACGGGGGATAAAACCGGAGAAAGGCGTAGGCGGCGGCCATGATGGCAAGGCTGATGGCCAGATCGCGCGCCCTCGGCCTGTCCACCATGCAAAACGCCGCCAGAAACAGCACATGCCCCGCCGCAAAGAGCAGCGCCCCGCCCGCAAAATCAAAATTCAGCACGATATCTCCCGCACAGGCCAAGACCTGCCCGCAGCACAGCAGCCCGATATAGCGGAGCACCCGGCGGTCCGCCGTCCTGCGGCGGACAAACCATACGTTGATCAATCCGCACAGGACAAACAGCACGCTGGCCAATGCCTTGACCGCATCGCGGGCCGGCTTGCCCATGTCCAGAAATTGAGTAAAAAAATAGAACCATCCGATCAGCAAAACCAAGCCGCAAAGCAGGATATTGACGCTCCATTCGGCACGGGAGGCCGGGCATGGGGAGGGAACGGATCGTTTCACGCAGGTTCACTCCTTATCCGTATTTTATGGGGGAATTACCGCACAAACAGGCGGATGCATTTCAAAAAGACCTTACGGTAGGGCTGATACCGCATCGGCAAATCCAGCAGCGTCTTTTTATCGACGATGCTCTTGTAATGGGTGAAGGTATCGAAGCCTCTCTTTCCGTGATAGGACCCCATGCCGCTCTCTCCGACGCCGCCGAAACCCATGGCGCTTGTCGCCAGATGAACCAGGGTATCGTTGACGCAGCCGCCGCCAAAGCGCGCCTTTTCCGTGACATAACGGATGGTCTTGGAGTCGGAGGAGAACAAATACAGCGCCAACGGCAGATCCCCGGAATCAATGCGGGCGACGGCCTCCCGTATATCGTCGAATACCAGGATCGGAAGAATCGGCCCGAAAATCTCGTCCTGCATCACCGGATCGTCCCATGTGACCCCGTCGAGGACGGTGGGCGCGATTTGCAGGGTTTCGGCGCAGGTTTCGCCGCCGCACACCGTCCTGGAGGGATCGAGCAAGGCGGACAGGCGGTCAAAATGCTTCCGGTTGACGATGCGGCCGTAATCCGGGTTTTGCAAAGGCCTCTCCCCGTATTGGATCCGGATCTGGCGTTGGAGTTCCTCCACAAGCCGCTCCTTCACGGAACGGTGGCAGTAAAGATAGTCCGGCGCCACACAGGTCTGTCCGCAGTTGACGAATTTTCCAAAAACGATCCGCCGGGCGGCCAGGGCCAGGTCGGCGGTGGGATCGACGAGGCAGGGGCTTTTCCCGCCCAGCTCCAGCGTGACGGGAATCAGCCTTTCCGCCGCCTGGCGCATCACCTCGCGGCCGACCGATTTGCTGCCGGTGAAAAAGATCGAATCGAATCCGCACTGCAGCAGCCGGGCGTTTTCCTGGCGTCCTCCGGTGATGACCGTCACATATTCCGGCGGGAAACACGATGCGATCATGTCGGCGACCACCGCGCTGGTCCTGGGGGAATAGGCGCTCGGCTTCACCATGGCGGTGTTGCCGGCGGCCAGCGCGTCGATCAGCGGATCCAGCGTCAGCAGAAATGGGTAGTTCCACGGGCTCATAATCAGAACGCAACCGTAAGGCGAGGGCTTTTCATAGCTGCGGGATATCCACTGTGCCAAAGGGGTGTGTACCCGTTTTTCCCTGACAAACCGGCGGACATGCCGCAGCATGTAGTGCAGCTCGCTTTTGACAAGCGCGATTTCGCACATATAGCTTTCGTGCCCGCTCTTGCCGAGATCGTCCCGCAGGGCATCGGTGATCGGAACTTCATACCGTTCGATGGCATCGCGGAGTTTTTTCAGCGCGGCCAGCCGGAACTTCACCGGCAGGGTAGCCCCCGTTGCAAAATAGGCCTGCTGTTGAGCCAGTTTCTTCTCGATATCGTCGTTTGGCATAGCCTACTCCCTTTGTCGTCTCAGCCCGGCCGCCGGGGCGCAGTCGAATCCCGGCGGAGAGCTGAAGTTGTCATAATCGGCCGCCGTTTTTTCGGGAGACGGCCCCTCCCTACGGATCCCGCCTATATTTTACCCCAAAAAAGGAGCACGTCAAGACCCGGCCCTTTTTGAACGGCTTTTCCGGATGGAAACGCCGCCCCCCAAAACGGCATGCGCCGTCAGCGATACGGACAGCGAGGGGTTCGATGTCATATTACCACTTATCAGCATATTCCCTCCGTTGTCGGAGCCGGTGGTTATCTCCGGATAAAACCTCTGGTTCTCGCGGATAACACTAGCTCTGTCTGCCGCGGATATCATACCAATGCTTTTTTTGATGAATTTCTACAGGAATCGCAATAAAATACAATTATTATTCATAAAATAACTAATTATTTATTTTAATAATATTGACATTTTATTGTCTGCAGTGTTATTCTTAATATAAATTTAAATAAATTGGATTATAGGTGAGGGGCTATGAAAAAAAGAATATGGATAGGAGGAGCTATTCTTCTATTAGGTGTAGCGATTACTGCGGTAGGATTGTACTTTTGGGGATGGCATGAAGTTGCCATACATCTAAGTTCGGACTATAACGGATTTGTCACTGAAAATATGCGCGAAGCGCGGGGACACGAGACACTTCTACCAGAATACAACACCGATGTATCCATTGCTTTTCAAAATAAAGATGGAACAAAAACTTTATATGTTTTTTCCTCTCCAATCCGTTTCCAGAACGGTAATGGACAGCTATCTCTAATCGATATAAGGCTTGCTAATGTTCGGGAAGAGGGACTTAGAAATCAGGGATATCTGTATACCGTGGCAAACAGCGATATTAAAAGTTATTATCCGAAAACCCTTACATCCGATCAAGGTGTCATTCTACAAAAGGGAGATAACCGCTACACCTTTGGCGTTTGGAGCGACGAGCCAATTCTTGGTTGGTATCAGAATAAAAATAACTTTCTTGGAGAAAAGATACCCATGGTGGTTTATAAAAAAGCCGCTGGGGGAAACGATTTCTGCCTATATCCCTCCTCTCTGGGTGTGAATGGGGAAATAGACTTTAGGCATCCTCCCGAAAATGGCTTGGTAACAATATGGCTAAAAATACCGGGCACGGATATCCAAGTACGTAAAGAGCCCGGCGGTTACCTCATTCTCACCCGAGAGGCAACAGATTCAGAGGGTAACCTGAGTGAAGAAATAGTGGGCGTAATCCAGCGTCCACTATTGAAAGACGGAAACGGCGTAGTAACCGAAGAACATGAATTAGAACTATTGCCACATGGTAACGGCTTATATGAGTTGCGTCTTAAATTTTATGAGGATGTATTCCAGGGACAATGCAGGGCCTATATCTCCTTCGAATTCCGAAGGGAAAAACAGGCCGATAACGCCTTGTATTCTGAACTACCCAACCTTAAAAATGCCTATCTACGCAATGTTTCAGTGATCGGTAACAGTTCTAATTATGGAATTGGCCGGCTGATGATTCGCTTTCAAGTTGCCAAGGCCTTTGATTTTCAGTCTTTCCAAATCCATAAAGCCGAATATATTACCCGGTCTCTTAGTCCAACGTATGGAACCTTTGAACTCCTTTCTGTGTTGGAGGATTGGTGCAGCATGACGGGGAACTGGAATAATCACTATAAAACAGGTCCCCAGACCGCCTTGCTTGAACAAACCGACCCAACCCTACGGTTTGATATTACCAATGAAATGATGGCCTGGTGTGATAATTATGACGGCCAAATGGAACATAATGGCGTACAGCTCCGCAGTATCGACGAAAAAGAGGGGGAAGCCTATCTATTATTAAGCAATGACAACGCGCTTTACCCGAACCGTACCGAAATTGTTTTTGAGTAATCATTAAACATTATTTAGGAATAGAGGAGGATAATTATGGGAAAACTAAAGCATAGGTTGTTGAGTATGGTTAGTTGTGTATTGGCCTTTGTAATATTGGCCAACGGTGTGTCTGCTGAAGAAATTGTGGACGGAGTTCATCGCGAGGTCGTTCTGGCCACTAGCTTTCCTTTGGAACTGGAAGTTATATGCCCGACAAAAGACGAAGAAACCTCACCTGAAGATACTATGTCCAGTTCTGATATCCCAAATGAGGATATAAGCTTCCTCCCAGAAGAAGCCTCAGAGTCGAATTCTCCTGCAGAGGATTTCTCCCTTGAGACGGATATAGATCCACAGCCCACAGATTTGCTTAATGAGGATATACAGGTGGTTTTTTCTTTAAAAAACGACTTTGCTATTTATGAGGAGTTCCGCGTCGAGGTTTTTGACCCGACTATGCATCATCATCTGCTTATGGAACAGAAGGGCCGTTCTTCCAAAATAACGTTGTCTGATTTAATCGAAAACGAACTATATCCGATGGTTATCCGTCTATATGGCGAAGACCACGAGCGCACTTATGAGGGGAAGTTCACCCTTTCAGATGGAGAAGCCATCGTAACTTCTTATACCGAATTAGAAACCATTGAACACTTAGACAATGCATCTGTAGAGCAAATAAACGGGCTGACCAGCGAAGAATACGACGCGTTGTTTGAAGACATGGATTTGCCCTCCTTTATCTCTGAAGATGTCGCCCAGGAAGCGGGGCATATTCAGCGTCTTCCTGACTATGCGGAAAGTTTGGACACAATTGGATTTCGAAACATAGACGGGAGCAAAACCCTTTATGTTTTTTCTTCCCCTGTCCGATACCGCGATAAGATGGGACAAGTTAAGGATGGAGATCCCGACATTCAGGTAGCCACCTCTGTAATGCGGGAAGAGGGCTATCAGTATTACAACGACTTTGGCACGCTCGAAGCCTATTTTCCCGACGCTATGACCGATCAAAAGGGTGTGTTGCTAAAGACAGAAAGCCAAACAGTGGAGTTTGGATTCGGAGTTGCCGAAGAAAGCAATCTGTTCCAGCAGGCGGCTACCGCCATTTCTAGTTTCTTTACAAATGAAAACCAGGCTACTATAATGGAACAAGATAGACTCCAGAGCATATCCTATAAAAGAGCCGTTCGGCACGAAAATGGGGTTGAAGCTATCCCCACGCTGTCTGGTGCCCGGCAGACGATGGAACTCTCTGCCATGCCTGAGGGAGGCATCGTGTCCTTTTGGGTTGATACGGCAGATCTGGTCGCTCTTCCGAATGAATCGGACGAAAAAAGGCAAACAATTGAATTTGTAGCACCGGCGTCAGGAAAAACAGCTTTAACTGTCGGTAATGTAGAGCTGCGGGACGCTTACAATGGCATGAATGAGGAAAATAACACCCATTTCTCAGTCCAAAATACAGTACGCGTGGCAGAGCAAAATGGCACAAGGACCCTCGTCGAAATTTCCCTAGACCAAGATATGCTTGCAAGTCCCATGACGGTGTATCCCTTAAAAGTAACGGTAGAGGCCGCTTTTGTCTCAGAGACGGAGACCGTTGGAGAAGTGGTGGCGCAAGATTCGGAAACCTCTGTAGCCGAAGCTTCTGCAGCTAATTCATTTTCTGTGGCTTCGACGGCTACCGGCTCTACTGAGGTGGGTTCCGACAAGTTTCAGGATCGGACAGTCTATGTAGACGGTACAAGAGGAAACCCCGGAGACCAGTACCTCATCGTCGGTCCAAACGGAACCTATTTCGATTCCACCTCTCAGACCAATAAACCACGGGAAGGCATATCCTTCATGAAATATGATTTGAGTGGATTGTCGGTAGATCCGGCCGACATAGAACAGGTGGAGCTTCAAGTGTATGAGGGATCTGGTTCCTATAATACTGTCAGGGTCGATTTAAAGTTGGTCATGTCCGATTGGAATGAAGACACCGTCAGCAGCGATCAACGATTTGAAATCAACGAATATTATGCTGGAAACGACTGCGTTTACATTTCCCAGTCTGGCACCAAAAATTTCAATATCACCACCATGATGACCAGTCATCTTATCTATGAACAACGGAAGCCAGGCGGACTTCCCAACTATGGATTTGCTCTTCGTACAAACAGTACAACCTCACGAAAGGATTTCTGTTCCTCTGAACACAGCACCCTGAGTTTCCGCCCCCGTTTGATCATTCAATATCGGGACCCCTGCCCTCCCTCTTCTATCGGTCTGAGCACCGATAAGGCTTATTGGATAAGGCCATACAACACCAATTTATATCTGTGTCAGGACGATTGGAGAGACCCAGAAAAGACACGGATATACGGCGCTACGGGCAATCCATACACGGGAGAAAACATCGGGGATTTACAGAAGGAATCGCTGTATTGGAAACTTTCCTACGATGCCACATCGGATGAGTACTCCATCATCCCTATGAACAGCCAGCATACGATGTTGGAAGTGCTTTCCACTTCGACGGGAGAGGTCGGACTTTGCGACGAAGAGTACAGCTACCGCGCATCCAAATGGCGCATCGAGCCAGCCGCGGGTGGCGGATATCGGATTCTTTCCAAAGCATTCAGCTATACCCGGGGCCTTAACGGGATTTTGGGCGAGGATGCAAAAGTGCGCAGCACCTATTCCTTCCCCTGTGTATGGGAGTTTATCCCGGTGGAATGTCCGGGGGTTTATGGTACGTCCTTCGGTGACCTGTTTGTGGGAGGGCACCCGGTTCAATTTGTAGATGGGGGAACGGGGTATCCGCATTATCGGTGCATGGCTTGTCACAAAAACTTTAAAACAGCGGAACAAGAAGATAAGGATATTCTGACAGACCCGGAATATGCGACAGTTGTCGCGCTTCTTCGGGCTGTGACACTCGGTGGCTATGCTGGCAACCCGCTATACGCCGAGGCTGCCTTGCGTGCCATCGACATTATCCGAAGCAAACATGGCATGGCGTACCAATCCAGCGATCTGTTTGGTGAATACAAGAGCCCATATAAATACCGAGACCTAGAGCCTAAAGTCAATATTACAATTAACACTAAAACTGTCAATCAAGCTGTAGATTTTTTAGGCCCAATTATTTTAGGTGACGCAATGGACTATCCTTATTCTTTGATATCGCCCGCTATATCATTTGCTCTGAACTTGGTAGAAGGATCACTTACGTTTTCAGATTTTCTATCTCTAACCTCATTGATTCCCACTTTTATAGAAAAAATGAAAAGAATTCCTGAAACCGCAAAGTACTGCGCGTCGGTAATCAATAGTATATTGTTGGTCCATATTTTTATAGACTTAGCAAAATATCCATTTTACGATCACGCGTATAAGGTTAAGATTAGGTTTTTAACAGAATGCGATAGTTTTACCTTTAATGCCGATTACCGATACGACTACAAAAACGATGTTCATGTCAAGCACGAGAGTTTGACTCCGTTCAACAATTCTGGCTCATTTAAATTTAATTGGTTAACTTATACGGAGGAAGCTATTGTCCAATACAATAACCAGTTGAATCACGTAACAGAATCATGATAAACCATAAAACAGCATAAAATTATGGTGTGTGATGGATCCTTAGTGAAGGAGGGTTATACGATGACATGGAAACGATGGTTAGCGGGCATGGTGGCTATGTGCATAGCCGGAATTTGCACATCCTGTGGCGGAGGAACCGGGACGGGAGAAACCACGGCCGTCACCGGCGATGCTGCGCCCCTGTTTTACTATTCCCAGGGCGGTCTCTATATGGTGCGGGGTGACGAAAAACCCCGGCTGCTCACAGACGACGTGGAAGAGCCTCCCTATGTAGACAGAAACCGTAATTTCCCAGGCGTGCAGGGGTTTTACCTGCTCCGGGCCGACGGCCGGGAACTGGTGTTTTGCCCCCGATACACTAGCTTGGAAGACAAAACCGCCCTGTATGCAATCAATACGGCGGGGGGGAAGGTGAAAACGGTCTGCGATGATATCGCCGTATTCTTGGATGGCAGGAATTTTATCGATCTTATTTGCTATGGCGAAGACGGGGCCCTGTACTACATCCGGCAGAACCGCGAGGCGGTTCGCACCGACCTCTATGCCTATCAAAATGGCAAAAGCCGGCTGGTGCGGGAAAATGTGGTCTCTTTTGTTCTGGGCGGGGATCAAAAGACCATCCTGTATTACAGTGGTAACGAAGGATCTGGCGAATATACAGGGTCCGGTGATACTTTCATTGAACAATGGCAGACCAAGTATAGTATCAACCATTTAAGCCTGAACCGGCTGAACACGGAGACCGGCGAATGCGAGACCTTTTCCAACCGTGCAAGTCTGAACGATTTTACCATTTACGATCCGGAGTCCTTTTCTTCTTTCACTTTTGCGGAAACGGATGAGGAACAGCACCTGGTTCGGCAGGAGATCGGCGACATCCCGGATACGGCCTCCTGCGCCTCATCCTGCGAGGGCGCGAGGACGATCTCCCCCGGTGTGCGGATTGTCAAGGATACCAGCCGCAATGTCTGGATTCTGGAAGTGGACGGCCAGGAACCCTATATTCTCGAGATGTTGCTGCGACCCAATATGGGCCCGGAATTAACCTATGAAAGCCAACTGCGTTTTTCTCAAGCCGACGGTGCTCTCTATTATTTTAACGATTCCATTCGCGACGAGGATGTCTCCAATTTTTACCAGCTGACAATCGAGGACGGGAAAGGGATTCAAAAAAAGAACCTGTACATGCATGCCGACTCCATCATGGAGGGTTATAAAAACGGCGTGTTCTTTTCCAAGGCGGTTTTTGACAGGAACTGGATATCCGTTCTGTCCTATACCGACGGTACCAACACCGTCACGCTGGACGATGTCCAAGGGAAGGACCTGAGAATCTGGGCATTTGAGGACAACGCCTATCTGTCGGTAATGCAGGAGAAAAGTCCATTTCGGCGCTATATCTATACGTTCGACGGAGCGCAGACCGCACTCTGGGCTGAGAACGTATACGGCATCAAGGCCGCCAACAACCGGCTCTATTATACCAAGGAGGATGCCGCCCCCTTCTCGATGTACCAGGGGGATACCCTGATAACGGATCAGGTGGACGGCATTGTGTCTTTGCATGAAGAGATGGTTTGACAAACTCAAAACGCTGGGAACCAGCCGCTGCCCTTGGTGCGGGGAGGACTGCATACCGGAAATCCGAAAGGTATTTAGACCCTGGCGGTGGCAAATGTATGCGACCTGCCCTTCCTGCCACCGGCCGTATGCCTCGAAAGCCAAAGGGAGTCTGGTCTTAGTCTTCTATGCGGTCGCCGTCCTTTTGCTGTTCATCCCGGCTGCCATTACGCGGGACAGAAAATGGGGCCTGCTGATATTGGCCGGTATGGGTGGTTTTGTCCCGATGTCCCTGTTGTTTCAGTTACCCACGACCGTATTGGTGCGGTATGAAGACGAACAGGAAATACGGCTGGAATCCCAATTCCGCGCGGACCTTCGCCCCTTGGTCAAACCGGGCCGTAAGTCGAAGCCCCGGTTCCTGGACGGCGAAGTGCTGGCTCTTCAACCCGAATCCATGGACGGCGGCCCTGCGCCGGATCGTCCGCACGGCAAGGAACAGGGCTCCGACGCGGGGGTTTATCCCTGCATAATCCAGCATTTCCGTGCGGAAAAGGACGGTGTGAGAAACGTAGGGCTTGTTTTCCTGCACAGGGAAGAGATCCCGTCCCATCATCTGGAAATGGGGCAGACCTTTTCCCTTATCCGGCACGGAAGGCCGGTGGCCCGTGTCACCCTGGTGAGCGATTTGGAGAAGACCGGCTGAGATCTTCCTGCGCTGGACGGCCCCCTTCCCGGCACGCCGGCGCAGGGAGCTGCTCAACCCCTCGGATCTTGCTTTCCGGCGTTTGGTCAGACGCGGAAACACTTTCAAGTTCGCCTGGCTTTGCGCCGGCCGGTGAGCGAACCTTATCGTGGAGGAGGTTAAGAACAGTGAAGAAAAAACCGCCATACACCCCGATTTATGCGGACATTTTAAGCGAGACCTCCCCTGAGCCGCCTTCAAGCAAGGTGGAAGGCATGAGTTACCTCCCCTCCGAAATCGAGGCGAATGCGGAAGAATTTGAACAGCGGCGACAGATCCGTGCCGAACGCACCGTTGTGGTTCTTCTTTCCATCGCCGCGATTCTCATGGGAATGGCCCTGAGCCTGTTCGGTATCCTGGAAGTATTGGTGGCCTATGTCGCTGCGGTTCTGATCGCCTGCCTGGTCATCCGGCTCCTGCGCGCCCGCCCCCTAAACAAAGAATCCTTCCCCGAGATATGCGTCGTCATCACCGGATGGCTGCCCTACCTGATCTTGACAGTGGGCGGCAAACAAACGGATAAGCCGTAAAAACAGCGGCGTTCCCGGACCGGCTGTAAAGCGGCCCGGGAACCCGCAAAGCCAAACCCGCCCGGAGAACCCGTTTTCAGGTTCTCCGGGCGGGTTGTATCATAGCGGAGGGTCAGCGCAACTGCAGGAGCTTCTGTTTGAGTTCCCCCTCGATCCGGCCGATCTCCGCCTCGGCCTCACGGCGTTTCTGCCTTCCCTCGTCCTGAATCCGCATGACCTCATCCAGAGTGGAAATCAAGGATTCGTTGGTGTGTTTGAGGGTTTCCATATCCACGATGCCGCGCTCCGATTCCTTAGCGGTCTCAACCGTCGCGGTTTTGAGAGCATCGGCATTTTTGCGCAGCAGTTCGTTGGTCATATCGGCGACCGCCCTCTGCGCCTCCATCGCCTGTTGGGAATGGGCAAGGCCCAGGGACAGAACCATCTGGGATTTCCACAACGGAATGGTATTGACCAGGGTCGATTGGATTTTCTCGGTCATCAGGGTGTCGTTGTTCTGCACCAGCCGGATTTGGGGGGCCATTTGAATCGAGACGATCCGGGTCAATTCCAGATCGTGAATCTTTTTTTCAAACCGGGTACACAGGGCGTTCAGGTCATTGGCGGCCTGGGCGTCCTCGGGCAGCCCCGAAGCCTTCGCCTTTTCCTCAAGCGCGGGCAGGTCGGTCGAGCGCACCTGCGCGAGCTTCTTTTTCCCCGCGAGGATATACATGGACAATTCCTTGAAATAGGTCAGGTTGAGATTATACAATTCGTCGAGGGTGGCAATGTCCTTCATCAGCACCACCTGATGATTTTCCAGAGCCGCGCAGATTTTTTCGACGTTGGTTTCCGCCTTGTCGTATTTTGCCTTCATGGCGCTGACCTTGTTTCCCGCTTTGCGGAAAAAGCCGAAAAAGCCCTTGTCCTCCTCCTCGTCGGTGATGGAACGAAGCTGGCCGACGAGATTGGTGAGCATCTCGCCCACCTCACCCATATCCTTGGCCCGCACGTTCTGCAGCGCCGATTCCGAAAATCCCGCCACCTTCTGCTGCGCTGCGGCGCCGTATTGCAGTATGACGCCCGAATCGGTCACATCAATGGTCCTGGCAAAATCGTCCACCATCTTCTGTTCCGCCGGCGTGAGGGTGGATTCGTCCAACTGCACGGGCAACAGGGCGTCCTCATCCGCCGCCTTCCCCTCAGGCGCGGCCTGGGCAAAGGGATCGAGGGTGAGAGCGGGGATTTCCTCCGCCGTGGCGCCCGTCTCAGGATGGCTGGCGTCGGTCATGCTGAACACACCTTTCTGTTCCGCCGCCCGTGGATTTCCATCCGGCGGCATTTTAAAATCAACGATATTCCATCGCCTTTTATTGTACGGGAAAGAGTAAGGGAAGTCAAGCGTTTCCACCGGCGGATTCCCGCGCGAGAGAGGCAGGGAATTGACACAAAGGGAGGAAAACGGTAAAATAAAGGGGTATTTCAGAAAAATGAACCGAACAGGTGCCTCCGCCGGATCCGGCGACCCGCGGAGGAGAATAGGGAAGCGGGTGAAAATCCCGCGCGGTCCCGCCGCTGTAACCGTCCGCAGGGGAGATCCGACGGTCTCTGCCTGCCGAAGAATCCGACAGCATGGAAAAGCAGGGCCCGCCACTGGTAGCGATACCGGGAAGGCGGCCCGGCCGGAATTGGACGGAAGCCAGAAGACCTGCCTGCTCGGCCGATCCCCTCTCTACGGACGATAGAGCAGGTGTGGATGCTATCCTGTTTTCCCGCGCGCTGCGGGGAAACGGCCGGACAGCCGCCCGCTCTTTTGATGAGCGGGCGGCTGTTTTTCAGGGGAACTGGGATACAAAAGAAAACAGGGACCGGCGTCAGACCGGTCCGGAAAGGTGGAAATTCCATGAAACCCTGGCAAACACTCTTGAAAAGGAGCGGCGTCGCGGCTTTGGCCGCCGCTCTGCTTCTTTCCCTGGCCGCCTGCGCGGACACCGGAACCCCGGCTTCCTCCGGCGGCGCCTCTGCCGCCTCCGTGATCGCGGAGCCGGTCACCGTCCAAGATGCCGCCGGCGGCGACATCACCATCCAAACCGCACCGCAGCACATCGTGGTCCTGCCCGTCTGGGCGGCCGAAATCACCCTCGACCTTGTGGAGCCGGACCGGGTGGCGGGCATCTCGAATTACATGGATTCCTCCGTGACCACCGCCCTTTCCGAGAAAGCAGCCCAGGTGACAAGCCGGGTTTCCAGCGAGGCGGAGGCGATCCTGGGCCTCACCCCCGACCTCGTGGTACTCGACACCTTTAACGATACCGACGGCAGCCTGGCGAAAACGCTGGCCGACGCGGGCGTCACGGTGCTGACCCTGGCCTCCCCCGTGACCTATGAGGAGATTGCCGAACGGATCGCCACCCTGTCCAAAGCCCTGTTCGCCTCGGAACAGGGGGACCGCCTGGTTTCGGACATGCAGGAAAGGCTGGATGAAGTGAAAGCCAAGGTGGAACCGATCCCTGAGGCCGACCGGGTGACGGTGATGTATTACGAAGCCTCTTATTCCGCCGACGGCATGCTGTGCGCCTATGGCGAAGGCTCGCCCTTCCAGTCCATTGCTGAAGCGGCGGGGACGGTCAACGTCTGCACGGCCCCCCTCTATTCCAATGTCAGCAAAGAAACCGTGGTCAACGACTGGAAACCCGATGTGCTGGTGATCTCAGGCGTCACCTATGGCGCCGACTTTTCGGTCTCGGAGGACGGCGGCGCGGCGATGAAAGCCTCGATCCTCGCCGACACCGCTTTGCAGACGGTACCGGCGGTGAAAAACGACCGCATTTTCGCCCTGACCGAAAAGTATCGGGGATCCACCTCCCACTACATGGCGTACGCAGCGGAGGAATTGGCCCGCGCCTGCTATCCGGACCTGTTCTAACGATGCGGTTGCCGGGCTTGCGTCAGTCCTCCGGATACACCAGCCCGGTATGCGTACACACGGTGCCGATGCGGTCCCGCAGGGCCAGAAAATCCGCGAAGGCGAGAGGCTTCTGCCCCGGATTGCGCAGCAGGGAGGCGGGATGAAACGTCCCCATCCGCAAAATCCCGTTTTTCTCCACGAAAATCCCGTGTTCCTTGGTCACCTTGAAATTCGGATCAATCAGGCGGCAGGCCGCCACCCGCCCCAGACAGACCAGGATTTTGGGTTTCAGGAGTGCGGCCTGCTCCTTGAGCCAGCCGATGCAGGCGTCCTGTTCCCCAGGCAGGGGATCCCGGTTTTTGGGCGGACGGCACTTGACGATGTTCGCGATATACACGTTGTGCCGCCGGGACAGGCCGACCGCGGCGAGCATCCTGTCCAGAAGCTGGCCCCCCCGCCCGACAAAGGGTTCCCCCTGGAGGTCTTCGTTTTCGCCGGGTCCCTCCCCCACCATCAGGATCTCGGCATCGGGCACCCCCGTACCGAATACCACATGGGTGCGGGTGGCGGCGAGGCCGCAGGCCGTGCAGGAGCGGCAGCGGGCCGCGAGTTCATCGAGCGCGGCAGCGCGGGAATCGTTCATGGGATATTCTCTTTCCTTTCGGCTTTCGATTCCCCCTTGAAAAAAGCCCGGGGGTGCGGTACAATGATACAAGGCTGCCGCCGGACAAACGGCAGGAATACAAATTACAGGAAGTGTGCAAATGGCCAGTCAGGTATTAGTGGAAACCTCCGCCCGCCACGTGCATGTGACACAGGCGGATCTCGAGACCCTGTTCGGCAAAGGGTATCAGCTCACCGTGAAAAAGCCGCTGTCCCAACCCGGGCAGTTTGCCAGCAACGAGCGGGTGGACGTGGTGGGGCCGAAAAAGACCCTCACCGGCGTGAGCATCCTGGGCCCGGTCCGCAGCGCGACACAGGTGGAGCTGTCGCTGACCGACGCGCGCGCCATCGGGGTGACCGCCCCCATCCGGGAATCGGGCGACATTGCGGGCAGCGGCGCCTGCCGCCTGGTCGGGCCGAAAGGCGAGGTCGAACTGGCCGAGGGGGTTATCGCGGCCAAACGGCATATTCATATGACGCCGGCCGATGCCGAGGCGTTTGGATTAAAGGACCGGGATGAAGTGTCGGTCAAAATCGACGGCGGCGGGCGCAGCCTGATATTCGGCGACGTGGTGGTGCGGGTCAGCGACCGGTTCGCCCTGGCCATGCATATCGACACCGACGAATCCAACGCCGGATGCGTGGCGCCGGGGACGATGGGAACGGTCATCGGATAACCCGTGGAAAGCCCACGACGAGAAGACGGCCGTTGCAGGGGCAGCGGCCGTCTCGCGTTTTCATGCCGGGGGCTTTAAGAACGGTTTCCGTCCTCAAACCGGGTGAGAAGAAGGTCGTCGATACTTGCCCCATAAAACCGGGAGAGCTTAATCAGCTTTTCGTAATCCGGACGGGTTTTCCCCGTCTCGTAGCAGGAATAAGCCGACCGGTCCACTTCCAGTATAACCGCGAGCTGAGACTGGGTCAACTGATGCTTTTTCCGTAATATTTTCAAATTTTCGGCGAGATACATCCTGCGTATTCTCCTTTACCTCGAAATTGCGCTGGTATCATATTTCAGTATAATACTTCGCCCCTGAAGGATCAAATCCTTTTTTATCGCAACTTGAAAGATGTTCACAAAGTCGCAAAATCCAACCTTTTACCCGCCGGTCAATAGCCGAATTCTCCCGTTAAGGAGCCGTCCTGTTCAATCCACTCCTGCACATAGATGGCGGTAAAGGCATCGGGGGTGTTGCGTATGACGACACGGGAAATGCCCGCGTTGATAATCAGGCGCTTGCACATGGCGCAGGGATTCGCGTCGGGGACAAGCTCGCCCGTGCGGGCGTCCACCCCCACAAGATACAGGGTGCCGCCGATCATATCGGCACGGGACGCATGAATGATGGCATTGGCCTCGGCATGGACCGAACGGCACAGTTCATACCGTTCGCCCCGGGGGATCTGCATCTTTTCCCGCAGGCAGGTGCCCAAATCCGTGCAGTTTTTTCTGCCGCGGGGGGCGCCGACATAGCCCGTGGATATGATTTGATCATTTTTCACCAGGATGGCGCCGAAATGACGGCGCAGGCAGGTGCAGCGCTCCGCTACCGTCTGCGCGATGTCCAGGTAATAGTTTTCCTTGTCCCTTCTTGGCATAAGCTCCCTTCCTTCCTCATCACGTCCCCTCTCTATGATACCTTACAAACGGCGAATGTGCAATAAAAATATGAAGATTTTGCTAAAATTTTTTGCATTTTTCGACGCATGCCGTCCCGCATCCGGACAAGCGGTTTCATCCTCCATTTTCATGAAAGGGCGGAACGCCATGATGGACAATCTGACAGATATCGGCGCCGTCAAAACCCTGCTCGGCCGCCACGGTTTCACCTTTTCCAAGGCGCTGGGGCAAAATTTTCTCATCAACCCTTCGGTCTGTCCCCGGATGGCGGCCGCCTGTCGGGAGGGCCTGCCGGCGGAATTCGCCGCCCTGGAGATCGGCCCCGGAATCGGGGTGCTCACCCGGGAACTCGCCGGGGTGGCGGAGAAGGTCGTCAGCGTCGAATTGGACCGCCGCCTGCTGCCGGTACTCGCCGAAACGGTGGGGGACTGCGGCAATGTGGAGGTGGTGCAGGCAGACGCGATGCGCCTGGATCTGGCCGCCCTCATGCGGGAAAAAGCGCCCGGACTGCCGTTGGTTGTCTGCGCCAACCTGCCCTATTACCTCACCTCGCCCCTGCTGATGCGCCTGCTGGAAAGCCGGCTGCCGGCAAAAAGCATCACGGTGCTGGTGCAGAAGGAAGCGGCCGAGCGGCTCTGTGCCCGCCCGGGCACAAGGGCATGCGGGGCGGTGACGCTGGCCGTGGATTATTACGCCCGGGCCGAGCGGCTGTTCCCGGTTTCGCGCGGCAGCTTCCTTCCCGCCCCCAAGGTGGACAGCACCGTCATGCGTCTTCAAATCCGGGAGGAGCCGCCCTGCCGGACAGGGGATGAAGCGGCCATGTTCCGCCTGATCCGCACGGCGTTCGCCCAGCGGCGCAAGACGATTGCCAACGCCCTCGCAGGCGGCGGCTACCCGAAACAGACAGTCTGCGCGGCTTTGGCCGCGGCCGGGATTTCGCCGTCCGCCCGGGCGGAAGAAATCCCTCTGCAGGCCTTTGCCGCATTGTCCGACGCCGTCGGAGAACGGCTGTAATCATACGGACAGACCGTCCGGCGCGCTGCGGCGGAAGTCCGCCGTGTCCTGAGGGCGGCCGCATCCTGGAGCGGCCCGGCCACAGGGCAAGTCCTGCGGGGAGATACCCACAATCAAAAAGGCATGGACGATGAAACGTCCATGCCTTTTCCGCGCCGTTTTCCGGCCTATTTCATTCGGTTTCCTCTTCCCCGGCGGGGTCCGCCTCTTCCTTCGGGTGCCGGCCCCGGCCGTCGCGGATCACCTTGACCACTTCCCGCTGATAAGGGGCGGGAGGGGAATCCGGGGACTTCTCCAGCCGCACTTTGATGATTCCGGTGAGCAGATTGGCTTCCACCACCTGACCCCGGCCATCCGGCGTGTTGACCACCGCGCCCTGCCGGGGGGTGATGCGCAGCAGGGACTCATACGCCTCCTGCTCGTATTTCAGGCAGCACATCAAGCGGCCGCAGGATCCCGAGATTTTCGTCGGATTCAGGGACAGGCCCTGTTCTTTGGCCATTTTGATGGATACCGGATGAAAATCCCCTAAAAACTGGGAACAGCAGAAGGGCCGCCCGCAGATGCCCAGCCCTCCGAGCATCTTGGCTTCATCCCGCACCCCGATTTGGCGCAGTTCGATGCGGGTGTGGAAAACCGAGGCCAAATCCTTGACCAGTTCCCGGAAATCCACCCGGCCGTCGGCGGTAAAGTAAAACAGGATTTTGGCATTATCAAAGGCATATTCCACATCCACGAGCTTCATGTCCAGCTTGTGCGCGGCGATCTTTTCCTGACAGATCTGCATCGCCTTGCGCTCCCGCTCGGCGTTTTCGCCCGCCCGCTTTAAATCTTCGGGCCCGGCCGGGCGCAGGACCGGCTTGAGCGGCCTCACCAGGGTTTCGTCCGATACCTGCTTGTTGGGAATGACAACCTCCCCGCACTCCATGCCCCGGGCGGTTTCCACCACCACATGGTCCCCCTTTTCAAGGGTATTGCCGGCGGGATCGAAATAATAGACCTTCCCCATATTTTTAAAGCGAACTCCAATGATTTCGGCCATCGTATCCACCTTCCTATCAATACGCCTTGGGGCCGGATGGCCGCATCCAAGGCGGAAACCTCACCGCCCGGCATCCTGCCTCAGGCAGGCACACAGCCGGGTGATGAGGAGCGTGTAATTGGCGTTATGGCGCCGGGCATCGTCCAATTCCCGCACCCTGTCGAGCAAACGGAGAAGGCGCTCCCGGGAAAGGGTTTGGGCCAGTTCCGCCGCCGCGCCGGGGGCAATGGAGAGGCTGTCCGACCCGCCGCTGCGCAAAACCAATGCATCCCGGAACACCAACGCGAGCCCGGCGAGCACCCCCGGCAACACCTCCCGGTCCTTCTCCAGGCGCCCGGTCAGCCGCAGAAGCGGCCGTTCCAGCGGGGCGGCAACCGCAGCCGCCAAGGCGGGAACCAGTTCCTGAACCCTCTGGTAAACCCCGTCGGTCAATCCCCGAAGGGCTTGTCCCACCACCCCCCCGGATAGGAGGGCCGCCTGACGGCGGTCTTCCGGGGAGGTGCCGGGCAAAAGCCGGGCCAGCAGCGTTTCGGCCTCCTCCTGTGCCAGGCCGGAGAGCGTCAGGATCACCAGACGGGACCGTATGGTGTCCAAAAGCTGCCCCCGGTTTTCACAAGTTAACAGGAAAAGCGCGCTCGCGGGCGGCTCTTCCAAGATTTTGAGCAGGGCGTTCTGAGCCTGCTCGGTCATATTCTGCACCTCAGCGAGCAGGAACACCCGCCGGGGCGCCTCATTGGGAAGGACGTAAGCGTCCTCCCGCAGAGCGCGGACCGTCTCGATATGGAAGGAGCGGGCGGACCCCTCCCCCCCCATTTCGAGAATGTCGGGATGGGAACCCGACGCGGCCTTGCGGCAACCGGGGCAGGCGCCGCAGGGCCGCCCGCCTTCGCCTGCCCCGGTGCAAACCGCCGCCATGGCGGTCAGCCGGGCCAGGGTGCGTTTCCCGCAGCCGGCCGGGCCTTCAAACAGCAGGGCATGCGGAAGCCGCTCCCCGTCGATACAGGCGGAGAGCCGCTCTTTCGCCTCGTTATTTCCGGCAAACGTCAGAAAGCCGGCATCCGGCGTCGGCCCGGGCACGCGGTCAAAACGCATGGAAACCCCCGCGTTCTGCGCAAAAGCGGTTACAGCTTCTCATAACGCTCGATGTCGGTGACAAACACGGTGGCGCCGCCGACCGTCACCTCCATGGGGAACGAGGCATAGGTGCTGGCGCCGTACGTGTCGCTGAGTACCGTCTGGCTGCGCTTGCGGGAGTGCTGCTCGATAATCGAGATCACCTCGTCCACCCGGCTGTCGTCGGTCCCCATCAGGAAGGTGGTGTTGCCCGCCTTAAGGAAGCCGCCGGTGGTGGCGAGTTTGGTGACGGAAAAGCCCGCCCGGGTCAAAGCGGACGAAACGGAACCGCTGTCGTCCTTATTGACAATGGCAAAGATCAATTTCATTGACATAGCTGTTCCTCCATACTGTTCCGGCCGCCGGCAGGCGGCATCTGCCCATGCGGAATTCCCGGAACACTTTTATTATACTGTATTTTCGTCCGTCTGACAAGGAGTATTCCGGGCTTTCCGCTCTCGGAACCAAAAACCGCCGCCGGACCCTCCCCTCTTCTTTTTCTGAGCATCCGGCCGAAACCTTGACTTTTGGGGACGATTGAGATAGGATTATTGCAAACAGTTTGCAATAACAGAGAGGAACCGGCTCATGAAACGACTTTACGGCGGCGTGGCGCTTCTTATGGCGGGCATTGCCGCGGCATCCCTGGGCATTACAGCCCTGCTCGGGCACTACCGCACCCGGCAGGAGGAAGGCTTTGCTGTCGTGGCGAGTTTTTATCCCATGTACACGGCCGCGCTCCAGGTGGCGGGCGGCATCGACGGCGTGACCGTTTCCTGTCTGACCCAGCCTCAGACCGGCTGCCTCCACGATTATCAGCTGTCGCCCGAGGAGATGATCGCCCTCAAAGGGGCGGATCTCCTGGTTTTGAACGGCGCAGGGGCCGAGTCCTTCCTGTCCTCCGCCTTGTCCCAGCTCCCGGATCTGCGGGTGGCCGACACCGCACAGGGGATTGCCCTCTTAGAGGGCGGCGGGCTGGAACACGAACACGGCGAGGAGGAATCCGGCGGGGACCACCATCACACGGTCAACGAGCACATCTGGATGAGCCCCGCCCGCTATGCCCGGCAGGTGGAAAATCTGCGGGACGCGCTTATGGAAGCCGATCCCGCCCATGCGGAGGACTATCGGGTCAACGCCGAAAACTATCTCGAAAAAATCCGGGAAATCGAAGCCCGCGCCGCCCGCCTGGCCTCGTCCCTGAAGGGCCTCGACTGTGTGACCTTTCACGATTCGGCCGCGTATCTGGCCGCCGACCTCTCCCTCCATGTCACGGCCGCGCTCTCCATCGGGGAGGATAGCGGCGCTTCGGCGGGGGAACTGGCGGCGGCGGCGGACGCCGTCCGGGGACGAAACGTGCTGCTGCTGTACGACGCGCAGTATCCCGTCGCATACGCCTATCTCGCGGATTACGCGGCCTCCAGCCGGACGGTGATTCTGGATACGGCGGTGAAACCGGCAGAGGGGACCGCCCCGTCCGAACGGTGGCTGGCCGCCATGGATGCGAATCTGAGCGCGCTGGAAAATCGGTAAGGGTCTGTTCCCGGCCCGGCTCATCCTGACCGCGAAAGGTGGAAACACAGTGGAACACTGCGGACTGCACTGCTTAAAAATTGAACATATCGGCGTCACGCTGGGGGGCGCGGTCCTGCTGCAGGATGTCAGCCTTCACGCGCATTGCGGAGAGCTGACCGCCCTGATCGGCCGCAACGGAGCGGGGAAATCCACCCTGCTGCGGGCTATTCTTGGGGAAATCCCTCACACCGGCAAAGTCGATTTCAGCGGCCACGGCGGGGTATCCACGGCGGGCAGGCCCCGCATCGGCTATGTGCCCCAATCCCTGGATCTGGACCGGGGGTCCCCGGCGACGGTGTATGACCTGGCCCTGGCCTTTACCTCCGCATATCCCGCCTTTCTTCCCAAAAGCCGCCGCATCGAACGTAAACTGCGGGAGCATTTTTCCCGCTTCCGGGCGGACGGGCTGCTTGACCGCCCGGCGGGCCGGCTGTCGGGCGGAGAACTGCAACGGGTGCTGCTGGCGATTGCCACCCTCCCCATGCCCGACCTGCTTGTGCTGGACGAGCCGGTATCCGGCGTGGACCGGGCGGGGCTTCGGGATTTCTATTCCCTGCTCGAGGATCTCAAGGCCACGGCCGATATGGTGATCCTGCTCGTCTCCCACGATCTGGAGTTCGTGCGGCGGGCGGCCGACCGGGTGGTGCTGCTGGACAAGACGGTGCTCGCCCACGGCCGGCCGGACGAGGTGTTCGCGACGCCCGCCTTTTCGGCGGCTTTTTCCGGAGAGGAGGATCGCCGTGATTGACGCGCTGCTTACCCTATTTGATTACGACTTCATGCGCCGTGCTCTGATCGCGGTTCTGCTCATCATGCCGCTGTTTTCCCTGCTCGGCACCCTGGTGGTCAACAACGGCATGGCCTTTTTCTCCGACGCCCTCGGGCATTCCGCCCTGACCGGGGTGGGGATCGGGGTGATCTTCGGCCTGGCCGAACCGGGACCGGCGATGGTTCTGTTTGCGGTGATCTTCGCCCTGCTGATGAACCGCATCCGCCATTCCCGCCTGTCCTCCACCGATACGGTCATCGGGGTCTTTTCCTCCTGCGGCGTGGCACTGGGACTGGTCATCCTGTCCCGCGGCGGGTTCTCCAATTATCAGAGTCTCCTCATCGGGGATATCCTGTCGGTCTCTTCGGGGCAGCTGTGGGTGCTGGGGATCACGCTCGCGGTGGTTGCGGCGCTGTGGCTCTGCTGCTTCAACCAGTTCCACGCGGTGAGCATCAGCGCGCCGCTGGCGAGGAGCAAGGGCCTGGCCGTGGGAGCTTTCGACAACCTGTTTGTCATCGTCATCGCGGTGGTGGTCATGCTCGCCATTCAATGGGTCGGCCTGCTTCTCATCAACGCCATGCTCATCCTGCCGGCGGCGGCGGCTCGCAACGTGGCGAGAAGCATGCGCAGCTACCTGCTGCTCGCGCTGGTTTTCTCCCTCTTTTCCGGGCTGCTCGGGCTGTCCCTCTCCTATCTCAACGCCGTGGCAGCCGGGCCGACCATCGTGCTGGTGTCCGCCGTCCTCTTCTTCGGCACCTATTTCATGGGCCGGCGCGCGAAATAACCTTTTTCCCGTCCGGGTGCGAACCGACGCGGAAACCAGGGCGTATGCAAACCCGGCCGGCCGGGAAAGGCAGCCACGGTCCCCCGTGGCCGCCTTTCCCGGTTCGTCATCCCGCCTCATCGGGCGGCGGCTGGAGGAAGCGGCCGGGCGCAACGCCGCATAATAGCCCATTCCCCGGGAAATAAACCAAAGGCCCGCGCCCCCTGTTTGGGGAACCCCGGGCCCCTGTCGTTTCGGGACCCGGCCCCCGGCGATGGGGCCTCCCGCACCCCTCTCCCCGGCCATGCCCCGCCCTTCCCGCGCACCGGCTCCGAAAGATATCTCCGATCGATATTCGCCACCGGCGGGACGCGTGGGGCGGGGCTGTCCCCGGCCCCGCCTTTTGACAAGGCGGGGGAAACCCTTACCCATCCTGGCTGGCGGCATGACAAAGGCGGAACCGTTCCCGGTTCCGCCTTGGCGTTTCTCTGTTTTATTTGACCAATTCGATGATCGCCATTTCGGCGGCGTCGCCGCGGCGGGCGCCGGTCTTGATGATCCGGGTATACCCACCGTTGCGGTCGGCATAGCGGGGGGCGATCTCGTCAAACAGCTTTTTGGACACGCTCTCCTTGGTGACAAACGAGAATACGAGACGTTTATTCGCCAGGGTGGGGTCCTTGGCAATGGTGATCATTTTTTCGGTCATGGACCGGACTTCCTTGGCGCGGGTGACGGTGGTCTCGATCCGGCCTTTCTCCAGCAGGAAGGTCACCATGGCTCTGAGCATCGCCAGACGGGAAGCCGTCGGCCTGCCGAGCTTTCTGGTTCCGGGCATGTGATTCACTCCTTTTCCATCGGTATGCGCCCTGTCAAGCGGGCGGCGGCGTTAATCCTCTTCGGCGTACAGGCTGAAGCCCAGCGACGCCAGTTTGTTGATGACCTCTTCCAGCGACTTGCGGCCCAGGTTGCGCACCTTCATCATATCCTCTTCGGACTTGCTGATCAAATCCTCGACGGTGTTGATGCCGGCCCGTTTGAGGCAGTTGAAGGAGCGAACCGACAGATCGAGTTCCTCGATCGTCATTTCCAGAACCTTTTCCTTGCCCTTGTCATCCTTCTCCACCATAATGGAATCCCCGGCATACGCCTCGCCAGACAGATCCACAAACAGGTTCAAATGCTCGGTGAGCACCTTCGCACCGAGAGAAACCGCTTCTTTGGCGGAAATCGTGCCGTTTGTCCACACTTCGAGCGTCAGCTTGTCATAGTCGGTGATCTGGCCGACACGGGTATTCTCCACGGTGTAATTGACCTTCTGCACCGGCGTATAGATCGAATCGACCGGAATCAGGCCGATCATCGGCTGCAACTGCTGTTTGTTCCTCTCCGCCGGGACATATCCGCGGCCCTTGTCGAGAGTGATTTCCATATACAGCTTGGCGCCGTCGCCCAGCGTGGCAATATGCATATCGGGTTCGAGGATTTCGACCTCGCTGTCGCATTTGATCGAACCCGCCGTCACCTCGCAGGGGCCTTCGGCCTCGATGTATGCGACCTTGGGTCCATCTCCGTTGATACGGGCAGTCAGGCCCTTAATATTGAGGATGATCTCGGTCACATCCTCTTTAACACCCTCGATGGTGGAAAACTCATGCAGGATCCCATCAATTTTCAGCGAAACAACGGCCACGCCGGGCAGGGAGGACAGCAGCACGCGGCGCAGGCTGTTTCCCAGGGTGGTGCCGTAGCCTCTCTCGAGCGGCTCCACCACGAATTTGCCGTACGTACCGTTGGCGGCGAGATCCTGAGCTTCGATTCTGGGCTTTTCAATCTCAATCATGCAAAAACCCTCCTTGTAAAAGCGGAACAAATCCCCCACGGCAGAACGCCGGAAACAGGGATGTCCGGATATATAGTCGGAAAAAGGGCGGCGTGCCCCCGGTCAGGCGCCGGGGACGCCTCTTACTTCGAGTACAGCTCGACGATGAGGGTTTCTTCAATCGGAAGCTCAATGTCTTCGCGGGCCGGTACGGCGGCAATCTTGGCTTCGAGGGTCTCACGATTGAGGTCCAGCCACTTCGGAACCGGGCGGGAACTGTTGGCCTCGAAAATCGCTTTCAGGCTGCCGAGGGAGCGGCTGCCTTCCCTGACCGTCACCACCTGGCCCGGGCGGGTCAGGTAGGAGGGGATGTTGACCTTGCGGCCATTCACAGCGAAATGGCCCTGGGTCACAAGCTGGCGGGCCTGGGCGCGGGAGCTCGCGAAACCGAGGCGATAAACCACGTTGTCCAGGCGGGATTCGAGTAGGCGCAGCAGGTTTTCACCCGTCACGCCCGGCATTTTGGCCGCCAGTTCAAAATAGTGATGGAACTGGTTTTCCAAAACGCCATAATACCGCTTGGCATACTGCTTGGTCCGCAGCTGGCGGCCGTATTCGGACGCTTTCCGGTTGCGCGCCTGGCCGTGCTGCCCCGGGGCATAGGAGCGGCGGTCAACGGAACACTTTTTGGTATAGCAGCGTTCGCCCTTCAGAAACAACTTCTGGCCTTCGCGGCGGCAAAGCCTGCACACCGGGCCGGTATATCTAGCCATATTGGTTGCACCTCCTGTAGTCGGTTAAACGCGTCTTCTTTTGGGAGGACGGCATCCGTTGTGGGGGATCGGGGTCACGTCTTTGATCATCGTGACCTCGAGTCCGGCGGTCTGCAGGGCACGGATCGCCGCCTCGCGGCCGGCACCGGGGCCCTTGACATAGACTTCCACGGTCTTCAGACCGTGCTCCATCGCTGCGTGGGCCGCCGTCTCGGCCGCCGTCTGGGCGGCGAAAGGCGTGGACTTCCGGGAACCGCGGAACCCGAGTTCCCCCGCGCTTGCCCAGGACAGGGCGTTGCCCTGTGTGTCGGTGATGGTGACGATGGTATTGTTGAACGTGGACTGGATATGCGCGGCACCACGCTCGATATTCTTGCGTTCCTTGCGGCGGCGGGTGGTCGTCGCACCCTTGCGTGCCGTAGTCTTGGCAGCAGCCATTCTTATCCCTCCTGCTTACTTCTTCTTGTTGGCGATCGTCTTGCGGGGGCCTTTCCGGGTACGGGCGTTGGTCTTGGACCGCTGGCCCCGCACCGGCAGGCTCTTGCGATGGCGGACACCGCGGTAACTGCCGATTTCAATCAGCCGCTTGATATCGAACGCGATGTCGCGGCGAAGGTCGCCTTCCACCGTGTAGTGATGGTCGATGTACTCCCGCAGCTTTGATACGTCGTCCTCCGTCAGATCCCGCACACGGATGTCGGGATTGACGCCGGTCGCCTTGAGAATCTCGTTGGAGGAACGGCGGCCGATGCCGAAAATATAGGTCAGGCCGATTTCCACGCGCTTGTCTCTGGGCAGGTCAACACCAGCTATACGTGCCATAGATTCTATCCTTCCTTTCGAATAAACGCGCCTGTATCAGCCCTGGCGCTGCTTGTGCTTCGGGTTTTCGCAAATGACCATAACGCGGCCTTTGCGTTTGATGATCTTGCATTTCTCGCAGATTTTTTTGACAGAAGGCCGGACTTTCATGACAAAACCTCCTTCGCGCCGACGGCGCCGTTTCAAACACAACATTCTTGGGTTCGGAGACAAGCCGGGTTCCCCCGGCGGCCGATGGATGGCGTACGGGATCGGGGAATCCCGTTTTTATTTGGTACGCCAGGTGATCCGGCCCTTGGTCAGATCGTAAGGGGACATCTCCACCGTCACCTTATCGCCGGGCAGTATGCGGATGAAATTCATCCGCAGCTTGCCGGAAATATGCGCCAGGATTTGGTGGCCGTTTGCAAGCTGTACCTGGAAAGTCGCGTTGGGCAGCGCCTCTACGACGGTGCCTTCCAGTTCGATGACGTCCGCTTTGGACATGTACATAACCTCCCATTTGTGACGGTCGGCTCCGCCTGTCAGGTTCCGGGCCGCCCGAACAAGGCGGCCAAAGCCCGGCGGAGTTCACGGTTGGTTGCCATTGATCCTTCGGTAAGGGTGGCGGTCGGAGCCGCCAGATGCCTCGGGTTTTTGCGTTTGGGTCGTTCCAGAGGGCGCTGCCGGCCGTTGGCCAGATATACGCCGTCGGCTCCGGCGCGGATGACCGCAAAGGGCTGTCCCCTGTCCTTTCCGGAAAGCGACACCGTGGCGTCTCCCCGCCGGAAAGAGCGTTTCTCTTCCACAGCCATCCCCCTCAGGCCACCGTCAGAATGACGGGGCCGTCCGGCGTGATGGCGATGGTGTGCTCAAAATGAGCGGAGAGTTTTCCGTCGGCGGTCACCGTCGTCCAGCCGTCCCTGAGGACCTTGACCTCATGGGTGCCGGCATTGATCATCGGTTCAATGGCGATTGTCATGCCCGGAAGCAGCCGTGGGCCGCGGCCGGGAGTACCAAAATTCGGAACACTGGGATCTTCGTGCAGGTTCGTGCCTACTCCGTGGCCGACAAACTGCCGTACCACCGAGTAACCACGCACCTCGACATACTTCTGAACGGCGGCGCCGATATCGCCAATCCGGCCGCCCGCGACCGCCCGACGGATGCCTTCGTACAGGCTTTCCCTGGTCGCGTCGAGCAGCGCCTGCGCCTGCGGGGCGATCTTCCCCGCGGCAAAGGTGGCCGCATTGTCGCCGTGATAGCCGTTCAAATACGCGCCCACGTCCACGCTGACGATGTCGCCCTCATGGATGACGCGTTTGCCCGGTATGCCGTGGATGACCGTTTCGTTGACTGAGATGCAGGCGCTGGCGGGGAATCCGCCGTAGCCGAGGAAAGAGGGCCTGGCGCCCTGACTCTCGATATACGTACGGATGAGGCGGTCGATCTCGCCGGTCGTAACCCCCGGCTCGACCGCTTCTCCAGCCAGCTTGAGCGCCCTGGCCGAGATCACGCACGCCTCTTTCATCTTGGCGAGTTCCCGGCTGTTTTTAATCGCGATCATGGCTTCGCCTCTATCGCGGCGAGTGTCAGGCGGGTGGTGTCGGCCACTTCCTCCTGCCCCTCCACGATGGTCAGCTTGCCGGCCGCCGCGTAATAGTTCTTGAGCGGCTCGGTTTGCTCATGATAGACATGCAGGCGTTCCCGCACCGTGTCGGGATGGTCGTCCTTGCGCTGAACAAGGGTGTCGCCGCAACGGTCGCAAACCCCTTCCACCGCCGGCCGTTTGAAGTCGACATGGTAGGTGGAGCCGCAGCCGGAGCAGACACGGCGGCCCGATACACGCCGGGCAATCGTCTCGTCATCCACTTCGATATCGAGGACGCAGTCGATGACAATGCCCATGCGGTCAAGCGCCTCGGCCTGGGGAATGGTGCGGGGAAAGCCGTCCAGAATAAAGCCGTCGGCGCAGTCCGGCCGCGCGAGGCGTTCCTTGATAATGCCGATGACCACCTCGTCGGGAACCAGTTTGCCGGCATCGACGTATTCCTTGGCTTTCCGCCCCATCTCCGTGCCGCTTTTCAGCGCTTCACGGATCATATTGCCCGTGGAGATGGTGGGAATTTTGAGGGTTTCGCTGATTACTTCAGCCTGTGTGCCCTTGCCGGCGCCAGGGGCGCCGAGCAGTATCAGATTCATCCAGAAGTCCCTCCTATCCGGGTCAGGCGCGGCAAAACGGCCCGGGCGGGAGGAGGCCGCAGCGAGGCCGTCCCTCCCTCAGGCCGCCCGGCGGCCTTATTCCAGGAAGCCCTTATAGTGGCGCATCATCATCTGGCTTTCGATCTGCTGGGTCGTTTCCAGAGCGACGCCCACCACAATCATGATGGAGGTGCCGCCCAGGGTCAGGCCGTAGAAGCCGCTGAATTTGCCGAACAGGCTTGGGAACAGCGCGATAATTCCCAGGAACAGCGCGCCCACCAGGCAGACCTTATGGATCACCCGCTTGATATAATCCGAGGTGGGTTTGCCGGGACGGTAGCCCGGAATCGCGCCCGAATTCTTACGGAGATTATTGGACATCTCGAGCGGATTATACTGGATGGTGACATAGAAGAAGGCGAATCCGATAATCAGCAGGAAATACAGAATGATGTACACCCAGCTGTCCTGACGGAACCAGCTGAGGAACATGGCCCAGAAGCCGCCTTCCGGTTCCTTGAAAAAGCTCGCGATGATCGAGGGCAGGGAGACGATGGACGCGGCCAGGATGATGGGCATGACGCCCGACATGTTCACCTTGATCGGGATATAGGTGTTTTGGCCGCCGTACATTTTCCGGCCCACAACCCGCTTGGCATACTGCACCGGGATGCGGCGCTCCGCGTCGTTCATAAAGACGATGAAGGCAATCATCGCAAGGAAAAGCAGCAAGACGACGGGTACAAGGATGATGTTCTTGATCCCCTCGCCACTGTCCTGGTCCAGCATCTGGATTCCGCCGTCGTAGAACCAGGTCCAGAGGGCCGAGATACCGTTGGGAATCCGGGAAAGGATTCCCGCGAAAAGCAGGATGGAAATCCCGTTTCCGATGCCTTTTTCATTGATCTGCTCGCCCAGCCACATCATCAGGGCAGAACCCGCCGTGAAGCAGAGCACCATGACGATGGCGGCGAACCACATGGCAAAACCGCTCTCCGCCTCCGGGACCAGGGCATCGTACTTGTTCCGCACCATGAAATAGTAGGCGACGCCCAGCATCAGGCCGAGGCCCACCGTCACATAGCGGGTGATCTGCCCCAGTTTTTTCCGGCCGGCTTCGCCGTCCTTCGCCATCCGCTCCAGGGGAGGAAGGGCCACGGTGAGCAGTTGGATGATGATGCTCGCGTTGATATAGGGGGTGATGGACAGCGCGAAAATGCTCGCGTCCGAGAACCCGCCGCCCGACATCAGGGTCAGAAAGTCCATGAAATTGGCGGAGTTGTTGGCCGCAGACGCGGACGCCGCATATCCAATGGCCTCCGCGAGGGCGGCGGTGTCCACAAAGGGAACCGCAATAGCGGAACCGATGCGGAAAATCAGAATGATAAACAGGGTGTAGAAAATCTTTTTGCGCAGATCGACAATCTTCCAGGCATTCCGCAAGGTCTGAAACACGTCAGATCACCTCAGCCTTTCCGCCGGCCGCCTCGATCTTTTCCTTGGCCGCTTTTGAATAGGCTGTCGCCTTGACCGTGAGCTTTTTGGTCAATTCGCCGTCTCCGAGAACCTTGACCCCGTCATACGCCTTTTTGACCAGCCCCGCCTTCTTCAGGGCGTCGAGATCGACCTCGGCGCCGTCATCAAACGCGTTCAGGGCCGCCACGTTGACATTCGCGTAGGTCGTCGCGAAAATGTTTACAAAGCCTCTTTTGGGTACCCGCCGTTGCAGGGGCATCTGGCCGCCCTCAAATCCGGCACGCATGCCGCGGCCCGCACGGGCCTTCTGGCCCTTATGGCCCTTGCCGGCGGTTTTGCCCTGCCCGGACCCGTGACCCCGGCCGATTCTTTTTCTCGCGTGGGTGGATCCCGGCGCCGGGGATAGTTCATGCAGCTTCATAGTTCGCACCTCCTTGCTCGGTTATTTTACGCTTCCGTTACCTCGATGAGGTGGATAATCTTCGCGACTTTGCCTTTGGTCGCGTCGTTGTCGGGCTGGCTCACGGTATCGCCGATCTTGCGCAGCCCCAGAGAATTCGCCGTGGCGATCTGGTCCTTTTTACGGCCGATCAGGCTGCGGACCAGCTTGATCTGCAGGGCGTTCTCTTTCGCTTTTTTAGCCATGGGTACCATCCCTTCCGTTATCCGGCCGGCCGGCCGGTCAACCTAAGATTTCCTTGGCGGTGCGGCCGCGCACGGCCGCCGCTTCCTCCACGGTGCGAAGCCGGCGCAGGCCGTCCATCGCGGCACTGACCACGTTGCAGGGATTGTTGGAACGGAGAGCCTTGGTACGGATATCCTTGATACCGGCCGCTTCCACCACGGCGCGCACCGCGCCGCCGGCGATGACGCCGGTACCGGGGGCGGCGGGTTTCATCAGCACGCGGCCGGCCCCAAAGGTACCGATGACCTCGTGCGGGATGGTGCTGCCCTTCAGGGAAATCTTGACGAGATGCTTCTTCGCATCCTCGATGCCCTTCCGGATCGCATCGGGCACCTCGCCGGCTTTCCCGAGGCCGAAGCCCACCGTGCCGTTTCCGTCGCCCACGACCACCAGAGCGGCGAATTTAAAGATCCGCCCGCCCTTGACGGTTTTGCTGACACGGTTGATCGCCACGATATGCTCCTTATACTCGGTGTCTTTCTCTTTCGCGTCAAATCTGGCCAAAGTACTTCCTCCCTTTCCTTAGAACTTGAGGCCGCCCTCGCGGGCGCCTTCGGCCAACTCCTGAACGCGGCCGTGATAGATATATCCGCCCCGGTCGAACACGACATCGGTAATGCCTTTGTCCGCCGCGCGTTTTGCGATCAGCGTTCCGACCTTGCGGGCCGCCTCCTTGTTGCCGCCGTTGATATCGAAATCCTTTTCGATACTCGAGGCGGAGGCCAGCGTAACTCCCTTTACGTCGTCGATCAATTGGGCATAGATGTGGTTCAGGGAGCGGAACACGCACAGGCGGGGACGCGCAGCCGTGCCGGACACCTTGCCGCGCACACGGACATGGCGATGCAGACGGGCCTTGTTGCTGTCTTTTTTACTCACCATGAGGCTTCACTCCTTCCTACTTCTTGCCCTTGCCGCCGGTCTTGCCTTCCTTGCGGCGCACGACCTCATCGGCGTATTTGATTCCCTTGCCTTTAAACGGCTCGGGCGGTCTCTTCTCACGGACCTCGGCGGCAAACTGGCCGACGAGCTGTTTATCGGGACCGGAAATGACGATCTTGTTGGGGCCCGGGACATCAATGGTGATACCGGGGATCTCGCTGACCGTCACCTGATGGCTGTATCCCAGGTTCATCACCAGGTCCTTCCCCTGTTTCTGCACACGGTAGCCGACGCCGTTGACGTCGAGTTCCTTTTTGAAGCCCTCGGTCACGCCGACGACCATGTTGTGCAGCAGGGACCGGGTCAGCCCGTGCAGGGCCCGGTTTTCCTTCTCGTCGTCCGGCCGGGCCACCAGGACCTCGTTCCCCTCAACCGTCACGGTCATGTTGGGATGGACCTTTTGGGTCAGGGTACCTTTCGGCCCCTTAACCGTCGCCACGCCGTCGGCGAATTTGAAATCGACCCCGGAGGGAATGGCGATGGGTTTGCGTCCGATTCTCGACATGTCTTTTTCGCCCCCCTTACCAGACAAAGGCCAGGACTTCGCCGCCCACATGCTCTTTACGGGCGCGTTTGTCGGTCATGACGCCCTTCGAGGTGGAGACAATGGCGGTGCCGATGCCCTTTAAGACCTTCGGCATGTCCTCGCTGCTGGAATAAATACGCAGACCGGGCTTGGAAACCCTGCGCAGCCCCAGAAGAACCGGGGATTTGGAGGGCCCCTGGTACTTCAGGACAATGCGGATTATGCCCTGCTTGCCGTCTTCGATCACTTGAAAACTTTTGACATATCCCTCGTCAACAAGAATCTGGGCAATAGCCTTCTTCATGTTGGAAGCGGGGATATCCACCGAATCGTGCTTGGCCGAGTTGGCATTGCGAATCCTCGTCAGCATGTCGGCAATGGTGTCGGTGATTTGCATTCCGTCAACCTCCTTTAGCTATTGCTTACCAGCTGGCCTTTCTCACGCCGGGGATTTCGCCTCGGTAGGCGAGTTCCCGGAAGCAGATACGGCAGACGCCGTATTTGCGCAGATAAGCGTGGGGCCGGCCGCAGATCTTGCAGCGGTTATACGCGCGGGTGGAGAACTTCGCGGGGCGCTGCTGCTTGCACTTCATTGACGTTTTTGCCACTGGGTACCCCTCCTTATCGTGCGAACGGAGCGCCCATCAGGGAGAGCAGCTCGCGCGCTTCTTCGTCGTTCGTTGCCGTGGTCACGAAACAAATATCCATGCCCCGGACCTTGTCGATCTTGTCGTAGTCGATTTCCGGAAAAATGAGCTGTTCCTTCAGGCCCATGTTGTAGTTTCCGCGGCCGTCGAAGGAATCGGGGTTGATTCCCCGGAAGTCGCGCACCCGGGGGAGCGCCACGTTGAACAGGCGGTCGAGGAATTCGTACATCCGGTCTCCCCGCAGCGTGACCTTGGCGCCGATGTTCATCCCTTCGCGGAGCTTAAAGTTCGCGACGGATTTCCTGGCCTTGCACACAACGGGGCGCTGGCCGGTGATGGCGGAGAGGTCGGCGACGATGGCGTCGATGACCTTGGCGTTGTCCCGGGCCTCCCCGCAGCCCACGTTGATGACGATTTTATCGAGTTTCGGGATCTGCATGACGCTCTTGTAGCTGAACTTTTTCATCAGCGCAGGAGCGACGTCGTTTTTATAATAGTCCTTTAGTCTGGCCATTGGTTCTCGTCCTCCTTACAGCGTTTCGCCGCAGCGTCTGCAGATCCGGGATTTGGTGCCGTCGGCGAATTTCTTATGGCCGACACGCGCGGGCTTGTTGCAGTGAGGGCAGATGACCATGACCTTGGAGGCATACATGGCACCCTCCGCGGAGATAATACCGCCGGGATCGCCCATCTTGCGGGGCTTGATATGCTTTTTGACCATATTCCGCCCCTCGACGATGACCTTGCCCTCTTTGGGGCTGACCTCCAGGACTTTCCCCTTCTTACCGCGTTCGTCTCCGCTGATAATCAGGACGGTATCGCCCTTTTTCACGTGCAGTTTCGTCTTCAATTCTCGGCACCTCCCATCAAAGCACTTCGGGGGCGAGGCTCAGGATTTTCAGATAATCCTTTTCCCGAAGCTCTCTCGCCACCGGCCCAAAGATACGGGTACCCCTGGGATTCTTGTCGTCGCGGATAATGACGGCCGCATTTTCGTCGAACCGGATGTAGGTGCCGTCTTCCCGGCGCAGGCCCTTGACGGACCGCACGACGACTGCCTTGACCACATCGCCTTTTTTTACCACGCCGCCGGGTGCTGCTTTTTTGACCGAAGCCACCACGACGTCGCCGATATTCGCATACCTCCTGCCGGAACCACCCAGGACGCGGATGCACATGAGTTCCTTCGCGCCGGTGTTGTCGGCCACTTTGAGGTAAGTCTGTTGCTGTACCAAAGTTGCTCCTCCTTTCGACCGGCAGGTTTATTTGGCCTTCTCCACGATGGCCGCCAGACGCCACCGCTTATCCTTGGACAAGGGGCGGGTCTCCATGACGGTCACACGGTCGCCCACGCGGCACTCGTTGTTTTCGTCGTGGGCCTTCAGGCGCACGGTGCGTTTGACGATTTTCTTGTACAGCGGATGACGGACATTGTCCTCGATTGCCACGACGATGGTCTTGTCCATCTTGTCGCTGACCACCAGGCCGGTCCGGGTTTTTCTAAGATTCCGTTCGCTCACGATAACTCCTCCTTCCGTTACGCCTCGGCGCCGCTTTTGAGCTCGTTCTCGCGGATGATCGTCTTGACGACGGCGATCTCCTTCTTCACGGCTTTCAGGCGCATCGGATTGTCGAGCTGGTTGATCGCGTGCTGGAACCGGAGGTTGAACAGTTCTTCCTTCAGATCCCGGAGTTTCTTGTCGAGTTCGTTTCCGCTCATTTCGCGGATTTTCTCAAGCTCAGTCTTTTTCATGCCTGCTCACCATCCGTTTCCGACAGGGAGGCCGCTTCGCCGGCGGCGGGAGCCGCGGTTTCGGCCTTGCTGACAATCTTGCATTTGATGGGCAGCTTGTTGGCTGCGAGCCTCATGGCTTCCTTGGCGGTCTCCTCCGGCACCCCGGCGATCTCGAACATCACGCGGCCGGGCTTGACCACGGCCACCCAGTATTCGGGAGAGCCTTTACCGGAGCCCATGCGGGTTTCGGCGGGTTTCTCCGTCACCGGCTTGTCGGGAAAAATCTTGATCCACACCTGGCCGCCACGCTTGATATACCGGGTCATGGCGACACGGGCCGCTTCGATCTGATTGGACTTAATCCAGGCGGGCTCGAGCGCGACCAGGCCGTATTCGCCGTACGTCACCTGGTTGCCGCGCAGGGCCTTGCCGGTCAGGCGGCCGCGGTGAACGCGGCGGTACTTGACTCTTTTGGGCAGCAGCATTACTTGCGGCCTCCTTCCTTGCGGGGTTTGGCGGCGCCGGCGAGAACCTCACCACGGTAGATCCAGGTCTTCACGCCAATGCGGCCATAGGTGGTTTTGGCTTCCGCGAAACCGTAGTCGATATCCGCGCGCAGGGTCTGCAGCGGGATGGTGCCCTCGTGATATTGCTCGGTGCGGGCGATTTCCGCGCCGCCCAGACGGCCGGACACCTGGGTTTTGATCCCCTTGGCGCCGAGCTTCATGGCGCGGCCGATGGCCATTTTCATGGCGCGGCGGAACGAAATCCGCTTTTCGAGCTGCTGGGCGATGCTCTCCGCGACGAGCTGCGCGTTCAGGTCGGGGCTGCGGACCTCCACGATGTTGATCAGCGTGGTCTTGCCCATCTTCTTCTCGCAGGTCTGGCGGAGTTTCTCGATTTCGGCGCCGCCCTTGCCGATCACGATGCCGGGCTTGGCACAGTGAATATTCACGCGAATCCGGGAGGCGTCGCGTTCGATCTCAATCTTGGCGATCCCGGCGGCATACAGCGTTTTCTTCAGATACTTGCGCAGATTGTAATCCGCGACGATGGTGTCGCCGATCTGATTCTTCTTGACGAACCAGCGGGAATCCCAATCCTTGATAATGCCGACGCGCAGGCCGTGGGGATTGACTTTCTGTCCCATATATTGTCCTCCTCCTCGCTTATTCCTTTTCCTTGAGCACAAGGGTGATGTGGCTGGTCCTCTTATTGATGCGGTACGCGCGACCCTGAGCTCTCGGACGGATACGCTTAAGAATGGGGCCGGGGCAGGCGAAGCACTCGGCAACATAGAGGTTCGACTTATCCATATTGTAGTTGTTTTCGGCGTTGGCCACAGCGGAGGCGAGCAGTTTGCCCACCGGCTCGCAGGCGGCCTTCGAGGTGTTCTTGACAATCGCCGTGGCGACATCAACCGGTTTGTTGCGGATGAGGTCGAGAACGACTTTCACTTTGCGAGGGGACATGCGGACATGGGTGACTTGCGCCCTTGCTTCCATTGCGTTACTCTCCTTTCAACCGCTTACTTGGTGCTCTTGGAACCGGCGTGGCCCCGGAAGGTGCGGGTGGGGGCGAACTCGCCGAGCTTGTGGCCCACCATGTCTTCGGTGATGTACACCGGCACATGCTTGCGGCCGTCATGTACGGCGATGGTATGGCCGACAAAGTCCGGAAAGATCGTGGAGGCGCGGCTCCAGGTCTTGAGGATGCGCTTTTCGCCGGCCTTGTTCATCTCCTGAATCCTTTTGAGCAGCACAGGCTGAACGAAAGGACCCTTCTTTACGCTTCTACCCATAAATGACGAATCTCCTTTCGTTTATTTGCCGCCCCGGCGTTTGACGATGAACTGATCGGACCGGTTGTGGCTCTTGCGGGTCTTGTAGCCCAGGGCGGGTTTGCCCCAGGGGGTCACAGGACCCGGACGGCCGATGGGGGATTTGCCCTCGCCGCCGCCGTGGGGGTGATCGCAGGGATTCATGACCGAGCCGCGCACGGTGGGACGCCAGCCCATATGACGTTTGCGCCCGGCTTTGCCGATCTTGACGTTTTCATGTTCGATGTTGCCGACCTGGCCGATGGTGGCCATGCAGGCAAGCGGCACATTGCGCATTTCCCCGGAAGGCAGGCGAAGCATCGCCATATTGTTTTCCTTGCCGATGAGCTGGGCCATCGTGCCGGCGGAACGCGCGATCTGCGCGCCCTTGCCCGGATACATCTCCACGTTGTGGACAAAGGTGCCGGTGGGGATGTTGTTCAGGGGCAGGGCGTTGCCCGGCTTGATATCCGCCGCAGCGCCCGCACTGACGGTGTCCCCGACCGAAAGGCCCTGCGGAGCGATGATATACCGCTTCTCGCCGTCCTCATACTGAACGAGGGCAATATGGGCGCTTCGGTTGGGATCGTATTCGAGGGTCAGCACCTTGGCGGACATATCCAGCTTGTTCCGCTTGAAGTCGATGATGCGGTATTTCCGCCGGTTGCCGCCGCCGCGGTGACGGACGGTGATCCGTCCGTAGCTGTTCCGCCCGGCCTTTTTATTCAGGGGGGCGAGCAGGCTCTTCTCCGGCTCCACCTTGGACAGCGCGCTGTAGTCCATGACGGACATGCCACGGCGGCCCGGGGTGGTCGGCTTATAATTCTTGACTGGCATTCCGATTCACTCTCCTAATTCTGGGGATACGGACAGGGTGTCCGCGCTCCCGGCTTTGCGGGATGCTCCGCCGCGTGTTCCCGGAAGGAACGGCATCCCATACCTCGCCTGCGGGGAAGGTCCCCGCTTGGTTTGATTCCGCCGGAGGGCGGAAAGCGGCGTGCCGGCGGTTGCCGCCGGTTTTCTTCGATCAGAACATGCCGTCGAAGAACTCGATGGTCTTGGAGTCGGGCTTCAGGGTGACGACAGCCTTTTTCCAGTCGGAGGTGTAGCCTTCGTTGCGGCCCATACGGCGGAGGTGGCCCTTCATATGGATGGTGTTGACCTTGGCCACCTTGACGCCGAAGATTTCCTCAACGGCCTGGGCGATCTGGATTTTATTGGCGTTTCTGTCCACCCGGAAGGTGTACTTTTTCATCGCCAGTCCGGCGACCGCCTTTTCCGTCACCACGGGGGCGAGAATGATGTCACGGGCATCCATTATTTGTACACCTCCTCGATCTTGGCAACGGCATCCTTGACGACGATGAACTTGTCGCAGTTGAGGATATCGTAAACGTTCAGGGTGTTCACCAGGGCGGTCTTGACCCCGGGGATGTTCCGCAGGGAGAGAACGGCCTTTTCATCCTTTTCGGGCATGACCAGGAGAACCTTGCCGGTAGCCTCCAGGGCGTCGAGCATCCTGGCCGCCGTCTTGGTCTTGATTTCCTCCATCGCCAGCTCGTCGAGCACGAGCATCTCGCCCGCGGCCACCTTGGAGGAGAAGGCCGACTTCATGGCGAGGCGCCGGACCTTTTTGGGCAGGGTGTAGGAATAGCTGCGGGGCTTCGGCCCATGGGAAATACCGCCGTGGGTCCACTGAGGCGCCCGGGTGGAACCCTGCCGCGCATGGCCGGTTCCCTTTTGTCTCCAGGGTTTGCGGCCGCCCCCGCTGACTTCGGCACGGGTGAGGGTGGACTGGGTGCCCTGGCGCTGATTGGCCAGGTAATTGATGACGGCGCTGTGCAGGACAGCGGCGTTGGGCTGGATGCCGAACACGGTGTCGGCGAGTTCCATGCTGCCGGTCTGCTTGCCGGTCATATCAAATGTAGAAACGGTTGCCATTTCGATTTCCTCCTTCCTTACGCCTTCTTGACGGATTCGGAGAGCAGCACCACACCGCCGCGGGGGCCGGGAACGGCGCCGCGCACCGCGATCAGGTTGTTCTCCGCGTCCACCTTGACGACGTCGAGGTTCTGCACGGTCACACGCTCGGCCCCGAGATGGCCCGCCGCCTTTGTTCCTTTAAAGACACGGGAGGGGGAAGAGCAGGCGCCCAGGGAACCCGCGTGGCGGGCAACCGGACCGGTACCGTGGGATTCCTTGAGCCGGTGGAAGTTCCAGCGCTTGATCGCGCCGGCATAGCCTTTGCCCTTGCTGATGCCGCAGACATCCACCCGGTCGCCGGAGGCGAAGGTGTCGGCCTTGACGATATCGCCGACGTTATAGGCGTCGCAGTTTTCAAAGCGGAACTCGCGCAGGGTTTTCTTGGGGGCCACATCCGCTTTGTCAAAATGCCCCTTCATGGGTTTGTTGACCCGCTTGGCCGACACATCGCCGAATCCAAGCTGGACGGCGGCGTAGCCGTCGGTCTCGGCCGTCTTCTTCTGCACGACCACGCAGGGGCCGGCTTCGATGACGGTGACGGGCACCACGTTGCCCTTTTCATCGAAAACCTGGGTCATGCCGACCTTTTTGCCGATGATGCCTTTTTGCATTGTCTATACCTCCTTGGTTATTGGTTCCGTCCGCGCTGCAGGCAAGCCGGCCGCGTTCCATCGGAAAACGGCGGCCGCGCCCCGTGCGTTTCGGGAACATGACCTCGCCCGTGGGATACCTCCGCTCTTATCCTTTAATAAAAGGACAAGGGGACGGAGAGTGAAATCAGAGTTTGATTTCGATTTCCACACCGGCGGGGAGTTCAAGCCCCATCAGGGCTTCAACGGTTTTGTTGGACGGGCGGAGAATGTCGATGAGCCGTTTGTGGATACGGGACTCGAACTGCTCGCGGGAATCCTTGTATTTGTGGACCGCGCGCAGAATGGTGACGATCTCCTTTTCGGTGGGGAGCGGAACCGGACCCGACACCCGGGCGCCGGTGCGCCGCGCGGTCTCGACGATCTTCTCCGCCGATTGATCGACCAGCTGGTGGTCATACCCCTTGATGCGAATGCGGATTTTTTCCTTGACTGCCACTGAAAAACGCCTCCTTAAAAAATTGAGTTGGCGGGCGGCGCCGAAACCGTACACCTTGCCGGGTGTTTCTTCCCCGGCCGTGAAAAACCCGGATACTGGACGGGCCCAAGTGTCCGGGTACGGATGCAGCGTCCTGTGCCCGCAAACAGCCTTCTCTCGCCGGAAAAGCCCTGCGGGGCATCGGCGGCGGGAGTCCGAAGGCGGTACACAGAGTATCCTTGTCGCCCGGTTTGAAATCGGACATACTCAGCGGAAAAACCGGCCAACCGGCCGCAACCTCCCGCTTCATCGCATATCGTGCAGTCTCGCGCGCCTGCAAAAGGGCATAGCAACCCCACCCTTTACAGTCGTGCCCGATTATTTTACATCAACCTTTTCCAAATTGCAAGCCTTTTTGAAAAAAAGTTCAGGTTTTTTCCGCCGGGCCGGGGGATGAGGCAGACGAGTTACCGTCTCGGCGGGACGCCGCCGATGCCCCACTCCCTTCTGTTCCGTCCGACTGTCCGGGTTCCCCGCCGGCGTCGGGTTCGCGGGGCGGCAGATCCAGCAGATAATCGGCGGATACGCCAAACAGCAGAGCCAGCTTGCGGAGCATTTCCAGAGGGGGTTCACTGTGATCCCTCTCCCAATAGCCGATGCTGGTGTGATGCATGTGCAGACGATCCGCAAGATCCGATTGGCTCCAGCCCCGTGCCTTGCGCAACTCCCTCAGTTTTTTTCCAATCATCGTTCTCCCTCTTTTTCTTAGTACTTATAAGTTCTAAATTGGGCAATACTAATCCGTACTATGTTAAATTATGTCTGACATAAAAAGGGAAGGCGGCCATCCATCATGGAACCCTCTGAGATCATTCGGGCGCTGCGCGAGGATCACGACAAAACGCAAACCGAGATCGCCAAAGTGCTGGGGATCAAGCAAACCGTCTACTCCCGTTACGAGAGGGCGGCTCATTCCCTGCCGGTCCGCCACCTGAAAACGCTGTGTGAGTTTTACCACGTATCCGCCGACTACATTTTAGGGTTGCCCGAAGGGCTGGATTACCCGAGGCGGCGGTGACATCGTACCCTATGGCCTGGTTTGTTTTATTATAAAGGAGATCCGCGCCGGATGCAACGGTCATGTAGTCATCTGCTGCCGAAAAAACACGCAAACTGGGAGGCCGGGTGATAAAATTTCACCAATCGGGACCGGAATGACCGCCATGTCATGCCAGCCCTTTTCATTATGCGGAAATACGGTGGACAGGACGCCCTTGACATCGTTATCCAGCCGTTGTAAACTGAATTATCCACTATTTTTCTCTTTTGTAAACCATTTTTCTGTGGACATTCACCGGCCTTTGCCGGTGGACGGAACCGCCGGTTTTTGCCGGGAATTCCGTCCTCCCATCCTGCGTAAGAAAGAGAGGAAAGAACATGCATCGAAAAGCCCGCTTTCGCCGCAGACTGCTGGCCTGCCTGACGGCCGCCATCTGCATCGCTTCCGGCTGTTCCCCATCCACGGACAGCCCCACTTCCGGGGATGGCGCTTCCTCTGGGAACGAAAAGGGGGACCTGGAGACCGCCTCTTTTCATGTCGAGGCCCTCCCATCCGGGTCGGACCGCCTTGAACTCGTCTTGGACGGGTTGTGGGAATGCACCGCCACCTATTTCGGCGCATACGACCGGGGCCCGTTGAGCATACCCGACACGTTTGAAACCGCGATGCCCGTGCCGGGTTTGTGGGACCAGGCCGAGCCTGCGCTGTATTCTTTCGACGAGGAATCGGCCCTCTGGGTGCGCACCACCGTCACCCTGCCGTCGGCGCCGGAAGGGCGCGCTGTGCTGCAAATCGGGCAGGCCTGTTACGGCCGTTACATCTATGTCAATGGAGAGTTTGTGGACGAATATCCCTATAATTTCACATCCTCCCTGACCGATGTCACCGATTATCTCCAGGCCGGGGAAAATAAAATCGCTATCATGCTCGGAACCCGCAACCAGCAGACCCACGATCCATTATGCCCGGCCCACACAGGTTGGGAAATGGAGAAGGACGTGTACTATCCCGGCATCATCGACAGCGTTCGTCTGCTATTCTGCGGCGATCCCTCGGTGACAGCACTGCAGACCGCCCCCGACCTGGATAACGGGACGGTAGCGGCCCGCGTCACGCTGGAAAACCGCTCGGACGCGGCCTGTTCCAGCGATGTTGTCTTCCGCGTGTATGAACGGGGCGTCTATGAAAACGGCCAACCGGTGCAGGAAAAGAAACTGGTCGGCACCTATACAGTGCCGGGCGTATCGGTTGACGCGGGGGCTACCCGACAGGTAGAGGTCGAAGCCATCCCAATCGACGATTTCTCGTCGGACAAATGGTGGTCTCCGGAGCATCCCTTCCTGTATGAACTCGAGATTGAAACTGCGGGAGACACCTATACCGAGCGGTTCGGGATGCGGACCTTCGGCTTCGATCCGGAAACCAAGCTGCCCATGTTAAACGGCGAGGTCCATTATCTGCGGGGTACCAATATCGTGATGGGGCGCTTTTATGAGGATCCCCTGCACGGCAGCTACCCGTTTGACGCCGAATGGGCCCGAAAACTCTATGCGGAATTCAAAAGCATGCATTGGGATACGGTGCGCCTGCACATCGGCAATGTATCCGATATCTGGTACGACGTGGCGGATGAAGAGGGCTTCCTCATCATGGATGAATATCCTTATTGGGGCAGTTGCGGCAATTATCCCGAGGACTGTACGGTAGACACGATGGTGCCCGAGGTGAAGGCCTGGATCGAGCAGAAAGGGAACCATCCGTCCGTTGTCCATTGGGATATACAAAATGAAGCGTATAACGATCCCCTGACCGGCGAGGTGATCCAGGCGGTCCGGGGCTACGATCTCCAGGGGCGCAGCTGGGACAACGGCTGGTCGGAGCCTCCGGGGGAGACCGACACCTGCGAGTGCCATCCCTATCTCTTTGCCAACCTGGATTTCACTTTGAGCAGCTTCAATAATCAATCCAATCTGCCTTACAGGAACGGATTTGCCCTCTGGGAGAACGACAATCCCAAAATCCTGAACGAATACGGATGGCTGTGGCTGGACCGCAACGGCGATGTGACCGCTTTGGGCAAGGACCATTTCGACAAGTACCTGCCCGACGCCACCCCGGAGGAGCGGCTGGCATACTACGCGAAGGTCATCGCCCAGTCCACCGAATTCTGGCGCGAAGGCCGTCACCACGCGGGAATCCTGCAGTTCTGCGGTCTCTCCTATTCCATTCCCGGCCGTGAGACCAGCGATATCCTGATGCCCGATATCAGCACCCCCACGGTCCATCCCTGTATCAAGGAGGCGTTGCGCAACGCTTTTGCCCCGGTGGGCATCGTGATCCGGGACTGGTCCGAAACGGTGGGCAAAGGCACCGTGCGTGAACTTCCGGTCACGATCATCAACGATCTCAACGAGGATATCGAAAATCTGGAAGTCACCCTGACCGTATACAAGGACGGCGTGGAGAGCGGCACCGACCGCAAGACCTATTCCGTCCGGCAGGCCGGCGACCCGAACGGAGGGGACCGGCAAACCCAGACCTTCTCCGTCACCGTGCCCGAGACGGAAACCGCTTCCACTTATACGATCAAGGCCACCTACACCATGAATGGCGAAACCGTGGAAAGCCGCCGCGACTGGACCGTGGGCGAACCCGCCTGACCGGGAAAGCCTCCTCCGGCGCGCTTTCTCTACAGGATAAAAATCCCTTAAAAAAACAGAGGCGACCAATCGCCTCTGTTTTTTTAACAGGCAAAAACGTGAAAGCACAATACGGGGGCGTCCTCTTCCGGAGGAGGCCGGACCCCTCCGGCGCTTTATTTACAACCATTTGCGTCCGGGAGGATACGGTGAAGGTTCTGGCTCCTCGGTCCCGCCGGTTTATGGCTTTTTCTTATGAATGAAATACAGAAGAACCACGGTCCCGATCAGGCTGATCGGGAGCCCGATGATCAGTGGGAGCGGCGTTTCCAGCTTTGCGCCTAACGCGGCGAGAAAAAATATCACAATACCCTCGCCGCCGATGCAGGTTCCCTGCCGGCGGGTATACAGGAATTCCTCCGTCAAACCGTCCCGTTTGGAACCGCCCATAAATTCCCATACCCTCGAAGAGGACAGCATCGACCCAACAAAGGTGATGAATAGGCCAATCAGCATAGTGATGAGATAGCCGTCCATAAATACGAGATCCCCCTTTTTCCCGCCCGGTGTGGTGTCGGGGACCGCCTGGTCACCCGTCCGGGTTTTTATCCAGGCCGCCGGGTGAGCGTGCGGCCGCCGCAACGGTATGATTCGCGTATGTATGCCAGGTGGGCTCGTATTCCCCGCCCGCCTGGTTGCCCCACATATCCCAGCCGGCACGGTCTCCCCTGGCAAACAGCTCTAAAAAAGGCGGGGACGAGCAGCTCTCGATTAAGGGGATAAAGTCGTCCGGTTTTCGGGAATGCTCCCTTTTCATGGCCCGGATTAGGTTGACCTGGCGCCTTCCGGCCGCCAAGGTCCTGTTCTTCTCCCCCTTGATGCCGAACAGCAGCATTTCCGTCACATTCCGGAAATAAAAGCCAACTCCCCGGCCGTCCGGTCCCCCGTCTTTCCTCACTTTTTCCCAGATGAGGTTGGTCTTGTATGCAAACCCCCATGCCCGCATCACTTCCAACCCCTCGGGCAATAGCGCGTTGGGCACCCACAGATACAGATGGCTCTTTTCATCGGCCACATCGCCGACCGGCAGGTGCTTGATATCTTCCAGCCCCATCGTGCCGTATCGGGTGAGCCTTTTGTGTTCCGGCGCCACCTTCCCGGTCCGGTTCTGAAATTGCCAGGGGGGATCGGCGTAAATGGTTTTGTATCGTTTCCCCGCCGTATACCGCCGGAAATCCGCGATTGTGGACTCTCGTTCCGCCTCGTTCATGCGATCCTCCATCGTCAATAGCCCTCGACTCCGGACAGGCATCCCGCCTGTCCGGATATCTCGCGGCCATCCCGTTTCCGTTCTCTTCAATTCTCGGTTATCCTGTGAGGCTATCTTCATCATACCACCAATCGTCGATTTTCACAACACGTATCCCTGTGCGGCCGTTTACCGGCAAAGGGGATCCCGCCGCCGTAAGCGGCACCGGCGGCCCGCCGTCCGCCGTCTTTGGGCCTGTCCCGGCGGAGAGGGCGAGCGGGCGTCCACCCTTTCGGCGTGAACAGGCGGCGATGGACAAACAAAAGGGGAGGGGACCCGCCTCCCCTCCCCAATCGGGCATTTCCGAATTACCCGCACTTGGAATAGCCGCAGTTGCGGCACATCACACAGCCGCCTTCGTGTTCGACCGCCGCGCCGCACTCGGGACAGACCCGGATCTGGGCGGCGACGGCGGGTTCCCGCGTCTCTTTCCGGGAGGCGGCGGCCGCGGCTTTTTCCGCCTCTTCGGTGTTGCCTGCCACATAATGGGTGGCGACCGCTTTAAACTCTTTGGAGGCCACCACTTTTTCGATCACCCGGGCAATCGCATCGGGGCAGGAGGTACACTTCATACCCGGCTGACGGATGGTGGAGGGGCAGCGGATCCCGCGCAGCTGCCCCGTGATGGTCTTGACATCCATGCCCGACCGCAGGGCCACCGAAACCAGGCGGGCCGTCGCCTCGGACTGGGAGGGACAGCCGCCCGCCTTTCCGGTGTTGGTGAACACCTCGCAGATCCCCTCTTCGTCGTAGTTGACCGTGATATACAGGTTGCCGCAGCCGATGGCGACCTTTTCGGTCAGCCCCATCGTCACATCGGGACGGGGGCGGGGAACCACCGGCGCACGGGACGGCGCGGAATCCGCCGGCGTTACCGGGACGGTTTCCGCCTTTGGCTCCTCTTTTTTCGCCAGGTTGAGCACCTGGATCTCCCGGCTGCCGTCCCGGTAGATGGTCACGCCCTTGCAGCCGAGCTTATACGCGAGGGTGTAAACCTCCGCCACCTCTTCCTCGGTCGCGTCGTGGGGGAAATTCACCGTTTTGGACACGGCGTTGTCGGTATGGTTTTGGAACGCCGCCTGCATCTTGATGTGATACAGGGGCGAAATGTCGTGGGCGGCAACGAAAACCCGCCGGATCTCTTCCGGGATTTCCTCAAAATGGGCGATGGTGCCCTCTTCGGCGATGCGGCGCATCAGGCCGTCGGAATACAGCCCCCGCTCCTCCAGCACCCGCTTGAGAACCGGGCTGACCTCCAGCATCTCGGTGCGGTCCATCACGCTGCGGATATACACATAGGAAAACACCGGTTCAACCCCCGAGGACACGCCCGCGATGATGGACAGGGTGCCGGTAGGGGCGATGGTGGTGACGGTGGCGTTGCGAAGGGGCTCGCCGTCTTTATAAAGGCTCTCTTCAAACAGGGGGAATGGCCCCCGCGTCTTGGCCAGTTCCCGGCTGGCGGCCCTTCCGGTGCTGGTGATATAGGCCATCAGCTTGTCCGCCAGTTTGACCGCCTCGTCCGAATTATAGGGAATGCCGAGATAGAGCAGCATGTCCGCCCAGCCCATGATCCCCAGGCCGATTTTGCGGGTCTGTTTGGTGGTGCGGTCGATCTGCTCGAGGGGATACCGGTTGGCGTCGATGACATTGTCGAGGAAATGCACCGCCTTTTTCACCGTCTGGCCCAGTTTGGCCCAATCTATGACGGTTTGGCCCTTCTCGGCCGTCAGCATCTTGACAAGGTTGATGGAGCCGAGGTTGCAGCTTTCATACGGGAGCAGCGGCTGTTCACCGCAGGGATTGGTGGACTCGATTTCCCCTTGAGAGGGCACCACGTTGTCCCGGTTGAGGCGGTCGAGGAAAATAATCCCGGGTTCCCCGTTCCGCCAGGCGGCGTAGACGATCTTGTCGAACACCTCTTTGGCATTGAGCTGGCCGGTTACCTGCTTGGTGCTCGGATCGACAAGGTCGTACATTTCCCCTTTCAGGGCGGCCTCCATAAACGCCTCGGTGATCCCCACCGAGATATTGAAATTGGTGATATCGGCGTTATCCGCCTTACAGTTGATGAAATTCAGAATATCGGGATGATCCACCCGCAGGATCCCCATGTTGGCCCCCCGCCGGGTGCCGCCCTGCTTGACCGCTTCGGTGGCCATGTTGAAAACCCGCATGAAGCTGATCGGCCCGCTTGCGACGCCGCCGGTGGAATTGACCGTGGACCCGGCCGGGCGCAGGCGGGAGAAGGAAAACCCCGTGCCGCCGCCCGACTTGTGGATGAGAGCGGCCTGCTTGATGGCCTCGAATATCGCCTCCATGCTGTCCTCCACCGGCAGGACAAAACACGCGGAAAGCTGCCCCAGAGGACGGCCCGCATTCATCAGGGTGGGAGAATTGGGCAGGAATTCCAGGCTGGTCATCAGTTCATAGAACTCCTCCTCCAAAGCGGCGGTATCCGCGTCCGGATCATAGGTCTTGTCCGGCGCGGCAATGGCCCGCGCCACCCGGCGAAACAATTCCTCCACCGTTTCAACGGGGCGGCCCTCTCCGTCCCGGATCAGATACCGGCGCTCGAGCACCGTGCGGGCGTTTTGCGTGATCTCCATGTTGGTCGACGTCCTTTCCCGCCCATCCCGCACAGCCCGTTGCCGGCCTGAACGAAATGTGCTATACTCATGGTTGAAAAGAAGCGGCATTTTCCTCACGGTTGTTCTATATTTTGTACCTATAACCGAATCAAAAGGAAAAGCGGTACAATATATTGTATAGGCTCCGGATGGTGCTGTCAAGTACCCCGGTCAAATTCTTTACACAAGGGAATGCCCACACGCGGCATGGTCTCAGGGAAAGGAGCGGACCTATGGCGATTGAGTACGCTTGCCTGCATCTGCGCATCGCACCCGGGACAGAACTGCCCCGGGAACGCATCCTGTACGCTGTCACCTCTTATATGGACCGGATGGGGATGATTCCCTGCGGGCAGGAAAACGCCACCCGCACGGTCTGTTTCGCCCCGGCCGGTGCCGGGTGGTCGGTCTATGATGACTGCGCTGACCGGCTGGACGTTCCTTCTATCGACGGGCTGGGGCGGTCCCTGACCGATAAGATCGACTGCCTTGCCATTGGCATCCTGGTATCCCGGGAGGGACTGATGCTCCGCCTGTATGGGGCGGGGCGGCTCCGGGATACCTACATCACCTCCCGCGCCGCCTTCGGACGAAAGCGCCGCTTGTGCGGCCGGCTGTTCCGCCGGGGACGGTGCCACGGGCATGCCCTGCGCTGGCGCGCCTGCCTCTCCCCCGGCTGCACGGTCGGGGACCTCGCCGGGCTGTTCGAGCGGGGCGAGGCCGAAGGGCGGGCGGTTTTCCCACGGCTCATGCCGGTGCTCGGGTTGGATGAAACCACGGGCTACGGCTTTGCCTCGTTGGAGGAGGCCGGCCTGGAAGGGCTGGTCCGGTTGTATTTCCGGCCCGGGAATGTGATTCACCAAGGGCTGCTGGCCCGGCTGCTCCACCCGGCGGCCCGCGCCGTCAAGCCGGCGGCGGGGATATCCCCGACCCCGCCCAAAGGGTGCTGACGACCCGCCGGAAGCGGCCGCGCCGGTGTCCGGCGCGAAGGGCAGGGGGAATTTGAGAAACAACCGGGGCAATACCCGCCCCGTCATCCCTTCTTTCGAAAAAGCGGACGGCTTGTCCCGGTTACGGGATGGCCGTCCGCTTATTTCCTGGGGAATTCCCCGTTGTTGTGTTTCGGCTTCGCCCGGTTGCCGCCGCGATGCGCGGGCGCCTATTCCAGGCCCATAATATCGTCAACCGGCATGGACAGCACCACGCCGTGGGCCTCGGTTTTAAGCCCGCATTTTTCGCAGATGGCGGTCATCACCGCCGCCTTCTTCTCTTTGGGTACAACCATCAGCACAAAATCCTGTTCTGCCTGCATGGGGATCCCCAGGTACTGGGCGATTGGCTCGGCGCCGCACCGCTTGCCTTTCATCATGGTGCCGCCTGTCGCCCCGGCTGTTCTGGCGGCTTCCACCACGTCATCGCCGTATCCTCCGGCGACCGAGACCCAGAGAGCCGCGTATTGCGACGTTTCCTTCACCTTATTTTCATCTCCTTCGATTCGGTTCTTCACCATCTCTTTGGCCGTGTCGTTGAGCATCGAAAGGATCGGGCTCTGCATCCCGGTGACGGGGATGGTGATGGCGATCCCGCCGCCCCGGCGCTTGAGCGACAGTTGTTCCTCCATCTGATGGAAAACCTCTTCCACCCGGAATTTCGGCAGAAAGCTGATGGTCAGCAGCCGGACACTTCCCCGCATCCCCAGGATGTCCATGATCTCGGAGGGTGCCGTCCCCTGCCCACGGCATTGGTAATAGATGGGGATGCGCAGCGACTCCAGCGTTCTCTTCAGCTTTTTTTCGGCGTCTATGTGGGTAATGGCGATCAGCATGCGGGGCAGGCTCTGTTTTCCCTCCGGTGGGGCTGCATTCGGTGCCGTCATACCTCCGATTCCTCCTCCAGGTCGATAATGTCATCCGGCAGCGCCTGGACGGGCGGCGGTGCCTTCTTGGATTTATAGACATAGATCAGCCCCATGATCTGAATGGTGATCAGCGGCGACAGCGCGACCAGGGCGACAACCCCGAACGCATCAGTGACCACGTTGCCGCCCACGCCGGTGCAGGCTCCCATGGCAAGCGGCAGCAGAAAGGTGGAGGTCATGGGGCCACTGGCGACACCGCCCGAATCGTAGGCGATGCCCACGAAAATCGGGGGAACAAAACGGCTCAAAATCAGGGCCAGGGCGTATCCCGGTATCAGGATCCAATAGATGTTGATCCCCGTCAGGACACGCACCATGGCCAGTGTCACCGCACTGGCAACGCCGATGGACAGGGCCCGGTTCATCATGGTGTGGGAGACCACGCCGCCGGTGACATCCTCCACCTGGCTGTTCAGGACCTGTACGGCCGGCTCGGCCTTGACGATGGAATAGCCCACGATCATCCCGATGGGAAGCAGCGTCCATTTCAGGGCGCTCCCGCCCAGGCTGCTGCCCAACAGGTTGCCCACCGGTGCAAACCCGACGTTTACGCCGGTCAGAAACAGGATCAGCCCCAGGATCGTATACACAAACCCCACGCATATCCGCAGCACCTGCCGCCGGCGGTAGTTCCGCGTCAGGATCTGGAATACCGCGAAAACGCCCGCCACCGGCAGAATGCTGATTAAAACCTCCCGCGCATACTGCGGCAGGGCGGAGGCGAACGCACGGGCCACGTCCTGCGTCAGCAGGATGGGCGTGAGTTCCGACGCGTTGTACACGGCATCGGTCGGATTATAGAAAATACCGAGCAGCAGCACCATGATAATCGGTCCCACGCTGCACAGCGCGACCAGGCCGAAACTGTCGTTGGCGCCGTCCTTGTCGCTGCGGGCGGCGGAAAGCCCGACGCCCAGCGCCATGATAAAGGGGACGGTCATCGGGCCGGTGGTCACGCCGCCCGAATCGAAGGCGACGGCGGTGAACGCATCCGGCGCGAAAAAGGAGAGGAGAAAGAGCAGAATATACAACACCGTCAGCATTTTGGACAGGCTGATTTTGAACAGGATCCGCAGAAAGGCGATCACCAGAAAAACGCCCACGCCGACGGCCACCGTATAAATGAGGACCGGGTTGGGAATAGAGGCCACCTGGTTGGCCAGCACCTGCAAATCCGGTTCGGCGATGGTGATGACCGCGCCCATCAGGAAACAGACCAGCACGGTCAGCCAGATTTTTTTGCCCTTCATCAGGCGGCTGCCAATCCCCTGGCCCAGCGGCGTCATGGCCATTTCCGCGCCCATTTGGAAAAAGCCCATGCCGACGATGAGAAGGAGCGCCCCGGTGAGAAAGAGAAGCAGCGTGCCGGTCTCCATGGGGACAAGCGTGACGCTCAACAGGAACACGATGGCCGTGATGGGCAGGACGCTTGTCAGGGCCTCCTTGGTTTTTTCTTTGAGTTGTTCCCTCATAGCGATTCCGGCATGCCTCCTTTTTCTGGTTGTCATGGTCGGGCTTCCCCGGCGCGGGCGAAGTCCCTCTTTACGATCGGGGCGGCGCCCCGGCGGGCGGAAATATCCCTATTCGGTCCGCAGGGCCACGACCGGATCCTTTTTGGCCGCGCTTCTGGACGGGATGATGCCGGAAATCAGGGTCAGCGCCACGCTGATGAGAACCAGCACCGCAGCGACCGGAACCGGCAGATAGGCGTTGAGGGTGCTGATCCCGGTGAAATGGCGCAGAATGAGGTTGATGGGGATGCAGAGCAGGTAGGTGACCAGCACCCCCAGCAGCCCGGAGGTGAACCCGATGATGGCCGTCTCCGCATTGAACATGCTGGACACGTTCCGCTTTGAGGCGCCGATGGCGCGCAGAATGCCGATCTCCTTGGTCCGCTCCTGCACCGAAATCAGGGTGATGACGCCGATCATGATCGAAGACACGACCAGAGAAACGGCGACAAACGCGATCAGCACATAGGTAATGGCGTTGATAATGGAGGTCACGGAGGACATCATCAGCCCGACATAATCCGTGTACTGGATCTTCTTGAGTTCCTCCACCGTGTCGTTGTAGTCGGCAATGGCCTGCTCGATCACGTCCTTGTTTTCAAAGGAGGAGGCATAGAGGTTGATGGAGGCCGGGGAATCGGGATCCACGCAGCCCAGGGCCAGCAGATTGTCCTCATAACTGGACGGCGAAAAGGTCAGCACCTCGTCGTAATAGACGGCGCACTGCTCGTCGGTGAAAACCGCCGCCGCCCCGTCCAGGGCGGCCGCGAGCTGCTGCGTGCTCAGGGCGCCCATCTGGGCCTCGACCTGCGCGGCGAACTGCGCCTTAAACTGCTCCTCCACGATCTGGGTGAAGAGTTGGGTCAGTTCCTCGTCGCTCATGGCCTCGGTATACCCCCGGATCTCCTCCTCGTTCATCCCCGTCTGCTGGGTCAGGGCCTGGACCATCGTCTGTTCCATGTCGGCGCGGGTCATGGCCCCCACCGACTGCGTCACCGCGGCATTGATCTGTTCCTGCGTGGGGATGCTCTGGATTTTCACATAGGCGTCTGCCTTCCCGGCCTCGTCAAGCCCGGCGATGTAATCCCGGAAATCCTGCGCCTTCCGCTCGACGGTCAGGTCGCCTGTATTCTCCTGAAAGGGCAGGCCGGTAAAGATATCGGTCGCCGGGTCGGCGATCTGAGCCGCGACCGCGGCGGAATCCCCGGCCTGTTCGATCACAAAATCCGTCAGCCGGCTGGTGTAGCCGATGGAACCGGAAAGCATCGCCGCCGATGCGTCGGCGCTGGGCCGGATGATGCCCGACACTTTCAGGGGGGTGCCGTTGTCGTACAGATATTTCAGCCCGGCGCTGGTTTCCCGCAGATCGGTATACAGCCCGGTGCTTTCGTCCAATATGTAGCAGTCGGACCCCAGGATGGTCCGAAACTCCATCCCGCAGATTTCCTCATACGACCAGATCCGTTCCTCCGCCTCCACCCCGGTTTTGTTGACGGCGGCCTCCATGAGGGTGTCCATCTCGTCCTTGGACTTCAGCCCCAGCGCGTACAGCGCCATGTCGTCGATCTCGTTGTTCTCATCCAGCACCAGCACGATTTCATTATATTCGGTGGGCCAGGACCCGTATACCACATCGTACTGCTTTTCCAGCATCGGGCTCACCAGCCGGCCATCCTCGCCCGGAAGCATCTCCTGCCACAGCTTCATGGAAGAGCCCGGAGACAGAAAAGCCATGTCGGTCAGGCCGTAGTCCTCGTATACCCCCATCATCGAGGACATGTCCATGCCGAAGTATTCCAAAAGCAGATCCTGCATGAGTTCCTGGGAATCCGAGCGGAGGATCACGCCGTCCACATTCTCGGTGTAAATGAGCAGATCCAGATCGTAGGTGTACTGGACGCCACTGATGGCGTCGCGCAGGCTGCCTTCTCCCCCGGGTCCGGCCCTCTTCTCCTCCAGATAGCTCTTAAAGGATTTCAGGTCGTTCTCGGTGGTCCCCGCAGAACTCAGCGCATTGACCAGATCGTAGACCATCGGCTTTTGGTAAACCGCGTCGTTGTCATGTTCCTCCTGCGAATGCGCCGCGCCGATAAACGACTGCATCAGCGCCCCGAGATCCATGGTCTGCGCCTGCAGGGTCAGCGGATAGGAGGAGAGCGTCTCCTCCTGCAGGGTATCAATATAGGAGGTGGTGCCCTCGGACACCGCATAGATCAGGGCGATACCGATGATCCCGATGCTGCCGGCGAAGGAGGTCAGGGCCGTGCGGCTTTTTTTTGTAAACAGGTTTTTGAGAGACAGGCCGAAGGAGGTGGCCAGCGACATGGAGGGTTTTTTGACCGCCTTTTCCTTTTCCGCCCGTTCCCTTTCCATCCGCCGCTCCTGCTCGGCCTCTTCTTCCGACAAAGGGGCGGAATCGCCGGTGATCCGCCCGTCCAGCATCCGGACGATGCGGGTGGAATACCGCTCGGCGAGATCCGGGTTGTGCGTCACCATGACGATCAGGCGGTCCTTGGAGATCTCCTTGAGGATTTCCATGACCTGCAGGCTGGTTTCGGTATCCAGGGCGCCGGTCGGCTCGTCGGCGAGGATGATGTCGGGGTTGTTGACAATGGCGCGGGCGATGGCGACGCGCTGCATCTGCCCGCCGGACATCTCCCCCGGTTTTTTCTTGAGCTGGGACCCCAGGCCAACCTCTTCGAGGGCTTTTTTGGCCCGCCGGCGGCGCTCCGCCTTGGAGACGCCGGAGAGGGTCAGCGCCAGTTCGACGTTCTGCAAAACCGTCTGATGGGGAATGAGGTTATAGCTTTGGAAAACAAAACCGACCGAATGGTTCCGATAGGTGTCCCAGTCCCGGCTCTTGAAGTCCTTGGTGGATTTGCCGTTGATGACCAGGTCGCCTTTGGTATACCGGTCCAGTCCGCCGATGATGTTCAGCATGGTGGTCTTGCCGCAGCCGGACGGCCCCAGAACCGACACAAACTCCGACCTGCGGAACTGAAGGCTGATGCCTTTGAGGGCCTCCACCGTTTCGCCGCCGGCCGGATACTCTTTTTGAATATTCTTTAGCTCGAGCATACCGATCTCCTTGTCTGCCTTCCGCCGGGCCCGGCACCGCTTGGGCGGCCCGGCATCCCGGGCGCTTTCCGGGCGCAGGCCCCTGTGTGAATAAACGGTAGCCTAATTGTAATCGCATTTGCCGAAAGCGTCAAGCCGAGCGGCCGCTTGTTTACAAAGTATTCGCAAACGCCGCACAGCCCTTCCCCCCCGCCTCTTGTATAGGCGGGAGGTGGAAAACAGCCGGCATTTGCCGGACAGACACCAAAAAACGGGGCGCGCCTCCTCGGAATAAGAGAAGAGCGCGCCCCGTCCGATGGAGCGGCAGGACGGGTTTTACCACGGCAGTTTCAATACCTGCCCGGGATGGATAAGATCGCTCGAAAGCCCGTTGAGTTCCAGGATTTCGGTATACCGGGTTCCCGACCCCAACTGGTTTTGCGCGATCTTCCACAGCGAATCGCCCCGCTTGACGGTGTATTCCCGGTAGGCCACGCCGGGGATTTTCAACGGCATCCCGGGGAAAATGCGGTCGCTGGTCAGGCCGTTGAGCTCCTGTATCTCCCGATACCGGTTCCCCGCCCCCAAATACCGCTCGGCGATTTTCCACAGCGAGTCGCCCCGCTTGACTTCATATTCCCAGTATTCCTGGTCGGGCGGCACCGCCTCGGATTGATCGGGCTGCTCAAACGTCAGACACGCCGACGACATATATCCGGTTTGTCCGCCGTCGAGCTTGACCCGGTACACCCCGTCGCCCAAATCCTCCAGAACCGAAACGGCGTCCCCTTGGGACAGGGAGGCGATGACCTTGCCCTTCAGGTTGGGGTTTTGGTAAACCTCCGCTTTGGATACGGAGGCCTTCACCCAGGCGTTCACCGGCTGGGTTTCGGAGGGCTTGGTGACAGGCGCACTGGTCTCGGGTCCGGCAGGCGGCGCGGTGGTGGCATCCCCGTTTTCCGGATCGGTGGGGGCTGTCGCCGTCGTGCCACCGGTCTCCGGCACGGTGGGGGGCGGCGCGGTGGTCCCGCCGGCTTCGGGCACGGAGGGGACCGTCGTTGTCGTGCCGCCGGTCTCGGGTTCGGTGGGGGTCGTGGCGGTGGATCCGCCGGTCTCGGATTCGGTGGGCGCCGGGGACGTGGTGCCGCCGGTCTCCGGCTCAGAGGACGGCGGGGTGGTGGCGTCGCCGGATTCGGGCACGGTGGAGGACGGCGGAGTGCTGTCCTCCGCACCGGTGTCTTCTCCGTTGACCCAGCCCTCGTAATTCTCCCAGATGGATGTATCCTCTTGTCCCAGGGACCAGGCGCCCGCGCCCTTCAGATTGTATTTTTCAATGAGGCTCAATTTGGCCTGATAAGACCGGTCGTTTTCAAACCAGGCGACATAGCGCCCCGGCTGCAAAACCATGCCCGAGCCGACCGTGAAGGTGCCGCTGGTTTCGGTGATGACAAACTCGGCTTTTACCGACTGGCTGTCCTGGTCATAGGTGACGGTGGCTTCGCAATTCTCCAGAATTTGATGAATCGTCTTGGTGCTGGTCCCTTTTCCCACGATCCGGTTGTTGTCCAAGCTCCAGACACGCCCGTAAAACGGAACCCCCACCACAATTTTATCCGCCGTGGTTTTGCTCAATGCGTACCGGATCGACCGCTCCACAAAATCCACACTGGCAACCGGCCCGGCTTCGCCGCCCTCATAGTGTTCGTCATACGCCATAATCAGCAGATGGTCCGCGTACTGGGCCAGCGCGGCATAATCGTAAGAGCCGTGCCAGCCGGTCTGCCAGTCGTTGGGATTGGCGGCGACCGCCACCGAGACCTCCTTATGGCTGGGGATCTTTTCCCGCAAAAGCCGGACAAATTGGGTGTAAGCATCCCGTTGATCCTGGGTGACGTTTTCGATATCGACGTTCACGCCGTCCAGATTATACTCCTCTACATAATCGGCGATCTGGGTGGAGAGCGATTCCACATTCTTCAGCGCCTCGATTCCGGCGGTCCGGTTCCAGTGGTTGCTGAGGAATGGAACCACCTTGATCCCCTTGTCGTGCATGCTTTTGATGAAATAGGGACTGAGATAATTCAGCTTGAGGCTGCCGTCTTCCCGCAGATCGAAATAGCTGGGCGACACCGTGTCCAGCGCGCCTCCGGCCTGGGTGACGTATTCGATCTGCTGCAAGTCGGTGCCACTGTACAGATAGCCCATGATATAGCGGTCGCCTTTCGCCAGCGCCGACAGGAAAGCCGAAAACGCGATTGTCGCAACCAGAGCGCCGGATACCAGGATCTTGACGCTTTTGATTTTCAGCTTTCCGGCATAGGAGCGTATTTGTTTGAGAAGGTTTTTGGAATCACTTTTCAGGTTTTGTTCGACATCAAAATCCGCCGCCAATTCCACGTCGGCCCGGGTATATTCCACGAGAATGTCGTAGGTGCCGTCCGGATTGGGCGCCAGCCGGATATGGGGGATCATAGCGGTACACCTTGCCTTTCCTCTTTCATCTTATGCTTTTGTGGGTCTTCCATAGTATGGTTCGGTGTCCGCCAGATTATCCGGGTCACCGGGCGCCGCGAATTCCGTCCCGGCGGCGCCGTGCCCGGGGATTGGCCAGTGCAAAACCGGAACAAAAGAAAAAACCGCACAATCCCGGCGCTTCGACCGCTCTCAAAATCAACGGGAGGCCTGTCTTTGCGGACAGGCCTCCCGTTTTGTCTGGCCGGGGATCGTGGGCACGATCCGGCCGCGCCTCCCTCCTGCTCTCCAAGATGGTCTCGTGGAACCCCGGTTGTCCTCTCTTTCCTCAGTACCAATTTTTGAAGTGTTCCAGCACTTCGACCGTGTTGAATTCCCGGTTCTTATAATCCCCGAAAAACCCGACGATCTGGTTACTGTCAAGGCCTGGGTTCTGTTCTAAAACCAGCGCGATGATGCCCGTCATCATGGCGGCGGACATCGACGCCCCCGTATAACTGACATATTTTCTCGGTTCATAGACAGAGGAATACGTGGTCACAATATTTCCCCCGGGAAGAAAAATTGAAGTGGTATCCCCGCCAAAAATGTCTTTTCCCTCGGAATTGACCGAACCAACGCTGATCACGTGTTCATATAATGCCGGATATAACGGACGCTCCTCTCCGTAAGCCGCCACAACACAGATGCCCGCCTGATAGGCTTCCTCTATCACGGATTCAAGCCGGGGATTGTTTTCAGTAATGCCCGCACTGATGTTGATAATATCGACATCCTTTTCTATCGCGTATTCAATCCCTTTTATGAGCGAATCGACGTACTCATCAATCACAATGGATAGGATTTGTGCACCCACCGCGATTCCCAGGACACCGTCTTCATTGCTGGGCGAAGCCGCGATGATCCCCGCAACGGCTGTGCCATGTTCGAGCTTCATCGGCTCGGACACCTCGCCCGCGATATACTGTTCCTGGATCTTCCCTTCTAAATCGGGATGAGTGGCATCAATCGCCGTATCAATCACCGCTATCACGACCCCTTTTCCGGACAAGCCGCTGCCCCTGTCCCGCTCGTCCCAATGGATCGCCTCCAGCCACCATTGTAATCTGTGGGACCGGTCCGGTTCTTGGCGACACGCTGAGGTACTGATAACGATAACACCCGCCAACAGAAAAGCGCATAAGGATCTGAAACGATGCACCGCTTTCCCCCTCTTTCTGCTTGTTTCGGATTCGCGAAATCCCGGCTTGCCCCTCCCCTTTCCCGCTCCGGTCCCGCGTTCGGCGGGAACCGAAACGGTGTGCAAATTGCCTCTTGAAAAAGTAGAAACAATTGGATATAATCAATATTACTATAAAATACAGGGATATACAACGATGTTTTGTGAATAAATACCACATTCCCATCGGCTTTGGGCCATGGTTTCCCGACAATGATGCAAAGGCCCCCGAAACGGCGTCCCTGGTACAAGTAAGGGATTCGTAAAAGAAGGGAGAGAGTGCTATGATCCCGGATGAGAAAGAGCCCCGGTTATGTCAACCTCAAAAAACGGAGGCGTCCGATGTCCCCGCCGTCTCCGATGGAAAGCCGGTTAGACGGAGTCGAAAATGGGCTATCCTTGTCCCGATTGCCATTGCCCTGTTCGGTACGGCGGTGTTTGCCGCAACCCCGGCCGGAAGTGAAGCCATCCGAAAAGTGGCGCAGGGGTTGGGTGTGGCGGACACGCAGGGCTATGTCCAGAAAAACCTGGGAAGTACTTCCGACCAGGGAATCACCGCCACCCTGGTGGCGGCCGCCGCCGGGAACGAAAAGATCCTTCTGCAGATTTTATACGAAGGCATCCCTGACACTGAGGCCCCGTGCATGGTGGAGAGCCAATTTGATTTCGTGCTGCGGGATGAACAGGGAAACCCGTATTTCTGCAGCAATGGGGCGGATATCCTCTACCATGCCCTGATTCCCAATCCGGACGGCTCCTATCTGGAAGCCTATGAGGTCGATGCGTCCATCCGCGATCCTCAGAAAATGACGGTGTGCATTTCCGAGATCACAGGTATCCCCGGCCGATGGGAAATCGGCTTCGATCTGGAAATCGGACCAAGCTATGAGTATCTCGTCAACCAATCCTTTGAAATCGACGGCGGCAGCATCCTCATTGAAAAGGTCAGCATCGACGCTTTCTCCACCGTCATCTGGTTCCGGGACCAGGGGATTGACAACCACGATTACTTTATGAAATTCAGCAGCGATAAGGAATACGCCGAGTCTCTGGATTTTGTAGACTTGGCCTCCGAATCCTGCCGGCAGTATCCGCCGACGGGTAACGGCGACGATATCATATATAAATGGACGATGCGACCGGTGCAGCCGGACTCCGTCATGACCCTGGAGATGAGAAAATATTTCACTGAGGCAGAACAGTCTTTTACCTTTGCTTTAAATGAAGACAACCGGCTGTGATTCCCGCCGTGACGGGATGGGCGCCGCGAATTCCGTCCCGGCGGCGCCGTGCCCGGGGATTGGCCAGTGCAAAACCGGAACAAAAGAAAAAACCGCACAATCCCGGCGCTTCGACCGCTCTCAAAATCAACGGGAGGCCTGTCTTTGCGGACAGGCCTCCCGTTTTGTCTGGCCGGGGATCGTGGGCACGATAGTTCCAAAAACAAAACCGTTTCACGTTTTCTTCCTTGTCCAGATAATGCCGACGATGGCCCCGATAAGGGCCAATGGCGCTAATCGGATAAACAGCCACTCAAATGCGTGAAACCCAACTCCGACAATCGCGGTTTCAGGGTCACGATAGTCCCAACCCAAATACGGGCTATTGAATACCACTAAGGCCACAAAAATGGCTACAATGACTACACAAAATGAGATCAGCAGCCAGTGAAGAATGGCTCTTCTCGTCGTTTTCCTTTGCGCCAGTTGCAAGTTTATAACCTCTAGTTTTTCTGAAATCGCTTTTAAGTTATCCGCCTGCGTTTCAACAACCGTCTCGCCGAGTAATGTACTTACCGGTGTTTCCAACACGTCCGATAGGGCAATTAACATATCCGAATCGGGAACTGACAATCCTTGCTCCCATTTTGAAACGGTCTGCCGTACTACATGTAGTTTGATGGCAAGCTCTTGTTGCGAAAGGCCTTTGGATTTTCTGATGGCTTTCATATTTTCATTTAGCATCAGGAATCGTCTCCTTCTTCATAGTTTCTGCCTCCATGATAGGAAAAATGGCCCGTTGCCGCAAGCAACGCATTTTAACATTTAAGTAGAACGGCCATTTTCCTCCCGTTTTATCATAATAAGGGTATTTCGGCTGGCCGGGAGATTCGGTCCCGGCGTTTTAACGGGTTTCACCATATCTTCTTTTACGGGGCCGTGCTATGTTTGGGAACAAAATATTCCTCCTTCAAAGCCCCCTCCAATTTGAGCAGTTCCATTTTTTTGTTAATACCACCGGCATACCCGGTCAGGCTCCCGCTTGTTCCTACCACCCGGTGGCAGGGAACGATAATCGAAATTTCATTACGGCCGACAGCCCCGCCTACGGCCTGAGCCGACATACGTTTTAATCCGCGCTTGGCGGCAAGCTGTTTTGCAATTTCTCCGTAGGTCATGGTTTGTCCATATGGAATGGAATAAAGAATTTCCCATACCTCATTTTGAAAGTCTGTGCCGACAAAATGAAGCGGCACTTCAAAATCCGGCTCTTTTCCAGAGAAATAGATGTCAAGCCATTTTTTGGCCTGTTCAAACACGGGCAATTCTTTTTCCTCATGTTCCTTGTCCAGATAAAGAGCAAAATATTTTTGGCCTTCAAACCATAATCCCGTTAAGCCGATTTCATCTGCGGCCAGCAAGATGTCTCCCATGGGAGACCGATAATGACTGATGTACTGCATATTATCCCTCCACGCCAAAATACCGATTCGAGTCCTGCGGAGCCTGTGCGCGGTCTGTGTCCGTATAGGCACGGATTTCCGTGCAGACGGTAATTTTATAGCTTTCAAACAGCTTTTCCCGCCCCTCTTTCTGGCTCATGCGGTGCTGCATCATATTCCGCCAACGTTCTACGGCTTTTTCGTCCGTCCATATACTCATGGACAGCAGCTTTCCCTCCTCATGTAAGCTGGAAAAACGCTCTGCCCGGATAAAGCCTTCAAAATCGGTCAACATGGGCTTTAGCATGGCCGCAAGATCAAGATATTTTTTCATTCCGGCTTCGGTAGGCTTTACTTCAAATAAAACAATGATATTGGCCATTGGCATTTTCTCCTGCTGCGTTCAGAAACTTTCCGGCTTACAAAGTTTACATGGCCGATAGCCATTTTTTAACGCCTCTTCTAGGGTATCGAAGAATACCATGTTTTTTTCTAAAGGTATTCGTGAATAACAGGACGGCAGACAAACGATTTTTGTCGATTTTACCGCAACAAAAAATTGACCGTCATAGCTTTTGTCCCGGTTTTTGACCGCGTTTATTTGTTCTGTTCGTTCCACGATTTGCTCCTTTTTTTGGTGCATAGTCTTTCATGCCGGGGACTGCACCCCCCGCGACAGCCCATAAATACAAGCTGGCAACGCTGCAATAAGGGCTAAAACGCCTGCGGTATTTTTCAAATAACCTGCGGTCTATTTTTCTATGATGATAGACCATACGCAAGCCGCGCTGAATTGCCAAATCGTCAAAACTGAAAATATCGGGGCGCTGCAAGCAAAAAAGCAAAATCATTTCCGCTGTCCATACGCCGATGCCTTTTAGAGAGGCCAGCATTTTAATCGCTTCATTGTCCGGCAATCGGGAAATCCCCTCCAAATCAAACGCTCCGCTTTGCACTTTTCCCGCAAAATCTTGGATATATTCGGCTTTGCGAAACGTCATGCCGAAAGACTGTAACTCTGGAATTTCAGCCGCCAGTATGCTTTCTGCGGTCACTTCTCCAAATTGTTCTTTCATGCGCCGCCAGATGGTCGCCTGCGCCTTTGTCGATATTTGCTGGCCGATTATGTGATGTATGACAGAGGAAAACAGGTCGGTATCCACTTCGCGTTCAATAGGACCGATTTTTTCAAGGATTTCACCTAATACGTGATCCTTCCTTTTCAGGTAATCTACTTCCCTGTTGCCATATTGGAAATACAATGCATCCACATCCCTGCCAACTTGACTTTTTCTCCCGAGCATATTATCATTTTATCACAATAGATCGACGTAAACTATTATAAAATCGCCAAATATTATCGCAATATTCCCGAACGGAGGGAAAGCGATGGATTCGGAAAAAGAAAAATATATCAATTCCGTGAATCTGAATAGCCACACGGACTTCCCATACCTTGTTCTGGATGTGATAGGCGACAAATCCTATCCTCGGAATCCGGGATTTCAAGTCATGCACTAGCATGAGGACTTGCAATTTATTTATGTATTGGACGGAATCATCGAAGTACGGACACTGGATAGTGCCGTATATGTACATACAGGAGAGGCCATCTTTATCAATAAAGATGTGGTGCATTTTGTGGCAGAAATGAAAAACTGCCATTATAATAGTTTTCTGTTCCCGGCATATTTTCTCGCTTTCTATGTGGGAAGTCCTGCAAAAGATTTTGTGGACAGCGTCATAACGAATGACCGGCTGCCCTTTGTGCATTTTACGCCCGCTACCGAGTGGCATATGGAGATCGTATCCCTGCTGCAACAGTTGGTACAGATTGAGAGAAATAAAACCAATTTTTATGTGTACGAGGTCCTGGCAAGGTTGTCATTCCTTTGGCTGACGATGTGTAAAAATATCGTATTTTCGCAAGGAGAAAAGGACAGCCTTGACCACCACCGTATGCAAAAGGTTCTCCGCTTTATTGAAGAACACTATGCGGAAAACATCACACTATCCGACCTGTGCGCCAGTGCGAATATCAGCAAGTCGGAATGTTCCCGTTGTTTTAAGTTGAGCATGAATACGACACCTTACAAATATTTAACAGAATACCGGCTTGCAATAGCCGCGCAGCTTTTAGCTAAAACAAATGAGCCTGTCGGGAATATTGCCACGACAGTTGGATTTCATCAAATGAGCCACTTTGGAAAATGCTTTCGGGAAAAAACGGGCTATTCTCCAAAAGCCTATCGCGAAATGAAAAATAACCCTTAATTTATACAGAATAATGGAGCTACATGGTCGCTCAAATTACGGTTACTTTATCGTACATGAGCCTTTCGGATGTCGGTTAGTCAATGATGTGTTACAAAATTGGGAAAGAGAATAAGACCTGTTTAGGAGAGCGCCAGTTGAGAGGGCGGATGGGGAAATTGTTGTATTGACGCTGCCGGAGGGCAAGCTGAGCGGCAAAGTCAGCGAAAGAGAAGAACTTGTGAGAAGCATAGAATTCTTCATTGTCCTTGCGGTGGCT
>CABUKB010000006.1 GCA_902492045.1 uncultured Oscillospiraceae bacterium | reverse complement strand
AAGAAGATACGGTGATCCCGGCGACCGGCGAAAAGCCGACCGACCCGACGGATCCCACTGAACCTTCGGACACGTCGGACCCGGATGACGAAGGTCCGGACACGGGTGTGTATACGAACGTGCTGCTGGCGGTGGCGCTGATTGCGGCGGCGGGCACGGCGATGGGCACGGCGGTGTATGTACAGAAGAAGAAAGCCCGCTAAGACCTGAAAAAGTCAAAACACCGGCCTCTTCGTGAGGCCGGTGTTTTATTATCTTATAGGCAGGGGCGCAACAACAGGGGAGCCGAAACGGCGATTCGTTATGCAAACCGGTCGGGAATATCACCGGATGAACAGTCGGTAATACGACAATGGTGGGAACCGATGAGAAAACAAAGGACATGTAGGGTTTGCAGCTCTGCTCGTGTATATCGAATTAGGCAACAAAAAATACCCGCCGGGCAGAGGCGGGTAAATTATCTCCCCATTCCCTTTTGTGTTCCCGGAGCAGAGTTGGCCCAACCGAGTGAAGATTTATTCATCAGGGGACATAAGAAAGAGGCTATTCCAATTTTGGAATAGCCTCTTTCTTAGCAGTATGCCGCTGTCACATCTAACGGGTCGATTTTTCAGCCTTTGTTGTCCATAATTCTGCGCTCTTTACAAGGTAAAGCCGCAACCGAATCGTGTCCGGCCGCGGCTTTATGTACCCTGTTAGACTACCTGTTAACGTTTGATTTGGTGGATGACCCAAAGAAAGAAGCGTCCATTTCCGGACGTTTCTGGGTATTTATTTGCTGTATTCGTATCAATATTCAAGGCTTTAGGCCGGGAACACAAAATCGAATTGGGACTACATTATTGGTACAGGCTGTGGAAAAACAGAAGACAGACGCCTTAATCCTCGTCCTCCGGCCGGTCCCAGTTGTGCCAGACAGCCTGGACATCGTCGTTGTCCTCCAGGGCATCAAGCAGCTTTTCCATTTTAAGGGCCAGGGCCGGATCCTCAATGGCCGCGTATACGTCGGGTACCATCTCGATCTCGGCCGAGACAAACGAATAGCCCTTTGCCTCCAGGTCTTCCCGCACGGCCGAAAAATCGTCCGGTTCGGTGGTGATCTCGAAAACGTCGCTGTCGGCGGCAAAGTCCGTCGCTCCGGCTTCCAGCGCATCCTCCATCACATGGTCTTCGTCCAATCCCTCAGCCTCGATGACGATCACGCCTTTGCGGTTGAACAGGAATCCGACGCATCCGGTTTGGCCAAGGTTGCCGCCGAACTTGTCAAAATAGTGGCGCAGATCGCCTGCCGTGCGGTTGCGGTTGTCGGTCAGGGTTTCCACGATCACGGCGATGCCGTTTGGCCCATATCCTTCGTATTGCAGGGCCTCGTAGTTGTCCGCCGATCCGTCGCCGGCCGCCTTTTTAATGATGCGCTCAATGTTGTCGTTGGGGACATTGTTGGCCTTGGCTTTGGCAATCGCATCCTTGAGTTTGGAGTTGGAAGCAGGGTCGGGACCACCGCCCTCTTTGACCGCTACCGCAATCTCCCGTCCCATTTTCGTGAAGATTTTGGCCTTCTGGCTGTCGGTTTTCTCTTTTTTGCGTTTGATGTTGTTCCATTTGGAATGTCCGGACATAGACAAGCTCCTTTATTCTACAGAATAAGGCGGCAAGCCGCCTTGTAAGAGGCACAAAATCTAGTATAGCACACCCAGACCGCTCTTGCAAGGCGGGATAAGACAGGTCTCGCTGCGGCAAAGCATGATAACGGCGGCGCCATTCACCCCGATTTTTTATTGATTTGATAGACGTTTGTGCCTTTACCCTCAAAACCTATAATTGCATAACCCCGACAGCATAAAACGCTATTTATGAGTGCAAAAGTTCCGTAACAAGCATAGGAAAGGGGTACCCTTTCCGTAAAATCACTCGTTTCTGCCTAGATAGTTACAACAATATGAGCGTGTTGGGAATATTGCATGTCCTTAACAAATCTATATTTTTATTTCTCTTTTTATTAACTCAAAGTTTTTCATTATTGGCATACTTCCATCCACTAATATTAAAGGACAAATTAGTTGTTTTTGCCAATCATCATGTTTCACTTTACTTCTTATATCTATTCCACCATCATCATAAGAAGCAGCCCAGTTGATAAATTCCACATGATTGTCATACATATCCCCACCAATATCAATCCGGGAGCCAAACTTCTCTCGTTCTCTTGCCTTTAATCTTTTTAGTCTAATATTAGTATCGGTTTCAACGCGGATTGCTAATGTAAATAATGGTATTAATTCATCACCCCAATCAACAAGAGAACCAGAGATAACTACATTATCATATCGTTCTATATCTTCACTCATTAGTTTAATTCTAGTAGAAAGATTTCGCTTTGTTGTATATGGTGGATTGGTTGGTTCCCAAAAATAATCGTCTGTATCCATAAAAAAATAGCCTAATTTTTTACTGATATATTTTCCGATGGTAGAAGTTCCTGAACCCGAAGCACCATATATATGAATAACTTGTTTCATTCATAAACTCCATTCGTCGATTTGTATACCTACATTCTACCATTTATATAGTATATTTCCACATATCTACTTATATCGTGTTATATTACCATAAGAAATTCGGTCATTATTTAGGCACCAAAAGGGAAGAAATCCTTATTGTTTTGAGTACCTTTATTTGCAAAAAAGTCAGTATGTACAGCGATTTTCACAGTCTAAGACCTTTTGATAACACAAGATCAAATACTATTTTTTATAGTGCGGATTATGGCTTACAGTTCGTTCCGCCCCTCCAATGATCGGCGCAGCGTCACTTCGTCAGCGTATTCCAGATCGCCGCCCACCGGAATGCCGTAAGCCAGCCGGGTCACCCGCACCTCAAAGGGCTTAAGCAGCTTGCTTAAATACAGGGCGGTCGCCTCCCCTTCCACGGTGGGGTTGGTGGCCATAATCACCTCGGCGATGGGTTTTTCCGCGACCCGGGTGAGGAGCTGTTTGATCCGCAGCCGGTCGGGTCCGACACCATCCATCGGGGAGATAGCACCGTGCAGCACATGGTAAAGCCCGTTGTATTCCCGGGTACGCTCCAGGGCCATCACGTCCCGGGGATCCTCCACTACGCAAACCGTGGTTTCGTCCCGCCCCACCCCACGGCAGATCGGACACAGATCCTGGTCGGTCAGGTCACAGCAGACCGCGCATTCATGAAGTTTTTCCCGCGCATCGGTGATGGCAGTCACCAAGTCCTGCGCCGATTCGTCGGGAAGCCCCAGGATATGAAATGCCAGCCGCTGGGCCGATTTATGCCCGATGCCCGGCAGACGTTCGAGTTGTTCAACCAGCCGTGCCAGAGGGGGGACAGAATACGACATGGAATATATCCACCTTTATATACGGATAGTTTATAACATTCCCGGCAGATTCATGCTGCCGGTCACTTTGGACATCTCGGATTCCGAAGTTTCCACAGCCTGGCGGATCGCCTCGTTGACCGCAGCCATCACCAGGTCGGCGAGCATCTCGGTATCCTCGGGATCCACCACCTCCGGTTGAATTTCCAGGCTTTTCACCCGATGTTTGCCATCCACCACGGCGGTGACGGCGCCCCCTCCCGAACGGGCGGTGTACTCCCGGGCGTTCAGTTCTTCCTGAAGCCGTGCCATGTCCTCCTGCATTTTCTGTGCCTGGCGAAGCATGCTCTGCATGTTTCCGGGGCCTCGGCCCACACCTTCGGGTAGTCTTGCTTTCATGATGTTCCCTGCCTTTTTTAGATTTCGTCTTTGATCTGAATATCCACGCCCAGAGACCGGCTGGAACGCAAAAAGTCCGTCAGTGGGTCAGCTTCGGATAGAGCCGCCTTGGGTTCTTCCGGTCTGCGGATCCCGACGCGGTATTTGCGCCCTGTTACCGCACGGATTGCCCCGGCGAGGATGGCCTTATTGCCGTCCGAGGCGACAAGGGGACGCAGCATATCGTTGTCAGTCAAGATGATAACAGTGTCCGCCCGCAGCAGAGCCGACGATCCCGCCAGCACCCCATACAGGGGCGGGCAGGCGGACGAAAGTTGCTCCAGCACGTCGGCCCATTGTGCAAAGGGCTGCTCGGCGGGAGGGGAGACGGCCGTCTCCGCCCCTTCCTGTACCGGGAGGGGGAGAGGCTCTTCTGCCGGGGCGGATTTCACCGGCGCTGAGGAGGGCGGCTCCGGAACCGCCCCGGACGCAACCTCCGGAACGGGGGCGGGTAACGGCTCTTCAGCCGGGGCCGTCCAGGCGGGGACAGCGGGGCTTTCATCCGGAATAGACGCCAGACCTGCTCTCACACGGTTTTCCAGCGCGGCAATCCGCCTGAGCAGGCTCGTCACGCGGACATCCAATTCGGGAGAACACAGGCGGAGCAGCGCCGATTCCATTTCGGTGCGGCGAGAAACGCCGTTTTTAAGCCGTTCCAATGTCATTTGAAGCGTATCCATCGCATGCAGGACATCCGGCAGTTCATACCGTGCGGCTTCGTCCCGCATCCGGTTCATCTCGGCGTCCGACAACACGATGAGGCCGGCGGCGTCCTCCACGCTTTTCAGAATCATCAAATCCCGGTAAAAGGCGATCAGTTCCGCGCACAACCGCTCCATATCCCGGGAGGAGCCGTACAGCTTGCCGAGAAGGGTGAGCGCCGTGCCACTGTCGTTGCTGCGGATCGCCGCCGACAGCTCATACAGGGCATCCCGCCCGGTCATTCCGGCGGCCTCTTCCACCACCGGGACCGTGATCTCCCTTGTCCGGGCGGCGCATTGGTCAAGCAGGGACAGCGCATCCCGCATCCCGCCGTCCGCCAGCCGGGCCAGCAGGAGAAGCGCCTCTTCGGTGATGGCGAAGCCTTCCTGATCCGCGACAAAGCGGAGGCGGGCCGCGATGTCAGCCGGAGCGATGCGGATAAAATCAAACCGTTGGCATCGGGAGAGAATGGTGGCGGGCAGTTTATGCACCTCGGTGGTGGCGAGGATGAAGATCACGTGGGAGGGAGGCTCTTCCAGGGTTTTGAGCAGGGCGTTAAAAGCCCCGGCTGAGAGCATATGGACCTCGTCCACGATATAGACGCGGTATTTCGCGGAGGAGGGGGTGTAGCGCACTTCTTCCCGCAAATCCCGGATGTTGTCCACGCCGTTGTTGGAGGCGGCGTCGATCTCCACGACATCGGTGACGGCACCCGAATCAATTCCACGGCAGATGGCACAGTCGTTGCAGGGCTCCCCGTCCACCGGATGCAGACAATTGACCGCCTTAGCCAGAATCTTTGCGCAGGAGGTTTTGCCCGTGCCCCTCGATCCGGTAAAGAGATAGGCATGGGCCAACCGGCCGGTTTTCAGTTCATTTTTCAGGGCGGCGGTGACATGGGGCTGCCCGTAAACCTCGTCGAAGGTTTTGGACCGCCATTTGCGGTAAAGCACCTGGTACAGAGAGACCCCTCCTTTCAGAAAGACGGATGGGGACGCAAAAACGCCTCACGCTTTCGGGCATACAGACGGACAGGTTCCCTGCGGCACACGGGTGCAGACCGCTTAATGCTGCTCGGTTCCCCGCCTGACATGGTTCACGGCGCTCCGTTGCACAGGACCCGCCCGCCTGTATGCCCCAAGGCACGCGGCGTCGTGAATACAGTATACAAGATTTCTATTCAAATTGCAACCGGTCCCGGGAAAAAGCCGCCGTCTGGGCGTTTTTTCAGTGGACAGACGGATCTCTCTGGATCGTCATTTCGGAAAAGAAGCGGCGAATCCGCCTCCATGCTCGCGCCAGTACGCCTCCTTTATCCAGCCCATACACGCAGGCAAGAAGGGCTCCGGAGGCCAGCAGGGAGGCCCCGGGGACAACCAGTACCCCGTATACCACACGCAGGCCGCCTTCCACCAGTGAGGCGTAAGGGCCGCCGATGACGGCGGATAGCAGATGCGGGGACAGGCAGACCAGCAAGATCAGGCCGCTGAGGAAAAGCGGGATGGCGGCGAACAGAAGGGCACGCCCTTTTCTCTTCCGATGCATCAAAACCAGGCAGAGCAGGGAGAGAAGGCAAAGCAACACGCCTCCCCACAGGATCCCGTCGATAAGGCCCTTCCGGTACTGCGTATGCGTCAGGAATTCCATCATCTTTGCGGCATCCAGGCGTGTGCCTTTAACCAGGGTGTTGAGGGCTTCCAAACGGGTTTCAGGGAGCGCCTCCCGGTCCAGGACCGTCAGAAGGAATTCGAGGTTTTCCGAAATCCTTTCGGTCAGGATTTCGGTACAATTGGTCTCGGAAATATAGGTTTTGCCGTCAATGGTCAGATAGAGCGGCTGCACCTGTTGAACCGTCCGAATCAGGCGGGAGGTGATGGTCTTTGTGCTGAAGCGGGGTTTTTTGCCGGTGCGCAGATAGGCGGCGCATTCCGCGATCAGATCGTCCAGGCTCCGTTGTATCCGTGGGCTGCTCAACAGCTCCTGAACCGTCGCCTTTTCCAGACGAAGCCCCAGGAAGTAGGTGTAATCCGGCAGGGAGGCGGTCAGGGTTTCGACCGCGTCTTCTGTCAAAAAGCGGGAGGCCGCGTCCTTTTCCAGCACATGTTTGGCCGTGTAACCTGCACAGATCATCATCCCGCCCGCCAATAGACAGATGGACAACAGGACCGCCGTCACTTTCTGCCAGAGGCGATAGGGCTCGCTTTTTTGCTTTTTATGGGGCTTGACCGGATTTGGCGCTTCAAAATAAGAAGCAGCCTTGTCACGGCCCAGTGGTTGGGCGGCGATGACGCCCGTGTCGGCGGGGGAATCCCCGCGCACAGGGAGGGCGGACTCCGGCGGAGAGGAATTCTCTCTATCCGGTTCCGCATGGGCGGGGGGAGGTACGGCCGGGGAAGGCGCGGGCTTGTCCCCCGGATAAAGGGGGCAATACCGGCAGGTAGGGTCCTCGGGAGAAAACTCGTGCGGACAGGTGTCGCAGTTCATACTCAAAACCCCTCTCAGCTCCGGGAAAAGTCCCGGCCTTGGCGCGGTCTTGTTCCCGACAGGCAGCCCGCCGCCGGGCCGCCGCTTTTCTCCATTAGTATACCACAGATCGTCCCTCCATCGCAACGGGCAATCCCCCGTTATGCCAAGTGGGAGAGGAAGTTTCCTCTTGATTTCACGTAACCCGCATGCTATGCTTATATTGTTCGCAATACCCGTATGCCCTTTTTCAACAGAAGCGGAGGGGTCCCATTTGTATCCGATCTTATATAAACGCCCGCTTAATCCGTCCGTCACCCTGATGGAGGTGGAGGCGCCTTACATCGCCCGCAAGGCGAGGGCCGGTCAATTCATCATCCTGCGGGTCAATGAAACGGGGGAGCGGATTCCCCTGACCATCGCCGACCATGACGCGGAGAAAGGCTCGATCACCCTTTTGTATCAAAAGGTGGGCAAAACCACGCTGTTGTTGGACACTCTGGATGCCGGGGACGCCCTTCTCGATGTCGTGGGGCCGCTCGGACGTGCCACCGAACTCGAGGGATACCGCAAGGTGGCGGTGATCGGAGGAGGCGTGGGCTGCGCCATTGCCTATCCGGAGGCCAAAGCGGCCCATGAGGCCGGGGCGCGGGTGGATATGGTTGCGGGATTTCGCAGCCGGGATATTGTCATGCTCGAGGAGGAATTCCGGGCGGTGAGCGACCGCCTGTTTGTGATGACGGACGACGGATCGTATGGGGAGAAGGGATTTGTCACCGCCAAGCTCCAGGAGCTTTTGGAGGCGGGCGAAGCCTATGATTTGGTGATTGCCATTGGTCCCCTGCCCATGATGCGGGCGGTGGCCGGGGTGACGAAACCCTATGAAATCAAAACCCTCGTATCTATGAATCCGATTATGATTGATGGGACGGGCATGTGCGGGGGCTGCCGCCTCACCGTGGGGGGGAAGACCCAATTCGCCTGTGTGGACGGCCCGGAATTCGACGCCCATCAGATCGACTGGGACGAGGCGATGCAGCGCCTGACCCAATACCGCGAAGAAGAACACGCCTGCCGTTTGAAATTCCTAGGCGGGGAATAGGCGGGCGCCGTTTCCACAAATGCCCGTTGGAAAGGACAGAGGCTGAGTATGGCTGTCAATAAACAAATGGAAAAGACCCCGATGCCTGAACAGCCGGCAGGGGAGCGAGCCTCGAATTTCGAGGAAGTGGCTCTTGGCTATACGGCGGAGATGGCGGTCAATGAGGCCGCCCGATGCCTGCACTGCAAAAACCGCCCCTGTGTTGAGGGCTGTCCGGTCAATGTGCGGATTCCGGACTTTATCGCCAGGATTGCGCAAGGGGATTTTGAGGGCGGGTATCAGATCATCCGGGAAACCAACGCTCTGCCCGCCGTTTGTGGGCGGGTATGCCCGCAGGAAACCCAATGCGAATCCCGATGCGTGCGCGGACTCAAGGGGGAGCCGGTCGCGATCGGCCGTCTGGAACGGTTTGCGGCAGACACCCACCGGGAATGTGCCGGCGAGACAGCGCCCCCCGCGGCATCTGTCCGTTCCGGCCGGAAGGTGGCGGTGATCGGTTCCGGCCCGGCGGGGCTGACTTGTGCGGGGGATTTGAACCGCTTGGGCTATGCGGTGACGGTGTTCGAGGCTTTCCACACCGCCGGAGGTGTACTGATGTACGGCATTCCGGAATTCCGGCTGCCCAAGGCGATTGTACAGGAGGAGATCCGGGAGCTGAAAGCCGCCGGGGTGGGGATTGAGACCAACATGGTCATCGGGAAAACCCTGTCCCTCGACGAACTGTTTGACGAAGGATTCGAGGCGGTGTTCGTCGGAACCGGAGCGGGTTTGCCGAGCTTTCTCGGAATACCGGGGGAAGGGCTGCTGGGCGTGCTGTCGGCAAACGAGTTTCTCACCCGGGTGAACCTGATGAAGGCTTACCGGGAGGATTACGACACCCCTGTCAAACACGCCCGGCACGTGGCGGTGGTGGGCGGCGGCAACGTCGCCATGGATGCCGCCCGTTGCGCGAGACGCCTGGGGGCGGAAAGCGTGACAGTGGTCTACCGGCGGGGGGAAGAAGAGATGCCTGCCCGGCTCGAGGAGATCCATCACGCGAAGGAGGAGGGGGTTTCGTTCGCGTTTTTGACCGCCCCTGTCGAAATCCACGGAGACGAAAAGGGATGGGTGACGGGTCTTCGCTGTGTTTCCATGGAACTCGGGGAACCCGACGCCTCAGGGCGCCGCCGTCCCCTGCCTGTTCCGGGAAGCGAACATATACTCCAGGCGGATATGGTGATCGCGGCAATCGGGAATACCCCCAACCCGCTGATCCGGACCACCACCCCCGGTCTCGAGACCGACCGGCGGGGCTGTCTGATCGTGGAGGAGGACAGCCTGCGCACCACCCGCGATCGGGTCTACGCCGGGGGCGACGCGGTGACGGGCGCGGCCACCGTCATTCTGGCGATGGGGGCCGGGAAGCGGGCAGCGTCCTCGATTCATGCCGAACTCTCAAAATCCTGACCGTGTGTAAGACCGCGGTCCCGGCCATCGCTGTTCTGGAGGGCCGGGCCGCGTTTTTTGTGACCATTGGCGATGTGAAAATGTCGAAAATCCACACATTTAGTAGAAAGACAAAATTTTTGATGTCTTCACCTGTACTTTTTTTACAATATGAATAATTCTTTTCGAAAATTTCTTGACATTTGACGCTCAATAAGGTAAACTGAAGGGCGTATTCACAAGTAGGCGATCGGAAGGCGTTGAGGTGGTGGCGTTGGGCGCAAATTCCGCAGGGCCGCAGTTGGAAACCCTGTGCGATGAAGAATTGGCCCGGCTGGCGGAGGCGGGAAATGAAGCGGCGTTTTCTTTGCTGATTGAACGTTGTTCTCCCATGATCCGGATGCAGGCCAAACGCTACCTTGTCCAGAACCTCGACGCGGAGGATCTGGCACAGGAGGGGTTTTTGGGCCTTTTGTCCGCGGTCCGCACCTACGATCCGGAGAAAAAGGCGTCTTTTCGCACATATGCATCGGTCTGCATCCGCCACCGTATGGTATCCGCCCTGCGGCGTGCGGGCGGGGAGCCGCCGGTCCCGGATTTCGACCCGGAAGAGGAGGCGGAAGCTGCGCCCGCCGGCGGCCAGGGGGAGGATCCCGCGATGCTGGTGGTGCGTCGGGAGGATGCTCGGCGCTTGCAGGAGTGGCTTGAACATATTTTGACACCGCTTGAAAAGCGGGTGTTGTTCTATCATTTGGGCGCGTATTCGTATGAGGAAATCGCGCAAAAGTTGGAGATTGGGCCTAAGACCGTGGACAATGCTCTTCAGCGTATCCGCCGGAAACTGTCCAAATTTCCTTTTCCCTCTGTGTGAGGGAGTGTCAGCCGATAACGGCTTTGCCGTTACGATATGCCCGGGTAGCTTAAGAAGAGCGTTGGTTTTCAAAGGTGTCGGTCCGAATCCGTCGCAGGGCAAATTTATCTAAAGCGAGGTAACATCCATGTACGAAGACAAGACTTTGGTATGCAAGGAATGCGGCGCGGAGTTCGTGTTCACCGCCGGTGAGCAGGAATTCTATGCGGAGAAAGGCTTTGTCAATGAGCCGCAGCGCTGCAAGAGCTGCCGCGATGCCCGCAAGAACGCCGCCAAGCCGGAGCGCGAGATGCATACGGCCATCTGTGCGAACTGCGGGAAGGAAGCGAAGGTTCCCTTCAAGCCCCGCGAGGATCGCCCCGTCTATTGCAGCGAGTGCTTCGCCAGCATGAGAGGCGAAGGCTGAGTTTTCGCGCCTAAAAACGGCCCGGTGGAAAACCGGGCCGTTTTTCTGTCTTATGGGGAGAACGGTTACCCGGCTGCGGCAGCTCCGCCCGCCGGGGGTCAGGCATGGGATAAAGCCGGAAACCTGGCCGGACGGGCGGCCAAAACCGCACCGATTCCGCCCATGACAAAAAGAGTTTCGTCGGTTTCCACGGGATTGATCGCGACAAAACGCCCATTCCCAGGTTCTTTGGGGGTGAAACCGAGCCGGATCGTCTCCGTCTCCGGACCGGCCAGACTGGATAAGATGAGATCCAGCGGCGCGTCTGCCCGGCCGAACAGGTCTTCGCAGACCAGTACGCCGCCGTCCCGGTAGGCGATGCAGGCGGTATCCAGTTCGGGTGAATATAGAACGTGCTTTTTCATCGCGCCGCCGCAGTGAAACATCAGCAGGCTGTATGCACCGGTTATCGGCAGAGCGGAAAAGGGGTTGGAGAACCGATAACACCGCTTGAGCGTCTGCCGGTCCTGCGGCTTGTCCATATCCAGCTTCACAAAGGAAACGCTCGTTTTCATGCGGGGATTGTTCCACTCATACCGGTATTCCGTCGTAGGGGCAAACCCAAATAGGGGATAGAAATCGAGGACGGTACTGTTGGCGAACAGAAAAATACCGTCGCTTTTGTCCTCAAAGTCCGACAGGATCTCTTCGATCAGCCGGCGGGCCAGTCCCCGGCGACGGTACGCTTTGGCGGTCATGACCGTACCGATCTGGATTAGATGTCTGGGGATGCCATCCCAAACGGTTTCCATGTGATTGACCGCGGCACTGGCCACAACGGTATCGTTTTCTATAAAGACATAGGGACAGTACTGGTCTGTCCAATAGCCGTTTTGATACCAGCGTTCCAACGACAGCCCGAACACGTCGGAGGCCAGGGTCATAAAACTTTTCCGCCAAGCCGGATGGTCCCGCACCTGCTTCATCATTACCATGGCGGTTCTCCTCCCCACGGGCGGATTAAACAAGAAAGCCCGCTATCAGGAGTATCTTACCATATGGGGTCGACCAGTGCAAGGATTGCCGGACCGAGAGGGGAGGCAGCGGGCGCGCGGAGGCACCTCGTTTCGACGGGACCCGGCTTCCGGGATAGCGCCTTGCCATGTAAGCGGCCTGGACGTCAGGCGCCCAAGCCGCGTGATGGAACTCCGCCCGGCCCCCGGCACGGAGGATTCATATGTTCGACAGACAGTCCGATTCGAATACGGATTCCACCCGTTTGCCGCAACCGGGCGGGGAATAGACCCATCGGCGAATATGCCCCTCCGTCAAAAAGTAGCGGGGCGGAGACGGCGGGGAAGGAGCGGCATCCTGCGCGTCGATGAGGATGAGTTTCAGCTTCATTTTTTCGGGCAGAATGCTTTTGATGTACACCCCGGCGTGCTGCCCGATTCTGACGCCTTCGCGGGGTTCGGCCAGCCCCGCGAGATTCGGGGTCAATTCGACGAAAATGCCGTAATCCTCGACCGAGCGCACAATGCCGGCGACCGTTTCCCCTTGGGAGAACAGCGCCGCGTTTTCTTCCCAGGTTCCCAGCAGTTCCCTCTGGGACAAACAGACCCGTTCCCCCTCCAGGGAGGAAACAACCGCTAAAATGTCCATGCCGGGGCTCAGACGGTCGGAAGGGTGCGCAATCCGGCTGACCGATATACTGGCGATCGGAAGCAGAGCGGGTAAACCGCATCCGATGTCGCAGAAAGCCCCGAAGGTCTCGAGGCGTGTGACCCGAGCGGGCACGATATCGCCGGGCCGCAGGGACGCCACGTATTCAAACCGGCATTTTTCCTGGGCCGCACGCCGGGACAGCACGGCACGGCGTGTGCCGTCCGCCTGATATTCAAATCCCTGGACCAGAAAGCTGACCGGTTTGCTGACCCGGGAAATCAGCGCAATGTCCCGGGTGGTGCCCTCGGCGATGCCGACGGCCCCTTCTATATAAGGGATGATTCCCTCCATGCAGGGCATCTCCACATGCAGGTTATGCTCCGCGTCACACAATACGGCCCGCGCTTCGACGACCCGCCCCTCCATGGATGCCTCTGCGAGCGCCGCAGGGGATTGGATGAGCCGCTGATTGTCCGGGGTATCCAACAGGGCCCCCTCGGGATAAAATCGGTTCATTTCAACAGCCATTCCTTTCAAACAATTTTGTCCTCGCAGCAATATATGCAAAACGGATGCGCGGCATACCAACTATTTAAAAGAAGGGCGTCTCCCACTGGCGAAAGACGGTTGCACAAACGGCCGGAAAATTTGGCTTCACCGGCAAACCCCCGGCGAACGCCTTGCAATTTACAGCCGTTCTGGTATAGTAAATTTGGAATAAGCTGTACATAAATAGAGACACCATATGATTGAAAAAGGAGCGAAACGGGATGAAGTTATACGGTCTCGATATTCCGGTAAAAAACGCGCCGGTTTTGGATACGGGCTATGTCCCCATGGCGGCGTTTTGCCGCGCATTTGACAAATCAGCTGCCAACGGCAAGGAAATCGCCGTGGCGGTGGAACGCAACCAGGGACAGATGGCGGTGCGTCGTTTCAAGATTCACGGCACGCCTGCCATGGCGGAGGCCGACCGGGCGTATGTTGACCGCACGGTGAAGATGCTCCTGTGGGCCTACGGCGGCTACCGCGTGTTTGTCTGCGGCGACGACGGGATGGCGAAAATCATTGGAGATGCGTATAAGACGGGGGGATCCCGGGAATTCGACGCGGATTTCATGAGCCGGGTGTATGAAAAGCCCTTTGAAGTCCTGGCCTTGCCCCTGGATCAGACCCCGGCGGCCAAAACCCTTGCCCAGTCGGTGGGCCGCCATCTGGACGGCTGCCGGATCGGTTTCGACGCGGGCGGCAGTGACCGCAAGGTTTCGGCCGTGGTGGACGGTGTGCCGGTCTATTCCGAAGAAGTTGTGTGGTTCCCCAAAACCAACGCCGACCCGGATTACCACTATGAAGGGATTGTCAGCGCGTTCCGCACGGCTGCCTCGAAAATGCCCCGGGTGGACGCTATCGGCGTCTCCTCGGCGGGCATTTACGTGGATAATCGCGCGATGGTAGCGTCCCTGTTTCTCAAGGTGCCGCGCGATCTGTTCGATCAGAAGGTCAAGGATATTTACATCCGTGCCGCCAAAGAACTCGGCGATGTGCCGCTCGAAGTGGCGAACGACGGCGATGTGACGGCTCTGGCCGGTGCCATGAGCCTGGAGGAAAACCAGGTGCTCGGCATCGCGATGGGTACCTCCGAAGCGGCGGGTTATGTGGACGCTGACGGCAACATCACCGGCTGGCTCAATGAGCTGGCCTTTGCTCCGGTGGATCTCCAGGCCGACGCGATGGTGGACGAATGGTCGGGCGACAAAGGCTGCGGCGTCAAATATTTCTCTCAGGACAGCGTGATCAAACTGGCCCCCCGTGCCGGTATTGTGCTTGACGAGAGCCTTTCCCCTGCGGAAAAGCTCAAGGTAGTGCAAAAGGAGATGGAGGCGGGCAGTGAATCCGCCCGGAACATCTACCGTTCCATCGGCGTCTATCTGGGCCATGCGCTGGCCTATTATGCGATGTATTATTCAATCGCCCATGTCCTTCTGCTCGGCCGTGTGATGTCGGGCGAAGGCGGCGATCTCGTAATTGCGGAGGCCCGCCGGGTGCTCGATGAAGAGTATCCGGAATGCGCCGCTATGGAACTGCATCTGCCGGACGAAAAAATCCGCCGGGTGGGGCAGTCCGTCGCCGCGGCCAGTCTCCCCCAGATCGGTTGATCCTATTCCGCGCGGGGCCTCCCACATCCCTGTGTTTTGAACAGCCTTTCCCAAAAAGGCTTATCCACCCCCCAAAAGCAAAAAGCCTTCGCCGGATGTTCGGCGAAGGCTTTTTGCTTTTGGGGGATTGGTTTTCTTCACGTCGTTTTGCTGGGTACAGCGTGTCACGGACGGGAGGAACTAAAAAGGCCGCGCCATTTTCGACGGCTTGCCAGTCAAAAACGGCGCTTGATTGTAATAAATGCAAAATATTATACAAATAGTATTTTGGTTGTCCCTATTTATACCGACCCGCACATATGGCGCTTTCCCCACCAATCGGGCAGCAGGCTTTCTAATGACACAGCTGTCTTGGTGTGGAGGTCAACGAGGATCTCCATGGATGGGGCGTCCTTATTCAACTGCATCAGAAATTCCCTGCACGCGCCGCAGGGGAAGCCCACTTGCCCCTCTCCCATGACACAGACGAGTTTTGTAATTTTATTTTCTCCATGGGTTATCATGTTGGCAATCGCGTTCCGTTCCGCACACATACCGAGCGAACAGGAGGTGTCAATGCAGACGCCGGTATAGATATGACCTTGATCGGTCAGGACCGCCGCCGCAACCCCGCCGGCTTCTATAAACGGCGATAGCGTCCGGGGCCTGAGTTTTGACCTGGCTTCCGCATACAACGTATCCCAGATGTCCATCCAATCTTCTCTCCATCCATTTTACGCAAAACCAGGGGCCAGGAACTGCCGGGCGGCCTCTGTGCCGCGAGCAGTGCCTTTTCCGCGCCCCATTTGCGCCGGTTTCCCGACGGGGACAGAGAGAAACCGGCGCATCTTCGCTTTACAGCATCCGGGTTTCGTTGATTACCAGTTCAAAATCCAGGCCCAGAAAAGCGGCGGCGGAACGGCAGAGCGTCATACGGGTCAGAAAAATCTCAAAATAATCCATAACCGCGCAGATATGGGTGTCGATTCTCAAGCAGAGGGTGATGCGTTTTTGGTCCCCCGAGACCGTCAGAGAGGCATCCACGACGGCGTAGTTGACCCGGTCGTGGATATCGAAGCGGGGGTTATCGGGGGCGGTGCGCACACGGCTGCGCCGTACGTCGCTTTTATCCGCGAGAATGAGGGCGGCGGTGATCGGGGTCACGGCGGCGGCTGTGTGTTCATCATGGTTGCCGATTGCGGTGATGATGGCGGTGACTTCGGCCAACTCCATATCCAGCCTCCGCAGAATGTCGTAGGCGAACAGGGCCCCTGATAAGGCGTGGTTGCTGCGGTTGACCGCGTTGCCTATATCGTGCATATACCCGGCAATCCGGCCCAGTTCACAGATGCGCGGCTCGTAGCCGAGTTTGTCGAGGATGTTCCCGGTGATGTTGGCGGTCAGCCCCACATGGGCGTAGCCGTGGTCGGTGAAACCGAGCACCCCGAGCGCCTGATTGCCCGCCTCGATCAGAGCGCGCACATCGGGGTTGCGGCGAATGTCGTCATAGGTTATCATAGAGGCCCCTTTTCACTGTGCGTTTCGCTCTTTGAGCGCCCGGTCGGCTTCCCGTTTCATAGAGCGGCGGGCCGCGTCTTCCCGCTTGTCATAGAGTTTTTTGCCCCGGCAGAGGCCGACCTGTACCTTGACCAGCGATCCCCTGAAGTAGATGGAAAGGGGGACCAGGGTATATCCCTGCTGTTTCATCAGGCCGAACAGCCGCAGGATCTCCTTTTTATGAAGAAGCAGGCGGCGGGTGCGCAATGGCTCCCGGTTGAAAAGGTTTCCCTTTTCATAGGGGCTGATGTGCATTCCGTTGACAAAGATTTCCCCGCCGTCGATCCCGCACCAGGCATCCTTGAGGTTGACGCCGCCCTGACGCAGGGATTTGACCTCGGTTCCGCACAGTTCGATACCCGCCTCAATCGTTTCTTCCACAAAATAATCGTGATATGCCTTTTTATTGGCGGCGATGGTCTTGGTTTGCTGGCCGGCCATGGACAGCCCTCCTTTCGGTCTGGCGGCGATTTTATCCCTTAAGCAGGGATGCGGCCGCTTCCCTGAGCCGCTCGGCCATGGTCCCGGCGGCGTCCGGGTCGGCACCCGTAGCGGTGACGTAAGCCTTAATCTTGGGTTCGGTACCGGAGGGGCGGATGACAAGCCCCGCGCCTCCCTCTAAGCCGAAGGAGAGGACGTTGGATTTGGGCAGGTCGATGGCGGTCCGGGTGCCTGCGGCCAAATCGTGCAGGACGGATTCCTCGTAATCGGCGAATTTGACCACCTTCAGCCCGGCGATCACGGTGGGGCGGTCGGTCCTCAGAGAGGACATGAGACGGTCCATCGCCGCCATCCCCTCGGCGCCCTCGAACTGGGCGCTGACCTGGAAATGCCGGTAACACCCGTGTTCCCGGTACAAAGAATTCAGCACGTCGAGAAGCGTGCGGCCTTTTTCTTTATAATACGCGGCCATTTCACAGATGAGCATGGAGGACACCACGGCGTCTTTATCCCGGACATACGTGCCCGCCAGATAACCATAGCTCTCTTCAAATCCAAAGACGTAGCGGTCTTCCTCTCCGGCCTTTTCCAGCAGGCCGATCTGTTCGCCGATGTATTTGAACCCGGTGAGGACCTCGATCACCCGGCAGCCGTATTTCTCCGCGATCCGGGCGGCGAGATCGGATGTGACGATGGTTTTGACCACAATAGGGTCTTGCGGAAGGGTTCCGTCCGCGCTACGGCGGGAGAGTATATACTCGAGCAGCAGACAGCCGACCTCGTTGCCGGTCATCAGGGTATACCCGCCGCCGTCCCGCACGGCGATCCCCACCCGGTCGCAGTCGGGGTCGGTGGCAAGAAGCAGGTCTGGCTGCACGGTTTTGGCCAGTTCCAGCGCGCACTCGAACGCCTCGCGGATCTCCGGATTGGGATAAGGGGCGGTCGGAAAATGCCCGTCGGGCATTTCCTGTTCAGGAACGACGGCGATCTCGGGAACCCCGATGCGGCGAAGCACTTCCCGGACCGGTTTGTTGCCGGTGCCGTTCAAGGGGGTATAGATCACGCTCAGCCCCGCCCGGGCGCAGATGCCCGGCGTCACCTGGCGGGAGAGGACGCAGTCCATATAGGATTCGAGCAAAGCGGTTTCTATGATGCGGATGGTCCCGTCCGCGACAGCCGCGCCGTAATCCGTGACCTTCACATCCCGGAACAGATCGACCCGGCGGATATACGCGGTCACTTCATTGGCATCGCGGTCGGTCATCTGGCAGCCGTCGGGGCCGTAGCATTTGTATCCGTTGTATTTGGCGGGATTGTGGCTGGCGGTAATCATGATGCCAGCCTGGCAGTGGTTTTCCCGTACCGCGTAGGAAAGCACCGGCGTGGGTTCGAGTTCGGGAAACAGATGCACCGTGATGCCGTTTGCGGCCAGTACCCGCGCCGCCTCTCTGGCGAACAGATCGGATTTTATCCGGGAATCAAAAGAGATCGAGACGGCGCTTTTCTCATACCGGGCGTTCAGATAATTCGCAAGGCCCTGGGTGGCTTTGCGGACGGTGTAGATGTTCATCCGGTTGTCCCCGGCCCCGATCACACCCCGCAGACCGCCGGTGCCGAACTCCAGTTCCCGGTAAAAGCGGTCTTCGATTGCGGTTTCGTCCTCGCCGATCGCCTCCAATTCCCGGATTAGGTCGGGATCCTCCACCGCGTTTTTCAGCCAAAGCGCGTATTTTTCACGATTTGCTGCATCCATTTTCATCGTTCCTTTCCACAGGGCGTCCCGGATGGGATACAAGGCCATCCTCATCATACACAGTTTTGGCAGAAATTGCAAGCTGCACACCGCCCTGCCGCGCAAAACCGTCCGACAGGGTTCGACAGTCCCGGAAAAACCTCAGGCAAGAACGCCCAGGTATTTCAGCAGCCAGATGCCGTCCCGCAGCCCTGCCGGTACAGCGCCTCCGCCCTCCGCGCTGCGTCCGCCTCCAGCTGGCAGAGGAGTTCCGACCGCGCGTCCCTCTGATTGCCAGCCGGGTCCAAGTCAAAAAGCCGTCGGCTTGGCGGCGCTGTTCCTGCCGGATGCGTCCTTCCGGGGAATCCTCCAGGGTTTGGCAGGCTTCTCATACAAGGTATCCGCCAATGCCGTCCACTCCTCTTGACGATCGGATGGCATGTTGTACACCTTTTCTCACAGTATTTTCGCACAGAAGTATTCCATAAGATGTTGTGACCGGGGGGTTGCGCGAAGAGGGATGGCGTACCGCGTATATGCGGCCGGGGCCACCATAGAACAAACGGCCCATTCAAGCTGTTTGTTCCCCTGACAGGACAGGCAACAGCGTGAAAGACGTGAAAAACGCTCACTGTTGGACCAATCTCCAATCGGTGAGCGTTTGCCGGTGTTGATAGCTGCCCGGTTCTATTTCCTCCGCGCGGCCGGAAACGTAGCGGCCGCATCCTTGACCCGGGCCAGAAATTCCCGTACCGCTTGTTTTCGACGGGAGCGGTAGGACCTCCGGTCGGCCGGAACTCCCAGGGCGCGGATTCCCGCGCGTTCCGCCAGAAACAGAGCGCGGTACAGATGATACTTTTGTGTGACCACCACCAGGGAGGCGGCCCCGAAAACCGTTTTGGCCCGGCGTACCGAGGCGGCGGTGGAGGATCCCCGGCGGTCCAGGAGGAGTGCTTCCTCCGGAATCCCCGCCTCCATCGCGGCGCGGCGCATGGCGGCGGGTTCGTCGTATCCCGGCCGGGCATCGCCGCTCAGGAGGAGTTTTCTTCCGGCCCTGCGGCGGTAAAGCGCGATGGCCGTCTCCATGCGGTCGGCGAGCATGTCGGACATCCGGCCGTCCGGTTTCACCCCGGCCCCCAGCACCAGAACCGCGTCGGCGGGTTGGGCCCACGGTCCGGATTTCCCTCGGAACCGGAATGCTGTCCGGGCGATCACATATCCGTTGAGAGCGGCGCAGACGCCGCCCAAGGCTCCCCCGGCCGCCAGCAGTGCCTTGCCTCCGCTTTTCATTAAGCGCCGTCCCTTTCCTGATTCGTTTTCAGCCGGGCTCACGGATTGGTGGACAGACCCGGCCCGTCCAGCGCCCTGCTCACAGGATCCATTCCACCACCTGTTGTTTTTTCAGCACCCGCGGCGCGGGCTGGGCCGCATATCCGAGGGCCGCACAGCCGAGGACGATGTGGTTTTCGGGCAGATGCAGCCGGCGGAGCTGTTCCCGGACCCTTGGGCGGTCGCAGATGCCTTTGAACTGGTTGATCCAGACCGACCCGATCCCCAGGGCGTGGGCCGCCAGAAAGATATTTTCCAGCGCACAGGCGCAGTCCTCCACCCCATGTGGGTTGTCCCGCTCGTTGGAGGCGAGGATGAGAACATCGGCGTGATAAAAATGGTAGTCGGGATCCCGGGCCGCCTCCTCCCGGACTACGCCGGCGAGATCGTCGAGAACGGCCGGATCCTGCACCACGGTGAACCGCCAAAGCTGCTTGTTCATGCCGCTTGGCGCGTACCGCGCCGCCTTCACGATCTGTTCGAGTGCCTCGCGCGGGATCTTTTCCTTTCTAAAGGTCCGGATACTCCGGCGGGTAATCAAGTTTTCCATGGCGTCCATTTCGGTTGCCTCCTTAACCATTTTTTTCGTTTGGCACGTCTCCCAGCAACTTGACGTAAAACCGGCGTTCCCGCGGGCCATCGAACTCGGCAAAATAGACGCCCTGCCACATGCCCAGCAGGAGCCGGCCGTTTTCCACCGGGATGCTGACGCTGCTGCCTGTGCAAAGAGCCTTGAGATGGGCGGCGGAATTTCCCTCTGCGTGCCGGAACTCCGGCCGGTCCGGAAAGGTCTTGTTCAAAGCCAGCGTCAGGTCACGGACCACATCGGGATCCGCGTTTTCGTTGATGGTTACACCGGCGGTGGTGTGTGGGCAGTATACGACGCACAGGCCGCTGTGTATCCCACTGTCCCGCAGGGCCTCCTGCACCTGTTCCGTCACCGGCAGAAAGCCCTCCCGGGGTGTACTCAAACGGTACGTTCGGACCATAACGCGCACCTCCTGGCGAAATCCGGTTTTCCTTATTATGGCACAAGGGCTGACGGGATACAAGCATCTGCCGCAAAACAGCCGAATATTAGCACTCAATAATAAAGAGTGCTAATATTCATCATATATTCATAATTCAGATATGAACTGTTCGCAATTTCTCCGTATACTAAACCATACAGACGGTCGATGGCCGTTTGGGGAGAGGAATGCCGGCAGACCGGACCTCTTCCAATCCGTGGCGGTGGGAAAGGATGGATGGTATGAACGCGCAAAAATTTACGCAGAAATCCCTGGAAGCGATCCAGGAGGCTCAGAATCTGGCGGTGGAGCGTCAAAATATGCAGCTCGAGCCGGAGCATCTCCTCGCCGCCTTTCTGACCCAGGAACAGGGGTTGATCCCTCAACTCCTGCTCAAAATGGGCGTGCCTGCGGAACAGGTGGAAGCCGACGCTCTGCGGGCGGTGGACGGCCTGCCCAAAGTCACCGGCTCGGGCCGAGAGGCGGGCAAAATCTACGTATCGGGAGATCTGGACAAGATTCTCACCGCCGCCGAGCGCAAAGCCGAGAGCATGAAAGACGAATTCGTTTCGGTGGAGCATTTGTTTCTCAGCCTGATCGAGTCGGCAAACGACACGCTGGCCCGGATCTTCCGGCAGTACGGCATTGAAAAAAACGCGGTGCTCAAAGCCCTGATGGGGATACGGGGCAACACCCGGGTCACCAGCGACAGCCCGGAAGACACCTACGACGCATTGCGGAAATATGGGACCGACCTGGTGGAAAGAGCCAGAAGCCAGAAGATGGATCCGGTGATCGGGCGGGACGACGAGATCCGCAACGTCATCCGCATCCTGTCCCGGAAAACCAAAAACAACCCCGTTCTCATCGGCGAACCCGGAGTCGGCAAAACCGCCATAGCCGAGGGTCTGGCCCAGCGGATTGTCCGGGGGGACGTACCCCGCAGCCTCCAGGACAAAACCATCTTTTCCCTGGACATGGGGAGCCTGGTGGCGGGCGCTAAATACCGGGGCGAGTTTGAGGAAAGGCTCAAGGCTGTGCTGGAGGAGATCCGCAAATCCGAGGGCCGCATCCTCCTGTTCATCGACGAACTGCATACCATTGTGGGCGCGGGAAAGACCGAAGGCGCCATGGATGCGGGCAATCTCTTGAAGCCCATGCTGGCGAGAGGAGAACTGCACTGCATCGGGGCGACCACCCTCGATGAGTATCGCCAATACATCGAAAAGGATCCGGCGCTGGAACGGCGGTTCCAGCCGGTGATGGTCAGCGAACCGACGGTAGAGGACACCATCGCCATTCTCCGGGGACTCAAGGAACGGTACGAAGTATACCACGGCGTCAAGATTCAGGATCAGGCCATTATTGCCGCCGCCACCCTGTCCAACCGGTATATCACCGACCGCTATCTGCCTGATAAGGCCATTGATTTGATCGACGAGGCCTGCGCCATGATCCGTACCGAGATCGACTCCATGCCGACCGAACTGGATGTGATCCAGCGCCGGATCATCCAGCACGAAATCGAGGAGGCGGCGCTCAAAAAGGAAAAGGATGCCTTGTCAAAGGAGCACTTGTCGGAGATCCAAAAAGAACTCGCCGAGATGCGGGAAGAATTCGGGTCTATGAAAGCCAAGTGGGAAAACGAGAAGGCAGCCATCGGCAAGGTCCAATCCCTGCGGGAAAGGATCGAGGAACTGAACCGGCAGATCGAAAAGGCGGAGCAGGATTACGATTTGAACAGGGCCGCCGAACTCAAATACGGCCGGCTGCCGGAACTGCAAAAGCAGCTTGAGGCGGAGGAACGTCTGACCGGGGAGACGAGAAAGCACAGCCTGCTGCGGGACAAGGTGACGGAGGAGGAGATCGCCCGGATCGTCGAGCGGTGGACCGGCATTCCGGTCGCCCGCCTGATGGAGGGGGAGAAGGAGAAACTCCTCCACCTCGAGGAAATCCTGCACAAACGGGTCATCGGCCAGGACGAGGCGGTCACGAGGGTCACGGAGGCGATCCTGCGTTCACGCGCTGGAATCCAGGATCCCAACCGGCCCATTGGCTCTTTCCTTTTCCTCGGCCCCACCGGTGTGGGCAAGACCGAACTTGCCAAAGCACTTGCGGAGTGTCTGTTCGATGACGAGCGGAACCTGGTGCGGATCGACATGTCGGAGTACATGGAGAAATACGCGGTATCCCGTCTGATCGGCGCGCCTCCCGGATACGTGGGATATGAGGAGGGCGGGCAATTGACCGAGGCCGTCCGCCGCAAGCCCTATGCGGTCATCCTTTTCGACGAGGTGGAAAAGGCTCATCCCGATGTGTTCAATGTGCTGCTCCAGGTGCTGGATGACGGGCGGATCACCGATTCCCAGGGGCGGACGGTGGACTTTAAAAACACCATCATCATCCTGACTTCCAACCTGGGCAGCCAGATTTTACTGGATGGCATCGGACCGGACGGCGCCGTCACCGACACCGCCCGCCAGGAAGTCGAAAGCCTGCTGGGGCGTTCCTTCCGTCCCGAGTTTCTCAACCGTCTGGACGAGATCGTTTTCTATAAACCGCTGACCAAGGCGGATATCAGCCAGATCATCAACCTGCTTTTGGCCGGGCTGAACACCAGACTGGCCGCCCAGCAGCTTCGCTGTGAGATCACCCCCGCGGCAAAGGCACAGATTGCGGACGAGGGGTATGACCCGGTCTACGGTGCCCGGCCGCTCCGCCGGTATATCCAGCGGCATGTGGAGACCCTCATCAGCCGCAAGATCGTGGAGGGCGATCTCATGCCCGGCACGGTTTTGACCGTGGACTGCCGGGACGGTGGGTTGACCGTCTCCGCTTCCGCCGGATAACGGGGACGACCCGGCGATTTGCGGGAAATCCATAGCGTTTTAAATTTTTAGGGGCGCCATCGTTTTTATAACGACGGCGCCCTTTGTGCTATTTAAAGTTGACGCCCGGCGAATCCAAGTCTTGACAGGATGTTGCTGCCAATGGTATAGTTCAAGTGTACTAATACGCATAGGACACGTAGTACGAGCGGAGGAGGCGCGTCATGTTCCAAATTGATCCCCTGTCCCGCATACCGGTCTACGAACAGATCATTGAGCAGATGGAGCGGTTTGTGCTGGCGGGACTGCTGAAACCGGGCACCCAGCTTCCCTCTGTGCGCAGCCTGTCCGCCGAGCTGTCCATCAACCCCAATACCATTCAAAAGGCTTATTCAGAATTGGATCTGCGCGGGGTGATCTATTCCGTGCCCGGAATCGGCTGTTTCGTCTCAGAAAACGCCGTGGTGCTGCTGGAGGAATATCAGCGTGAAAAGCTGGGAGTTCTGGATAAGCTGCTGCAGGATCTGGCGCTGGCCGGAGTGGCCAAGGAGGAAATCCTGCGCTGCGTTGAGCGGATTTATGCGCTCTATCCGGTCGGCCATTCCCCGATGGGAAGGCCCCCATCCGGGGGCGGGGAAGATTCCTTGGGGCATCGGCCCCTATAAGTGTAGAGAGGAGCGGTTGTTGTTATGATCCAAGCGGAAAATCTCACCAAAACCTTCGGGAATTTCGTCGCGTTGAGCGGCATCACCTGTTCGATTCCCCAAGGCTGTATCTATGGGATGGTGGGGTCAAACGGTGCGGGCAAATCGACTTTTCTGCGTCTGGTCACAGGGGTCTATAAGGCGGATAATGGCACGGTGGCGATTGACGGCCTGCCGGTGTTTGACAATCCGGCTGTGAAGAACCAGATCGCGTATGTGCCGGACGATCTCTATTTTCTGTCAGGTTCCGGCATGGACCGGATGGCGGCGCTATACGCGGCGATTTATCCCCGTTTCGACCGGGAACGGTACCGCAGCCTGACGGCGGCGTTTCAACTGGATCCCCGGAAATCCCTGCACACCTTTTCCAAGGGGATGCGGCGGCAGGCGGCGACCATCCTCGCGCTTTCCGCCCGGCCTCGGTATATCTTCTTCGATGAAACCTTCGACGGCTTGGATCCCGTCATGCGCAACCTGGTCAAAAATCTGATTGCCCAGGACGTGCTCGAGCATCAGGCGACCGCCATCATCACCTCCCACTCCCTGCGGGAACTGGAGGATACCTGCGATCAGCTGGCGCTGCTGCACAAGGGCGGACTGGTGCTGGAAAGCGATGTCCAAAACCTGAAGACTTCCCTGTTTAAGATCCAGATCGCTTTTTCGGAGGATTTCGGACGGGATTCGTTCGAGGGCATCGAAATTCTGCATTTCAGCAAGCGTGGCTCGGTCGCCAATATGATCGTCCGGGGCGAGCGGGAGGAAACGGGGAGCCGCCTTCAAGCCATGCTGCCCATTTTGATCGACGTGCTGCCCCTATCTCTGGAGGAGGTTTTCACCTATGAGATGGAGGCTCTCGGGTATACGTTCCAGGATGTGCTCGGCGCATAAAACTGCCGCCCCCGAGACGGGGCGGCATCCAATGGGGAGGGTTTAGAATGAAACAAAACTGGTTCAGCGCGCGGCTTTACCGCGAGGGGCTCCGCCAGCTTCGCCTGATCGGAATCCTGGGTCTGGTTATCCTGGGACTGGAGGCGGTTCTTATCCCGGTCGGAAGATGGCTTTCCATCCGGGATATGCAGTATTATCCGATCAAGGATATGGTCGGCTTTCCTGAGATGCATCCGCTATTGGTGTTGTGTTTTTGCGCATTCGCGCCGCTGATGGTGCTGTATTTGTTCCACTTTCTCAATAAGCGCAACGCGAGCGATTTTTATCACGCTATTCCGGCCACCCGCCTTTGCCTGTTTTTTAGCTTTTTTGCGGCGGTCATGACCTGGATACTGGCAATCCTGGTGCTCACCTCGTTGCTGTCAGTGGCGGTTTTCCTGTGCTTTCCGGCCTATTTTTCCGTTAACATCTTAAGCGTGCTGGTGGTATGTCTGAACGTATTTGCCGGCAGTTTTCTTGTCGCGGCGAGCGTGGCGGTCGCTATGTGCGTTACGGGGACGGTCTTTACCAACATCGTTGTGTCCCTGATGATTATATTTATCCCCCGGCTGCTCATCCAACTGCTGATCACCAGCGTGACCAGCACCCTGCCGCTGGTATCCTCGGACAACTTCATCCCCCTGCTCGACAGCAGCTATAATGTGCCGGTCGGCATGATTCTCTCAATGGGAGATAGCCTGACCAACTGGAAGAGCGGGGTCTATACGCTGGTACTCGGGCTGATCTACGCGGTCTGTGCGGCGCTGCTGTTCCGGGCACGCAAAAGCGAGGCGGCGGGGCAGTCGGCTCCCAACCGGGTTTTGCAGGCGGTTTACCGCTTGGTGCTGTCCATGGTGGTCTGCGCGTTTGCCTGCTATTTCATATTCCAGGATCTGGTTATCCACAGCCAGAACGCCTCCTACCGGATGAATACCTATACTTACGCCGTGATGTATATCATAGCACTGGGGGTGTTTTTCCTCTATGAGCTGATTACCACCCGGAAATGGAAAAACCTGGTCCGTTCCCTTCCTTCTCTGCTGGTGCTGGTCCTGCTCAATGTGGCCCTGCTTGGGGGAATGACCGGGCTTTACCGGTCGGTATTGTCTTTCTCTCCTTCGGCGGGCGACATCTCCTCGGTCCGCCTTCTGCCGGGAAGAGGAAGCGCGAATTATTTTGCGGCCCGGGCCTCCTCCATTGATATCACCGATGAGACTGTGCGCAGCATCATATCCCGGCAGCTTTCGTCGGCCGTGCAGGTCCTGGAACGGTCTCGTGAGGAGTATAGCCGGTACACCAGCCTCAAAACCACCATTCGGGTCGCGATCCGCAGCCACGGTTTCACCCATGTGCGTGAAATCCCGATGCGGGCGGAGGATCTGGAGGAGCTGGCCAAACCCCTTGCCGAGATCGACGAATACCGGGATGTTTATCAACAGCTTCCCCCTATCGAAATCCAAACCACTACCGTCACCTTGAATCATTCCCCGTCCACCGGCATGAATGTGCAGAAGGTATACGAGACCCTGTGCGAAGAAGTGGCGGCCATGCCGTTTGAAGATTGGTATCCACTCATTACGTCGCAAAACAACCAGGAGTCGTATCTGTATAATTACGACTCGTCCGGGGAGATGCTGATAGAGGTCACACCTTACCTCGATGTTTTCTATGTTTGGACCACTTTGGGCACCGGTCAATATAACATCTCCATTCCCCTGTATACCACGCTGGAAAAGACCTGCGACGTTTATCTCCGTGAGTTTCAGGAGAGTACGGACCATGCAAAAAAACAGGAGGCGATCCTGCAGGCGCTGCGGGAAAACAACTGGACGGACGGGGACAGTGTGACGGTCAGAGGTTATGGCGTCTATTCCATCATGGATGTATGGTACGGCACCACGCTGTTGCCCGATATGCTGAAGACGGCGCCGGAATCCGCGGCGGCCTTTGCGGACGGGTTGGAAAAGCATCTGGAAGAAGAACTCAAGATCACGGAACCTTTGTATTATATCGTGCTGGAAGACTACGACCCGTATGACCGCAGTAGCACTGAATATGCCGCGTATTTCCGGGCGGACAGCCGCCAGATAGCCGAACTGCTCGCTATGGGTGGGGTCGAAGGTGTCAATTACTCAACGAATGACGTCGTTTTCACGAAGACCGTATGGTGAATGTATTCGGGATGGTATGCCCCTGCGTCTCCATTGTTGACAAACAGACCGGCTAAAACGAGGCCGTTAAAAACCGGGCTTCCCTGCAGGGAGGCCCGGTTTTTCTGCCGCCCGGCGTCGTTTGTCGCTGTTTCCGCTCAGTGTTGCCACAAAATCCACAGAAATATTCTACAAAATCCATTATATCTATACCTTGACAGAAAGGAGCAGATATTATAGTATTTATTCGGATGGTTTTACAACATGTTTTATGTTAAAATGAATCATCCGGGAGGTGTAGGTATGGCCTCTGTTCTCGAGCTTTTGTTGCTGCTGTGGCTCGATGCTGTAGTGACAATGGAATTCCTGTATCGTATGGCTCGGGACAAAAAAGGGCCGCCATGCGTCTGAGTTCGCGGACACTGGCGCATGACGGCGAAGGCAGGGGGGAACGGGTTTCTCCCGCGAACCCCGCACCTTCTTCATTATACCGGCCACCGGCGGTTGCGTCAACTGCCGGCCGTATGGGAGGACTGGATATGAGCATCGTATTGGAACGGCATGTTCTTCAAAAACAGGACGACGTATACAAGACGTTTTCCGTGCGGATTCCCTCGGATATCATGGATCAAATCGACCAGCTGGCGAAGGATTCCGGACGGTCCCGGAATTACATTATCAACCGCCTGCTCGAAGAGGGAGTAGACAGCGTTGTGATCACCGACGGTTCCGAAGCCGCCGCGCCCGCCGACACGGCGCTTCCTGGCCTCGATACGGTCATTTTGTCGGCCCGGCCGGAGGTGTTTCAAAATCTGTGCTTAGAACGCCAGATCTATGCCCACGTCGACGCCCGGCGGATTCCCGATATTCGGTATGCCGCCTTTTATGTGGGCAATCCGGTTCGCGCGGTCACACATTACGGAAAAGTGGAGGATGGCGGCATCGCCTGGTGCGACCATGCCAAAAAATATCGGATTCGGCTGGCACAAGAACCATTGCCTCTGGATCACCCGGTTCCGCTCGGCGGCACGTCCCCGCATGCGACCCGCGCGCCCAAATATACCACGCTGGGCAAACTGTTTTCGGCGGCCGAATACCGGGATTTGATGTTGGACTATCCCGTTACTCCCTAAATATGCATAACCTGCCGGGCAAACGCACACAATAAAGCGTAATTTCAGCAAAAGGGGTGCCTGGTATGGACTGGTGGATGTTGCTCAAGGCCTTTGTGGTGGGCGGGCTGATCTGTGTGGTGGGCCAGATTTTGATCGACCTGACCAAATTGACGCCTGCCCGGATCCTGGTATTGTTCGTCACGCTGGGGGTGGTGCTCACCGCGGTGGGGCTGTATGAGCCTCTGGTCAAATTCGCAGGCGGAGGCGCGACGGTTCCGCTGACCGGATTCGGGTATTCTCTGGCCAAAGGGGTAGAAGAAGCCGTGAAGGAAAAAGGCTGGATCGGAGTTTTCACCGGAGGGGTGACGGGAACCGCCGGCGGTATTGCAGCGGCAATTTCTCTTGGCTTTGTGTGCGCCCTGCTGGCGAAATCCAAGGATAAGTCGTAGGGTGATCCTGTCAACCCGGCCCCGGCGGAAGACGGTCCGCCGGGGCCGGGGTTATGATACCAGAGCGGAGCGCACCCCATAAGCCGCGATGCGCTTTACTGGATAAAGGATAGGTTTATCAATCCACGCCTATCGGCATAAAACACAGCCCACCATACCCATTTAGCCGACAGTATAGGCGCTGTGGGCGTGGTGGGTTTTATTGTTCTGTATAGACACTGCCTGGCGTGGGGCGTCTATCCTAATGAGATTTTCCTTTGAACTGCCGGTGAATGCTGCGACTCGTATCGCTTTTTCTTCTTTTCCAGCAGTTTCTCCCAGGCCGGCAGGCTGTATCGTTTCAGGTATCCCTTGAACCAGAACCGTTTCCACCACGTCTGCCGCTCTTTAGAGGCGCACTGGAAATGATAGATATAGCCGTCCTCTTCCCACAGCACATGAGGCCAATGGAACCGATTATACCGGATCGGCATCCAGTGCCACCGCACAGTGGGATTCCGCCGTTTTGCCCGGATAGCCTCCAGCAGACAGTTACTGGTAAAGCATTCCGGCTCCGGAACCACTTTATACATCTCTCTGTCCTCCTGACGCCTGTGCTGTCATTCTCAACCCGCTCTTTTATCCACAATCGACAGAGAAGCGTCGATTCATAGGCAGTAAGAGTGATAAAACCTGACACTTGAATTTCACTTTTTTCTTTACTTATAAAGTCATACATGACAATATACCTAACAATGATATTCGTAACTAAATCTTTCTCCGCACAGGACAAAACCGGCTTTGACAGCCGCAGCTTCCGATGCAGGATTTGATACACCACTACGGTATTTGGCCATTTCTCATTTTAGTATTCAGATAATACCAACTGATTGTTATTAATAAATGGTAATACTTTCTGTTTATCAGCTATCTCCATTGATTTCACATCCCAAGCGATTTATAACAATATTGGCACCTAATATCATAATATTACACTATTCCATATGCGTCAATAAAATTCATTATATATCTATTTATCATTTCCCAAAAGTGCATTAATCCAACAATTTTTTAGAAGTTTTATAGAGGTACTCAGCAAAAGGGATTAGGCAGACTTTCATCCTCCTTAGTTAAACTTATATCAATTCCCACAAATAATCCCAAATTACCAAAAGCGCCGTTAGAGTTTCGTGTTTCACAGAGAACGACATAACACCTTCGTGGTATTCCATAATCCTAGATTTACGCGTTTTCCGGCGTAAAAAAGACCCTGCAGGGATTTTCCCTGCAGGGTCTTTTGGCTATTGGCATTGCCTCGGGTTCTGTAAATGGGTTTTGCCCGAGCCCCTTTTTATTTTGCCGCCCTTTTTTCCTTGATAGACGCTTGTGCGGCGGCAAGCCGGGCTATCGGCACCCGGAAGGGAGAGCAAGAGACATAGTTCAACCCGATATTGTGGCAGAACTCAACGGAAGAAGGATCGCCGCCGTGTTCACCGCAGATCCCCAGCTTGATGTCGGGGCGGGTGGCTCGGCCTTTTTCGGCGGCCATTTTCACCAGCGCGCCGACACCGGTCTGATCGAGCCGGGCAAAGGGATCCGACTCGTAGATTTTGGCGTCGTAGTAGGCGTCCAGGAACTTGCCCGCATCGTCGCGGCTGAAACCAAAGGTCATTTGGGTCAGGTCGTTGGTGCCGAAAGAGAAGAACTCGGCCTCGGCCGCGATCTGATCGGCCGTGACAGCCGCACGGGGGATTTCGATCATGGTGCCCACATGGTATTCCATCTTGACACCGGCCTCGGCGATCAGGCGATCGGCGGTGGAGGTAACGATGTTTTTGACGAATTTGAGTTCCTTAGCCTCCCCGACAAGCGGGATCATGATCTCGGGTACAATGTGCCAGTCCGGATGCTTTTGTTGAACATGGATCGCCGCGTTGATGACCGCCGTGGTCTGCATCTCGGCAATTTCGGGATAGGTGACGGCCAAACGGCAACCGCGATGGCCCATCATGGGGTTGAATTCGTGGAGAGAGGCGATGACCCCCTTGAGTTCCTCGACCGTGATGGAGAGCTCGGCTGCGATCTCCGCGATATCCTCTTCCTTGGTGGGGAGAAACTCATGCAGAGGAGGATCGAGATACCGCACCGTCATGGGGCGTCCCTCAAGCACCTCGTACATGGCCTCGAAATCCCCCTGCTGGTAAGGCAGGAGTTTGGCGAGGGCCTTTTTGCGGGCGTCGGCATTCTTGGCTACAATCATTTCCCGCATCGAGCGGATGCGGTCGGCGTCGAAGAACATGTGCTCGGTCCGGCATAGGCCGATGCCTTCAGCCCCGAATTTGACGGCCTGTGCTGCATCGCGGGGATTGTCGGCGTTGGTGCGGACCTTTAAGCGGCGGGCTTTATCGGCCCAGCCCATATAGCGGCCGAAATCGCCGGAGATGGAGGCCTCCACCGTGGCGATGGCTTCGCCATAGATGTTGCCGGTAGAGCCGTCCAGGGAGATATAGTCCCCTTCCTTAACGATTTGTCCGCCGAGGGTGAAGCGCCGGGCGTCCTCGTCAATCTGGATTTCCCCGCAGCCCGAAACACAGCAGGTGCCCATGCCGCGTGCCACGACCGCCGCGTGGGAGGTCATGCCGCCCCGAACGGTCAGAATCCCCTGGGATACGTCCATCCCCTCAATATCTTCGGGCGAGGTTTCGAGACGGACCAGAATGACCTTCTCGCCTCGTTCTGCCCAATCCTTGGCGTCGCCCGCGGTGAAGACCACCCGGCCGCAGGCGGCCCCGGGAGATGCCGGCAGGCCCTTGCCGATGGGGGAAGCCTTTTTGAGCGCCGCCGCGTCAAACTGCGGATGAAGCAGGGAATCGAGCTGTTTGGGCTCGACCCGGAGGACAGCCTCTTCCTCGTCGATCATGCCTTCATCCACCAGATCGACGGCGATCTTCAGCGCGGCGGCGGCGGTGCGCTTGCCGTTGCGGGTCTGGAGCATGAAGAGCTTGCCGTCCTCGATGGTAAACTCCATATCCTGCATGTCCTTATAATGTTTCTCGAGGCGATTGGCCACCTCGACGAATTGTTTGTACACCTCGGGCATATCCTTTTCCAGCGTGGCGATGGGAGACGGCGTGCGGATCCCCGCGACCACATCTTCCCCCTGGGCGTTAATCAGGTATTCGCCGAACAGCTTTTTCTCACCGGTGGCCGCGTTGCGGGTGAAGGCCACGCCGGTGCCGGAATTCGGTCCGGTGTTGCCGAACACCATCATCTGCACGTTAACGGCCGTGCCCCAGGAATAGGGGATGTCGTTCATCCGGCGGTAATAGTTGGCGCGGGGATTGTCCCAGGACCGAAAGACGGCCTTGACAGCCTCCATGAGCTGGACCTTCGGGTCGGCGGGGAAATCCTCCCCCTTTTGTTCTTTATAATAGGCTTTGAAGCGGGCGGCCATCTTCTTCATGTCATCGGCGTCGAACTCGGTGTCGAGCCGGATTCCCTTTTCCTCTTTCATCTCATCTATGATCTTTTCAAAATCCTTTTTGGACAGTTCCATGACCACGTCGGAGAACATCTGGATAAAACGGCGGTAGGAATCGTAAGCAAACCGGGGATTGCCGGTTTTTTTCGCCAGTCCCTCCACTACGGTGTCGTTGAGCCCCAGGTTGAGGATGGTATCCATCATGCCGGGCATGGACGCCCGGGCGCCGGAGCGGACCGATACCAGCAGGGGATTGTCGAAATCCCCGAAGGTTTTGCCGGCCTGTTTTTCAAGCTGGGCGAGGCCCGCGTAGATCTGCTCCTCGATATCGGCGCCGATTTTGCGGCCGTCGTCATAATACCGGGTGCAAGCCTCAGTGGAAACGGTGAACCCATAGGGCACCGGCATCCCCAGGCTGGTCATCTCCGCCAGGTTTGCGCCTTTGCCGCCGAGGAGTTCCCGCATGGAACCGTTTCCCTCTTGGAACAGGTAGACGTATTTTTGACTCATCTTCAAAGCAACCTCCTACTTCAATTTACTGCCGTCCCACAAAAGCATCTGTCCGAAGGACTTTGGCCCTTTCGGCAGCGCCATGTTGTATTATAACAAAGTTTTCCCCATTTTTCCAGAAGTTTGCAATTTTTTTCTAGCAAACCCCGATTTCTATAGAAAACGCCGGGGGAATGGGGGTGCTCTGGCAAAATTCATAAAGCCCCCTTGCAAACCATCGGGATCTTTGCCATAATAAAGACGGAGCGGCGGCAAAGGCGGATCGACCTACGGCCGATGGAGAAGCGAACCGCATCTGGTCTCCGCGTCCGCCGAATGGAAGCCTGACCGGGACGGAAGTCGAAAGGATGGTTGGACGTATGAATTTCCACGGGAAAGATATCAAGGTTTTTGCCGCCAATTCCCATCCCGACCTGGCCCGCCGGATTGCGGGAAACCTCGGTCTCCCGCTCGGAAAGGCCGAGGTGAGTACCTTCAGCGACGGAGAAATCGCGGTGTCCATCCGCGAGTCGGTCCGTGGTTCCGACGTGTTCGTCGTTCAGTCGACCAGCGCGCCGGTGAACAACCATCTGATGGAGCTTCTCATCATGATCGACGCTTTCAAGCGCGCTTCAGCCGCCTCCATCACGGCGGTCATCCCGTATATGGGGTATGCGCGGCAGGACCGCAAAGCCAAGGCGCGGGATCCCATCTCCGCCAAGCTGGTGGCCGACCTGATTTCCGCCGCCGGAACCGACCGGGTTCTGACGATGGATCTGCATGCCCCCCAAATCCAGGGTTTTTTCAACATTCCGGTGGACAATCTGGTGGGGGCTCCCATCCTCGCCGACCATTTCCGCACCGAGATCGGCGGCCGCACCGACCAGTACGTCGTCGTATCTCCTGATCTCGGTTCCGTCACCCGGGCGCGCAACTTTGCCACACGGCTGGACTGCCCTCTCGCCATTGTAGATAAGCGCCGCGCCCGTGCCAATGAGTGCGAGGTGATGAACCTGATCGGGGATGTGCAGGGGAAAACGGTCATTCTGGTGGACGACATGATCGACACCGCCGGCACCCTGTGCAACGCGGCGGCCGCTGCACTGGAGAAAGGCGCCGCCCGGGTCATCGCCGCCGCCACCCACGGCGTTTTGTCGGGTCCGGCGCTCGAACGCTTGGAAAAAAGCCCGATTGAACGGGTCGTCCTCCTCGATACCATACGGCAGCCTGAGGAGCGCCGGTTAAAGAAAATTCACATTCTTCCCATTGCGCCGGTGTTTTCCGAAGCCATTGAGCGGATTTACGGCGACCGGCCGGTTTCCATTATGTTCAAATAGGGCGCACAGGTTCCGTGACCACACAGGGCCTCCCGCTTCGGGCAGGCCCCCTTTTTCCATGGCATTTCCCAAAGAAAGGGCGAACGGCATGATCTTCCGAAAAAACAGACCGGCGGCCAGCCCCGGCCCGGTGGAATTTCTCGTTGCCGGCCTCGGCAACCCCGGCAAGCCGTATGAGGGAACCCGGCACAACGCGGGGTTCGCGGCTTTGGAGGCTTTGGCTGAAAAACTGGACGTCCGGGTGGACCGGGTCCGGTTCAAGTCCTTCTGCGGCGAGGGCCGTATCGGAGACCGCAAGGTTCTGCTGATGATGCCCCAGACATTTATGAACCTGAGCGGCGAAGCGGTGCGGGACGCCATGCAGTTTTACAAAATTCCGCCCGAACGCTGCTTGATTTTGTTCGACGATATATCCCTGCCGGTCGGTGTCATACGGGTCCGGCGGAAGGGGAGCGACGGAGGACAAAAAGGGATGCGCAGCATTATAACCCTGACCGGCAGCGATCAATTTCCCCGCGTCAAAATCGGGGTCGGGCAGAAGCCCCATCCCGATTATGATTTAGCCGCCTGGGTGCTGTCCCGCTTTACGAAAGATGAGGCCCCCCGGATTCTGGACGCGGCCCGCCACGCCGCCGAAGCCGCCTGCCTCATTGTTCAGGGCCGCATCGACGAGGCCATGAACCGCTATTCCAAGTGACCCGTGGAAAGGAGTGTCCCGACAATGTCCGACATCACCCCCCGCAACCCCAAAACACCCGCAGAGATCCAGGCCCGCAAAGCCAAGATCCGGCATCTGGTCTTTGACATGCTCTCCCCGGTGGTGGCGGCCCTTTTTCTGATTCTGGCGATCCTCTGGCCCCACACGATTTTCACCTGCATCGCGGGGGTATGCATGGGGATCGTCCTCATCCGGTTTGCCAATTCCCGGTATGACGGGGAGCAGGGCCGGACCATCTCCGAGCGCATGGCTATGGCGGGCGGTATCGTCCTGATTCTGCTGGCTTTTGTCCGTCTGGCTTTTATGATTCTGGAGTCCGTGGGAGTTCTGCAATGGCCTCTGTGATCCGGTGCGCCGGGTGGCCCGAAAACCACTGCGGGGCCCCCGCATCCCGATTGGGCTGACGGAGAGGAGGCAAGGGGATGGGCGAATGGCCGGTGTTGGATAACCACGACAGCCGGATCCGGTATTTTCCACTGCTATTGGAAAGGGAACTCGGCGATGTCCCGCATGCGGAACTGCCGGAGGGCTTTCGCTTTGCGTTTTATCAGGACGACGACCGGGAGGCGTGGATGGATATCGAAAAAAGCGCCAAAGAATTTTCCAGCCGGGAGGAGGGCCTCCGGGCCTGGAACCGCTATTACGGCGGCCATGAACCGGAACTGGCCGGGCGCATGCTCTTTATCACCGACAGCCGGAATGTAAAGGTGGCCACCGCCACCGCTTACTACGATGTGACGGGGAGGGACGGGCCGGAGACCGGCTGGCTGCATTGGGTGGCCGTCCGGCGCGGGCATCAGGGAAAAGGGCTTTCAAAACCTCTGATTTCCCGTGCTCTGGCCATCTTCAAGGAATGGGGATATACCCATGTCAAGATTCCGACCCAAACCACGACCTGGCTGGCTTGCAAAATCTATCTGGATTTCGGATTTCTGCCGGAGGCTCAAAACGCGGTGGACAGCGTGGACGGATGGCGGATTATCAAGCGGCTGACCGGTCATCCGGCGCTGTCGCGGTTCGATGCGGCAAAAAAGGATGAGGTGTTTCGGCACCCGGAGCGTTGACGGGACAATCCTGTGCCACTTCATTATGAGGAGATTTTTATGGGTGTGATTGAAAAGGGGCTGGCGGGCTTGCCGGCCTATTCTTCCCTTCTCGGCGATATCCGGGCGGGTCGCCTGCCGGGGATGCTGACCGGGCTGGGCCATATACACAAAGCGATGCTGATCCACGCCCTGCGCACGGATTTGAGCCGGCGCGTCTTTGTGCTGGTCTCGGACGAAGCGGAGGGGAACCGGCTGTGTGAGGACTTGAAAGCGTTGGGCGACGAAGCGCTGTTCCTCCCTGCCCGGGAGCTCTCTTTGCGGCGGGTGGAATCCACCTCCCGGGACTATGAGCAGATGCGCCTGGGGATCCTCGCCCGTATGGCGGCGGGTGAAGGTGAACTCGTTGTCGCCTGTGTGGATGCCGTGGCGTCGTATACCCTGCCTCCGAGCGTGCTGCTCGACCGGACCCTGCGGCTCAGGACCGGCCGCCCCCTGCCGGTTCCCGACCTGGCGGCGGCGCTAACCGCCGCCGGGTATGAACGGTGCGACCAGATCGAGGGCCCGGGGCAGTTTGCCGTGCGGGGCGGCATTGTGGACGTGTATGCCGCCCAGTGTTCGTCCCCCATCCGCATCGAACTGTGGGGGGATACGGTGGACACCCTTACCTATTTTGATTTGCTATCACAGCGCCGGACCGATCCCATTGAGAGCGCCGACATCCCGCCTGCGGCTGAAATCCTCTGCGACGATACGGCGGAACTGGCCGGAAAGATCGAAACTTTGGCGGCGACTCTGCGGGGAAAAACGGCGGCCCTCCAGAGGGAAAACCTGCTGGCCGATGCCGACCGGCTGCGGGGAGGCGGGGAACCGGCCTCGCTCGATAAATACATTCCCCTGATCTATCCCGCCCCGGCCACCGCCCTCGATTACGCAGATGGGGCTCTTTTGCTGGTATCGGAGGGGAGCAAAGTGCGGGAACGGCTGCGTACCGCTCAGTGGCAGCTGCAGGAGGATATCCAGACGCTGCTGGAGGAGGGCCAGCTCTGCCGTGGCCTGTCGGATTATATGCTGGATTGGACCGGGCTCTCCGCCCTGTTTGACAAACGGGATACCGTGTTCTTGGAGGCATTTGCCCGCACCAGTCCGGATGTAAGAATAAACTCTTTGTACAATATAACCGCCAGACAACTGCCTGTATGGTCCGGAGGGCTGGAACTGCTCTGCGATGACCTGCGGGATATGCTGCATCGAAACATGAGCTGCATCGTTCTGGCTGGGGCGGAAGAGAAGAACGCCGTGACCCTCGCAGAAGATCTGCAAAAACAGGGACTGCCCGCGTTATACGCGCCCTCCCCCGAGAAGCCGGTCAGGGGACGGGTCCTGGTCATGCGGGGCGGGCTGTCGGCCGGGGCGGATTTCCCGGAGGCGGGCTTTGCGGTTATCACCCACGGCCGGATATCCACCTATCGGCGCAAGAGCCGGAGGACAAACCGGAACAAGGGGGCGGAAATCCACAGCCTCGCCGAACTCACGCCGGGGGATTATATCGTCCACGCGGCCCACGGCATCGGCCTGTATCAAGGGATACGGCAGATCGAGGTGCAGGGCGTGGTGAAGGATTACATCCAAATTCAGTACGACAGGGGGGACACCCTGTATGTGCCGGTCACGCAGCTCGACCTGGTATCGAAATATATCGGAACCAAGGACGAGGTGCGGGTTAAACTCCACCGCCTGGGCGGGCAGGAATGGCAGAAGGCCAAGTCCCGGGTAAGGGCAGCGGTCCGGGATATCGCCAAAGAACTCATCCAGCTTTATTCCAAACGAATGGCAACACCTGGCTACGCCTTCGGGCCGGATACCGAGTGGCAATACGATTTTGAACGGCATTTCGAATATGAGGAGACCGAGGATCAGCTTCGCTGTATTGATGAAATCAAAGAAGATATGGAGCGCCCGGTCCCCATGGACCGCCTGCTTTGCGGCGATGTGGGATTCGGAAAGACGGAGGTGGCTCTGCGGGCCGCTTTCAAATGCGTCTCCGAGAGCAAGCAATGCGTGATGCTCGTGCCCACCACCATTCTGGCATTCCAGCATTACAACACCATCGTCCGCCGGTTCGAGGGGTTCCCGGTTCAGGTGGAGATGCTCTCCCGGTTCCGCACCCCCAAGGAGCAGGCGGAGATCCTCCGCCGCACCGCCCGGGGAGAGATTGATATTCTAGTGGGCACCCACCGGATGCTGTCGAAAGACGTGAAGTTTCACAATCTCGGCCTTTTCATCGTGGATGAAGAGCAGCGGTTCGGGGTGGCACAAAAGGAGCGGATCAAGGAACTCGCCCCCAACATCGACGTACTCACTCTGTCCGCCACCCCCATCCCCCGCACCCTGAACATGGCGATGAGCGGTATTCGGGATATGTCGGTCATTGAAGAGGCGCCCCAGGACCGCCGCCCGGTTCAGACCTATGTCCTCGAACACGACAACGGCATCCTCGTCGACGCGATCCGGCGGGAACTGCGCCGGGGCGGACAGGTGTATTATCTTCACAACCGGGTCGAGACCATCGAGCGGTGTGCCGCCGGGCTCCAGATGCGGATCCCCGAGGCCCGGGTCGCCTTCGCCCACGGCAAGATGAGCGAGGAGGAGATGTCGGAAATCTGGCGGCAGGTTTTGGAACACGAAATGGATGTGCTGGTCTGCACCACCATCATCGAGACCGGCGTGGATGTTCCCAACGTCAATACCCTCATCATTGAAAACGCCGATCGTTTCGGCCTGTCCCAGCTTCACCAGCTCCGGGGACGGGTGGGCCGCTCGTCCCGCCGCGCCTTTGCCTTTTTAACCTTTGTCCGGGGGAAAGTCCTGTCCGACGTGGCCTCCAAACGGCTGGAAGCCATCCGGGAGTTTACCGAATTCGGCGCTGGATTCAAAATCGCCATGCGGGACATGGAAATCCGCGGAGCCGGCAACCTCCTGGGCGCCCAGCAGCACGGGCATATGGAGGCGGTGGGCTATGAGATGTATCTGAAGCTCCTGGCCGACGCCGTCAACGAAGAAAAAGGGCTTCCCCCCTCCAGGCAGGAGGAATGCCTCATTGATCTGCCCGTCACCGCCCATATCCCCGAATCCTATATCGCTTCAAATGCCCAGCGGCTGGATGTATACCGCCGGATCGCGGATATCCGCACCGAAGAGGATTCCCTGGACGTTTACGATGAACTCATCGACCGGTTCGGAGAACCGCCTGAGGCGGTGCAAGGTCTTATTGACGTGGCCCTGCTGCGGAATATGGCGGCCCGGATGGGAATTTATGAAATCAAGCAGAGGGCCGACACCCTGTTGCTTTATCAGCGCACGTTGGATTTGCAGGCCGGCTCCCGGATGTCAACGGCCCTCAAAGGCCGGGTGATGATCAACGCCGGGCCCAAACCTTATTTTGCGGTCAAGGTCAAAAAGGGGCTGACCTCTTTAGACGCCCTGCGGGAGGCGCTGCAGGCGGGGCTGGAAGAGGCGGGCGCCTGATTTGTGGCCGCGCGGCGCGGTTCCAGCCCGCTCCGGAGGGGGCCGGGATGCTAGAGGGTTGAAAAAATTGCTGAAACCGGCTATACTGTTGGCATATGCCCGCGAGGGGCCGGATGGCCCACAATGCGTCCGGCTGGCGATTGGCGATCATAGCCGGCGGATAAAAGGGATATAATAAAACACCGGAATATCATCCGCACCGCTCTTTTCGACGGATGGAGCGGGGTCCGCGGGCCGCAAAAACGGCGCGCGGCGGTTTTCTTGTTCCCTGATTTCCCAAAGTGCGGCGTTTCGCCGCCGGTTGTGGGAAACGAACACAGTATAAAAGAGGGATGACATGGATTTTCAGCGACTGGGAGAAAAGTTCGGCATAGCCGGACGGCTGACGGCCTGGCATGAGATCTGCGCCGGCAATATCAACCGCACCTATGAGGTGTCCTTTGCCGATCCGGACGACGGCCACTGCGACAAATACACGTTTCAGCGGATCAATACCTACGTGTTCAAGAACCCGGAGGATGTGATGCACAACATCCTCAACGTCACCGAGCACATCAAGAAAAAGCTGCTTGAGGAATACGGCAGCTATGAGCGGCGGGTTCTTTCCTTCCTGACTGCGGACGGCGGCCGCCCCTATCTGTATACAAACGACCGCGATTTCTGGCGGGTATATCGGTTTGTAGACAATGCAAAAGCCTACGATATTATTGAAAAGCCGGTGCATTTCTACGAAGCCGGCCGGGCGTTCGGGGAATTCCAGGGCTGGCTGTCCGATTTTCCCGTCGATATCCTGGTGGAAACCATTCCGCATTTCCACAACACCGTTCGGCGTATGGAGGATCTCCGCCGCGCTGTGAAGGAAGACCGGGCCGGCCGTCGTGGGGAGGCCGAGGCGGAAATCGACTTTATTCTCGGCCGGGAGGCCGAGGCCGGCACCGTGGTGGAATGGCTGGCGGCGGGAAAGATCCCGTATCGGGTGACGCACAACGACACCAAGATCAACAATATCCTGTTTGACGCGGCCACCGATAAGGCTTTGTGTGTTATCGACCTCGACACCGTCATGCCGGGAACGTCGGTCTATGATTTCGGAGACGCCGTTCGTTCCGGGGCCTCGACTGCGAGAGAGGACGAGGAGGATTTGTCGAAGGTCCATTTCGACCTCGCGATGTTTGAACAGTTCACCAAAGGCTTTCTGGAGGAGACGAAGGGGCTTCTCACCCCCGAAGAAATTCGGCTTCTTCCCCTGGGGGCCAAAATCATCACGTTGGAGCTTGCCTCCCGCTTCCTGGCCGATTATCTGGACGGGGATGTCTATTTCAAAACCACCCGTCCCGATCACAACCTGGTGCGGGCCCGCAACCAGATCCGGCTGGTTCAGGAGATGGAAGGCGTCTTCCCCGAAATGGAGAGCATTGTCCGCCGGTACGGTGGGGAAGAGATCCTCTGCCCCGCAGGTACGGGACGGGACGGCTGATTGCTGGATCGGTTTACCGGGCCGGACCCGGGCCGGGACCTCCCACGGCGGCTTTCGGGCCGTGGGAGGTCCTTTTCATGCCTGTGACGGGTTCGGCCGGACGGCATATACCGGGAGGGGATAACCGGACCTCCGGCAATTCCGTTTGGATGTATACCATGAAAATGCATAATTATGCAATCATGCATGTATGCCTATTGTGAGGTTCCACCAGTATTTTGGTCTGCAAAAGTTCTCTTTGGGCAGGATGACAAAATTTCGCCAATTCGAATAAATATGCGGAAATCCCCTTGAAAAACCGGTCCGGGGTGCTATAATAAGGCCAGGATTCATACCGGCGGCGCATCTCGCCGTCCGGATAACAAGAAAGGGAGTTCGGAGTATGAGCAACCAGATTCAAAAAGTGGTGCTGGCCTATTCCGGCGGCCTCGACACCTCCATTATTATCCCGTGGCTGAAGGAAAACTACGATAACTGCGAGGTCATTGCCGTGGCCGCCGACGTGGGTCAGGGCAAGGAACTCTCCGGCCTGGAGGAAAAGGCCAAAAAGACCGGCGCCTCCAAGCTCTACATCGAGGATCTGCGGAAGGTTTTTGTGGAGGATTACATATTCCCCACCCTCAAGGCCGGGGCGGTATATGAAAACCAGTACCTGCTCGGCACCTCTTTCGCACGGCCGATCATTGCGAAGCGGATTGTCGAGATCGCGCTGGCCGAGGGCGCGGACGCCATCTGTCACGGCTGCACCGGGAAAGGCAACGATCAGGTGCGGTTCGAACTGGCGATCAAGGCTTTTGCCCCCGACATGAAGATCATCGCCCCCTGGCGGATCTGGAACCTGAAATCCCGGGAAGAGGAGATCGCCTACGCCGAGGCGCATCACGTCCCGCTGAACATCACCCGCGAGACCAACTATTCCAAGGATAAGAATCTCTGGCATCTCTCCCACGAGGGCCTTGACCTCGAAGATCCGGCCAACGAGCCGGATTACGACGCCATTTTGGAAATGGGCGTTTCGCCTGAGAAGGCCCCGGACAAGGCCACCTATGTCACCGTCTCGTTTGAAAAGGGAATCCCCACCGCCATCGACGGGCAGAAGATGGACGGGGTTTCCCTGGTCGAGACGCTCAACAAGATTGGCGGGGAAAACGGCATCGGGATCGTAGACATGGTGGAAAACCGACTGGTGGGGATGAAGAGCCGTGGGGTGTATGAGACCCCCGGCGGCGCCATCCTTTACAAGGCGCATGAGGCCCTCGAAACCCTCTGCCTCGACCGGGACACCCAGCATTACAAGCAGCAGATGGTGGCGGGCAAGTTTTCCGAACTGGTGTATTATGGCCAGTGGTTCACCCCGCTGCGCGAGGCGCTGTCTGCCTTTGTGGATTCCACCCAGGAGACTGTCACCGGGGATGTCAAGCTGAAGCTCTACAAGGGCAACATGATCCTCGCTTCTCTGACTTCGCCGTATTCATTGTATGACGAGGAGATCGCCACCTTTGACGAAGACCATGTCTATGATCAGACAGACAGCCAGGGCTTTATCAATCTCTTTGGCCTGCCAATCAAGGTGCAGGCGATGAAAAAGCGGAAACAGGGGAAATAAAAACCCGGCAGCCGCCGCGTTCCGCCCCGGATATCCGGGCCGGGACGCGGCAAAACCGTTCTTCGCGGGGATGGGCTGTTGTAAGTTTGCTGAAAAGGAGGTCCCGCCATGAAGCTGTGGGCCGGCCGGTTCCAAAAGGATATCGACCAGAAAACCAACGATTTCAACTCCTCTATTTCTTTTGACTGCCGCATGGCGCAGGAAGATATCGCGGGAAGCCTGGCCCATGCCGCCATGCTTCAAAAGCAGGGGATCCTCTCGGCAGAGGACGGGACAAAAATCCGGGACGGCCTCACCGAAATCGCGGCGGATCTTGCGGCGGGCCGTCTGGAAATCGACCCGGGTGCCGAGGATATTCACACTTTTGTGGAGGGGGAACTGACGGCCCGCATCGGGGACGCGGGCAAGCGGCTGCATACCGGCCGCAGCCGAAACGATCAGGTGGCCCTCGACCTCCGCTTGACCCTGAAAAACGCGCTGCCCGGCCTGGAAGAACAGCTGAAAGACCTGATCCGGGTGCTCTGTTCCAAAGCGGAGGTTCACGCCGCTTCCATCATGCCGGGGTATACTCATCTCCAACGGGCGCAGCCCATCACTTTCGGCCATCACCTGATGGCCTATGCGGAGATGTTTCTGCGGGATCTTGGGCGGCTCGGCGACGCTTCGCGGCGCCTGGATATCTCGCCGCTTGGCAGCGGCGCCCTGGCCGCCACCACCTATCCGCTCGACCGGCAGGCCGTGGCCGACTCTCTGGGGATGTCCGGCGTGACCCACAACTCCCTGGATGGAGTGTCCGACCGCGATTACTGCGTCGAGCTGGCGGCGGCCCTGTCCCTAGTCATGGTTCATCTCTCCCGGTTTTCGGAGGAGATCATCCTCTGGTGTTCCTGGGAATTTAAGTTTGTGGAGCTGGATGACGCGTTTTCCACCGGCTCCTCTATCATGCCCCAGAAAAAGAACCCTGACATCGCCGAATTGGTGCGGGGCAAATCGGGGCGGGTGTTCGGAGACCTGATGGCTTTGCTGACCATGCTCAAAGGCCTGCCCCTTGCTTATAATAAGGACATGCAGGAGGACAAGGAGGCCATTTTTGACGCCCTCGACACCGTGACCGCCTGCCTGACCCCTTTTATTCCCATGATCGATACCATGAAGGTGCTGCCGGAAAATATGCGGAAGGCCGCGGCGGGCGGATTCATCAATGCCACCGACTGCGCCGATTATCTGGTGGGCAGGGGCCTGCCTTTCCGGGACGCTTACAAGGCGACCGGAACTCTGGTGGCTCGCTGCATCGAAGAGGGGCTGACCCTCGAAACCCTGCCCCTGTCTGTGTACCGGGAAATCTGTCCTCTTTTTGAAAAAGATGTTTACGATTTCATTTCTCTTGAACGGTGCGCCGCGTCCCGCCGGGTATATGGCGGGCCTGCGCCGGAAAATGTTCTGGCACAGGTGAAACGGGTGCGGGGGCTGGTGGGCTGATCGCGGCCGCGTCCCGCCCTCCGTGTCCGGAATACAGAATCGGAAAGGAAGGGTCTCCTATGATTCAAGCCGGAATTCTCGGCGCGACCGGCTATGCGGGCGCCGAACTCGTCCGCCTTCTGCTGGCCCATCCCGGCATTGAAGTGGCGGCGGTGGGGTCGGTCTCTTTTGAGGGGAAACCCCTCTCATCCGTCTATCCCGCGCTGCGGGGAATGTGCGACCGGGTATGCGAAACGGCAGAAGCGGTAGTGGAGAAGAGCGATCTTGTTTTCGCCGCCCTGCCGCACGGGCTGTCCCAGGAGACCGCCGCCGTCTGCGACGCATCGGGTAAGGCCTTCATCGACTTGGGCGCCGATTTCCGCTTGGACGATCCGGAGGCATACAAGGCCTGGTACGGCTGCGAGGCGGTGTATCCCGAACTGCATGAAAAGGCGGTCTACGGCCTGCCCGAACTCTTCCGGGAAGAGATCCGGAAAACCCGGATTGTCGGCAACCCCGGCTGCTATCCGACCAGTGTGGCTCTCGGCCTGGCTCCGGCTCTGCGCGGCGGCTTTGTCGAAACGGCCGGGATCGTGGTGGATTCCAAATCCGGTGCCACCGGTGCCGGCCGGGGGTTGTCCCAGACCACCCATTTTCCCGACTGCAACGAGGCTTTCTCTGCCTATAAAGTGGCGTGCCACCGCCATACTCCCGAGATCGAACAGACTCTTTCCAAAGTGGCCGGTCAACCGGTGACGGTCACATTTGTACCCCATCTCCTGCCGGTCAACCGGGGCATTCTTTCCACCGTTTATGCCCGCTTGAAACCGGGCGTGACTTTGGAAACGGTCCGGCAGGCGTATATCGCCGCTTATGCGGGCGAACGGTTTGTCCGCCTGCTGCCGGAGGGAGAAGGCGTCAATATCCGCAATGTCCGATGCTCCAATTACTGCGACATGCAGCTCTACAGCGACCCGCATACCAGGCTGTTGATCGTCGCCTCGGTGATTGATAACATGGTCAAGGGCGCGGCAGGGCAGGCGATCCAGAACGCCAACCTGCTCTTCGGTCTGCCGGAGGACACCGGTCTCGGCATGGCGCCGCTTTCCTTTTAGGAATCAAGGAATCCGCACCGCGTCATGCGGAATGACCGGTGCGATGGAATACGGGAGTTGATGACAACCATGACGGCCTTTATCGAGGGCGGCGTGACCGCCGCCAAAGGCTTTTCCGCCGCAGGAATTCACTGCGGCATCCGGAAAAACCGGAACAAACGGGATCTCGCCCTGATCCTGTCCGACCGCCCTGCAGCCGCGGCCGCGGTGTATACCCAAAATCTGGTCAAGGGCGCCCCCCTAACGGTGACAAAACGCCATCTGGAAAACGGCACCGCCCGCGCCATTGTCTGCAACAGCGGCATCGCCAACACCTGCGCCGCCGATGGGATCGAAACTGCGACGGAGATGTGCCGCCTGGCGGCCGAGGCTGTCGGCATCGACGCCGCCGACGTGCTGCCGGCCTCCACCGGCGTCATCGGCCCTTCCCTGCCTTTGGAACCCATCGCGGCCGCCATGCCAGCCCTGGCCGCCGCCCTGTCCGGGACCGGCAGTGGCGAAGCCGCCGAGGCAATCATGACCACCGATACCAGGAAAAAGGAATTCGCTCTGCATTTTCGGGCGGGCGGCAAAATCTGTACCCTCGGCGGGATTGCCAAAGGCAGCGGCATGATCGCGCCCAATATGGCGACCATGCTCTGTTTCCTCACCACCGATGCCGCGGTCACGTCCGCCCTGCTCCATGAGGCGCTGCTTGAGGCGGTAGGGGATACGTTCAACATGCTCACGGTGGACGGGGATACTTCGACCAACGACACGGTGGTCCTGCTCGCCAACGGCGCGGCGGAGAATCCCCTGATCTCCTCCAAAGATGAGGATTACGATGCCTTTTGCGGCGCCCTGCGGATGCTTTGTGCCGCCGTTGTCCGCGCGCTGGCCGCCGACGGCGAAGGCGCCACCCGGCTGCTGGAGGTGCATGTCAAAGGGGGCGCCACCCGGGCTGATGCCCGCACCGCCGCCAGAGCGGTGGCCGGTTCCTCTCTGCTCAAGGCGGCTATCTTTGGAGCCGATGCCAACTGGGGCCGGGTCCTCTGCGCCATCGGGTATTCGGGGGCGAAAGTGGATGTATCCGGCGTGGATGTCGCGTTTGTCTCCAAAGCCGGCCGGATCGAGGTTTGCCGGAACGGGACGGGCATTCCGTTTGACGAGGACGCGGCTAAGACCATCCTGACCGAGCCTGAGGTGTCGGTCGACGTCCGGCTGCGGGACGGCGAGGCCACGGCGACGGCCTGGGGCTGCGATTTGACCTACGATTATGTTAAAATCAACGGGGATTATCGCAGTTAAACGCGGGTTTCCCCGGGGAAAAAGCCGCATGATTTTGCGATTCTGTCAGGAATGAAGGTTGGTGCCATGAATATTTCTACCGCCGACAGGGCTCAGGTGCTTACCCAGGCTCTGCCGTATATTAAACAATACGCGGGAAAGACCGTCGTCATCAAATACGGCGGGAATGCCATGATCAGCGACGAGTTGAAATCCGCCGTCATGCAGGATATGGTCCTGCTCTCCACGGTGGGCATCCGGGTAGTACTCGTCCACGGCGGCGGGCCCGAGATCAGCGCCATGCTCAAAAAGATCGGCAAGGAATCCCGGTTTGTCGGCGGTCTGCGCTACACCGACCGGGAGACCATGGAAATCGTGGAAATGGTCCTGGCGGGCAAAGTCAACAAATCCCTCGTCCAGCAACTGGAGGCTCACGGCGGCCGGGCAATCGGCCTGTGCGGTCTGGACGGCGGCATGATAAAGGCGGTCCGCCATCAGGCGGAAGATCTTGGTTTTGTCGGCGATGTCACCCATGTCAACACGTCGCTGATACGCACCAGCCTGGACAGCGGAACCATCCCGGTGGTGGCGACCATCGCCGCCGGGGAAGACGGCGAGACCTACAATATCAACGCCGATATCGCGGCCTCCCAGATCGCCGCCGCCCTGGGGGCGGAAAAACTGGTGCTGATGACCGACGTGCGGGGCCTGCTGCGCGACAAGGACGATGAGGATTCCCTCATCTCGGTGGTACAGGTCAGCGAGGTGCCTCATCTCAAGCATCTGGGGATCATCACTGGCGGGATGATCCCAAAGATCGACTGCTGTGTGGAGGCGGTGCGCCGGGGGGTGCGCCGCACCCATATCATCGACGGCCGGATCCCCCATTCCATCCTCATGGAGATGCTCACCGATGAGGGGATCGGCACCATGTTCCTATAAAACGGGACACGGGCCGAAAACGAAGGAGTTGTGTGGAAATGGAACCCTTATTTTCCGATGGAAACGGCGGTCTGATGCCCACCTATGGCCGCTTCCCGGTGGAGTTGGATCACGGCAGGGGCGCCGTTGTTGTGGATACGCAGGGACGGGAATACATTGATTTCGGCAGCGGGATCGGGGTCAATGCTCTGGGTTACTGTGAGCCGGGCTGGGTGAAAGCGGTCACGGAACAGGCCGGCCGGCTTCAGCATGTTTCGAATTTGTACGACAACCCGGTTCAGGCCGCTTTTGCACGGGAACTCTGCGCCGCTGCGGGCATGGCACGGGTTTTCCTCTGCAATTCCGGGGCGGAGGCCAACGAATGCGCCATCAAACTGGCCCGCAAATACAGCTTTGATCGTTATGGGGAGGGGCGCAGCACCGTTTTAACCCTGCAAAACTCCTTTCACGGCCGGACAGTGACCACCCTGGCCGCCACCGGGCAGGACGACTTTCATCGGTATTTTTATCCTTTTACCGGCGGGTTTCGCTATCTGCCCGCAAACGACCTGGCCGCCGTGGAGCAGGCGATGGACGGGACGGTTTGTGCCGTGATGCTCGAGTGCGTGCAGGGAGAGGGAGGCGTTTTGCCTCTGGATTTCGATTATCTGCGGGGTGTGAGGGAGCTTTGCACGGCCCGGGATGTCCTGCTGCTGATTGACGAGGTGCAGACCGGCGCCGGGCGCACCGGCCGCTTTCTCGCCTGTGAACACGCGCCGATCCGGCCCGATGTCGTCACCTTGGCGAAGGGGCTGGGCGGCGGTCTGCCCATCGGCGCCTGTTTATGCGCCGAGGCGTTCGGCGATGTGTTGTCGTCCGGAACCCACGGCTCCACCTTCGGCGGCAATCCCGTGGTCTGCGCCGCGGGCCGGTATATGCTTTCCCGTCTGACCGATCCCGCCTTTTTGCAGGAAGTGGCGGAAAAGGGCGCTTATCTGCGGGCCCGGCTCCAGACCATGCCCCATGTGACGGAGGTGCAGGGGCTTGGCATGATGCTGGGTGCGGCTCTGGACGCCGCCGATGCCAAAGAGGTGGCCGCCCGGTGCGTCCGGAACGGACTGCTCGTCCTCACCGCCAAAGCTCGGTTGCGGTTTCTGCCCCCCCTGAACATCACACGGGAGGACATGGACCGGGGGCTTGAACGGCTGGAAGCCGTACTGACGGCTCTTTGAATCGCTCCCTGGTTGGGGCGCGCATAATAAGCCTCGCCGCCTATGTGCCAGATGTTCTATACAACCGCGATGGATGGACGGCTTTCGTATCGTCAAAGGTTCATACGGTTCAGTCCAATGATTACAAATAGTCAAAACCAACATATAAATTCCTTTAAGTATAGAAAGGAGATCCGGATATGAAACATCTTCTCAAGCTGTTGGACCTTTCAAAGGAGGATATCACCGGCATCCTCAATCTTGCGGATCAGCTCAAATACGAGTTGAGGCACGGTATTCGCCATCCTCTGCTGGCGGGAAAGACCCTGGGCATGATCTTCCAGAAGGCATCCACCCGCACACGGGTCTCCTTTGAAACCGGGATCTATCAGCTCGGGGGATATGGCTTGTTCCTTTCCTCCCATGATCTCCAGATCGGGCGGGGCGAGCCGGTCGAAGATACCGCACGGGTGCTGTCCCGTTACCTGGATGGGATTATGATCCGTACCTTTGACCAGAAAGAGGTGGAGACCCTTGCCCGGGTGGGAAGCATCCCGGTCATCAACGGACTGACCGATTTCTGCCATCCTTGCCAGGTGCTCGCCGACCTGATGACGGTGCGGGAACATAAAGGGATTCTGGAAGGGCTGAAGATGGCCTATATCGGGGATGGCAACAACATGGCGAACTCCCTGATCGTGGGCGGGCTCAAGACCGGCATGCAAGTGGCTGCGGCCTGTCCCGGCGGATATGAGCCTGCAAAAGAGGTGCTGGAATTCGCCGCCGGCTACGGCGACGCCTTCACCCTGACCGATGACTGCCGGGAAGCGGCGGCGGGCGCCGATGTGATATTCACCGACGTATGGGCCTCTATGGGACAAGAGGGGGAGGCGGAAAAACGCCGCGCCGCTTTTCAGGGATATCAGGTCAACGACGACCTGCTGGCCGCCGCCAATCCCGGCTGCATGGTACAGCACTGTCTGCCCGCGCACCGGGGGGAGGAAATCACCGCCGAGGTGTTCGAAGCTCATGCGAAGGAGATCTTCGACGAGGCGGAAAACCGTCTCCATGCGCAAAAGGCGGTCCTGGTCACACTGATGAAGTAGGAGGGCTTATAGGGGTTTTCTTTCCGACTGAAAGCCGGGAGGAAACACCGGCGTACCGATGCGAAAAAAGGGCCGGCGCAAAAGAAATCCTTTTGCGCCGGCCCTTTGAAAATCCCTTGCGGGCTGCGGCTCGTATTTTTTATTGATTACATAGATGATAATCGTCTTATAAGGCTTTATAAGTGTTTCCAGATATAAACCCCTTACCCCATTAGTTTTCTATCAATTAGGATTGGTATACATACTAACGAACCAATTATCTCAATGCTGGATATCAAAATCCTCTGATTTCAAGTTGCTATAGAACCTTCCTTTTATCGCAGTATATAATTTCACTTTGTTTGAATTCGTTGAAAACCAAAATGTTTTGATGCCTTCCCTATCTCTCGGTTTTAACATTGCCTTTGTGATCGGATATCCCTCATTATCAATATAACAAATCTGGGCGGTTGACGCCTTATCAATTAAATTGCCGATCGTTTTTTCAACATCTCGAATCATATTCTTCCTCATCCGCATGAAATTCATCTTCGCTCTGCTCAGTCAGTTTACATTTGCCGATTTGTATGCTTGTAGGATAGCCTCCATCTATGAATCCTGTCTATCATAAAGCTATCCTGGTGTTGAATAACAACAATGAAAGCGAAAACAACGAGTGCTTACGTTCTCATATAATCCAGCCATCACAAGAATCATCACAGATAGAATCTTTTTGGCAGCACCAATTAGAATCCCGATTTGTCAAGATACAATAAACCTATTTTTGAGCTACATAAAGAAATCTATGTATTCTGCCCTCTATTACTCCATTCTTTTCTAACACTTCTTGTGCATGATATAAATTTGCCAAACATTTTACTACATCAAAATTGGGGAATTCCCATTCAATAATATGTGCAAACCAAACGAGAGCACCTACATTCCAAAATTGAATTGGACGATATACTTCTTCTGCTTCAAGAGTTGTAAAACCAACTTCTTGAAATGCTTGTTGTACTATATACAAATATTGCTTCGGAAATGGTAATGGTGGGACCTCGTTTAATAATAGTTCAACAAGTTCTCTATCATTTTCTGCCCCTACCTGTTGAGTGATAAAAATACCTTTGGGTTTTAATACTCGCCATATTTCGTTTTCGTTGAAAGCTCCATGACGATTTATTACAATATCAAATGTTTCATTATCAAAAGGAAGTTTAGCCAATCCATCTGCCGCCCTAAAATCCACCCCCAGTGGAAGTAATTTTTCTTTGCATAGTTCGACATTGGGTGGGTATGCTTCTGTTGCACTTAAATGACCAAGAGGGTGTTTTAATGAAAGAAGAAACTCGCCACCACCTGTGTCAATATCTAATAGCCTCATTTCAGGCAATAAATAGTGACGAATAATGTTACGATAATCCCAGGGCAAATCGTTTTCTGCTTCGTATTTTCCATGTATATGAGAAAAATCCCACCCATGAATATGTGCAACCTTTTCTTCTTCTAACCATTCATTGAATAACTGTTCTTTATTCATTGAATAACTACTCCTTTTCGTATTGGTATTTTATGTTTTACGATAGGGTGCAGTTACCTGATAACATAAGTTTTTAACCTCGGTGCAACCTGTTACCAGATTTTACAACTGCACCGAGTAATTACCTCGAACAAACGGCATAATTGCTTCACCGCCTATCAGAAATTCAACCATTAAACATATTTCAAGTTGTCACTTTGTATGGAAATATTATAGACAAAAATCGTCTTATAACTTCTTGCATGGGTTCTCCCATAGCTGCTTGTATCTTCCCATATTTCCGCATAGGTTGGCTTTGTAAAGTTGGGTACCATTTTAGCACCATGAACAAGACAGTGAAGGATTGTGTTATCACGCCCGAAAAGTCATTTTAGGGATACCTTGTTTTTATACCACTATGTTAGGGGTTCAATAAGCCTTATAAATAAACAAAGTTTTTACAGGAATCAAACCGATAGCGATAGGCATTTATGCCCTTTCAGAAAGAATACACTTTTAATTACGTAGCATTTCAAAGAAAACGCCCTCCCGTTTAGATTATCCTTTCTCTTCCATTCCCTTGCGAAAAGTTCCGTAGCAAGCATAGGAAAGGGGTACCCTTTTCGTAAAAATCACACATTATTCTCTGTGGTAGCAAGAAGGCTTTTCAATTGTTGGAAATATTTTATATCAATCTTATTTCATCATTTTCAACATAAAGTGCTTGTCCGTCAGACAAATATATTTCAGCTGACAAATTGGTTATTTCAGTTGCCTTCTGGCCGCTCCAATGTGGAATTACGGGATTCAAAATAATATGCAAACCATTGTCTAAATTTCCTGCAGCATACATGCTTCCCGCACTAATTCCAACATATACAAGTCCATCATCAATTGCTCTTTTTAATACTTCGTCAAAGCCTGTTCTAACCATTTCCCGACAAAGAACTGTGCTGTCTCCGCCACTAACAAAAACAGCATCAAATGCGCTCAATTCCTCAATAGTCAACAATCTGGAAACCATTGCCGGATTACCGATATGCGCTGAATATGTTCTCTTATACTCTTTAGAAAGAAGTAATTCTAAGTTATAAATTAAAATATTATCATACCTAATCCCCATTTTCGCAAGTTCATCCAAGCATACAGCAAATCCTTCCCTTGCACTATCTGTTTCATATCCTGCCGTTGGAATATATAGTATTCTTATTTCCTTTAGGCTCTTTTTAATAATATCAGCAAACATTTTTTTCGTTCTATCTGATAGACCAGATGATGTTAAAAACAAATGTCTATTATTCATCTTGATATTAACTCCTCTGCAACTTCTAATTAGTTTTATAACGCCACAGGGAATTCAGGCACCATTTGGGCACCAAGACAGCAAAAATCATTGCTATTTCAGGCATCTACATCTCTGTAAAAGTCAGTATTTACATAGGCTTTCACAGTTCAAAGCCTTTTTGATAATACAAAATCAAATACTATTTTATTGATTTTATAGACGAAAATAGCCTTATAACTTCTTGCAAGTGTTTATAGAAGTGAGGAAAAAGCCCCGATTTATAGGGGTTTCCCCGTATCTCTATATATCCTGCCGTAACTCCATATAAATTCGTTTTGTAAGCGCGGGCGGCAAAAAGGCGTCAAATACAAAAACGAAAATCAAATACAGAAGATGATATTTTCTCTATGTTTAGCATTAGAGCCTCAATAAGCCTTGCAGGAAAGGTATTAAACCTGATAGAGTAAAGTGTTTATACCCTTTTGCTCAAAAATATCCTTTAACTGCGTAACATTTCAAAGGGTAAAACTATCTGTTCAGGTTATCCTTTCCCTTCCGTTTCTTTGTGAAAAGTTCCGTAGCGTAGCAAGCATAGGAAAGGGGTACCCTTTCCGTAAAAATCACTCGTTCTCGTCGATAGAAAGAGAGATTTTTGCTTGTTGGTCAAATCCCAAACCCTTACACAAACTGGAATTTTCAAGTGTTCGTACTTACTAATAACCATATTCATTTGAAATAATCTGTATTATATACCTCTAATAAATTTTCAACAGTAATAACTCCGTTTGGAATTTCCTTTTTACTACGATTTATCCATATCACACCTATTCCAATCGTCGAAGCCCCTTTAACATCACTACTCAATGAATCACCAATATGTACCACTTGCTCAACAGACAATCCCGTACTATTTAGTGCAAACTCAAAAAGTTCTTTTCTTGGTTTATATGATTTTGCATCTTCACTTGTAAATATGCCAGCAGGATTCAATCCATGATATTCTATTGCTTTCAAAATATCGTCCCTATCGATATTAGATACAATGTAAATTGGTACTGGACACATTTCAAAAAACTGCTTTGATTCCTCAAAATGGGTGGCTTTATCCAATGTGCAAACATCAAGTCACTTAATTCTTGTGCATTGGCAGTTGACTTGAAATACTCTATTGTTTTCTTCAATGACTGATATTCTAATTTTCGTTGCGTTTCAAATCTGTCTCCATAAGCTGAATTAAATGCTTTTTGAAACTCATTCCACCAATATGCACCTATTTCTGATTTATCGGACACTTCCCCTGTATTATATATTTCCTGCGATACCTGTTTAGTTACTTCTCCATCTTCATGTACGACAGTTCCATAAAAATCTATAAACAGCGCTTTTAACATTCCGTTTTGACACCTCCGCTTCTTAACAAAATTCCGATTTATCTATCTAACCCTCTAAAAGTCCTTTGTCTTCAAGGCTTTACGCCTGTTTTGTATTCCAACCTTATGTATTTTCCCTTGTTTTTGCCCTTACAAGCCGAAACAAGGGAAATTTTTATGCCCCGCCGACTACTTTATCCAGCAGCCTTGCGGAACTGCGCTTCGCTTCCCTTGTAGCGTGAGCGTAAATGTTCATCGTGGTACTTACATCGGCGTGTCCGAGAAGCTCCTGCACATCCTTCGGTGCTGCCCCGTTCGAGAGCAGATTGCTTGTAAATGTGTGCCGAAGCTGGTGGAAATGGAAGCCCTCTAACCCCTCGACCTTTTTACTTGCCGTCCTGCACATAATCCCCACCGTACTCGGTGCTTCATATGCTCCGTCAGGTCTGAGGCAGACAAAGGAGATTTCCTTGTAGTCATCGGGGATTTCTTCCGTTCTCGGCAGGCTGTAAACCTCGTAATAGGTGCGGTCTTTTTCCTTGACCTCTTTGTAGTAGTTGAGGCTGTAAAGTTCTCCATATCGGAAGCGGTTTTTGTGCTGTTCGGTTTTTGCTGTCCGCAGGATTGCCGCCAGCGTATCGCAAAAATCAACGGTGCGGATTTTCTTTCGCTTTGTTGCCCCTATCTCAGTCTTGTGCCTTGCCCCGTTGTAGCGCATACTGCGGCGTACCGTGAGATATTGTTCCTCAAGATTTATGTCCTGCCAAGTCAAGGCGCAAACCTCACCGATACGTAAGCCTGTATAATAGGCTATCTGTATGGGAAGAAGTGCAGGATTATCTTTCTTTTTCAGAAAGTCCTCTAACCGTTGATACTGTTCATAGCTGAGCGTTGGTGTAGAAGCGGTTTCTCCGTCCCCGTCCGAGAACAGTTCATATTCTTCCTTTTTTCCTCGCCATACCACATACTGCATAGGGTTAAAGGTAATCATCCGCTTCGGGAATACCGCAAAACGGAACGCCCCTTGTAACACAGCCGAAAATAACCGTAAATACCCCTTGCTGAGAGCCTTTGCAGTCGTACCGTCGGGATTTGTCCCGCCGAAACTGAGATAGTCCATATACGCCTGTAAATGGTCGGCGGTAACGGTTTTCAGCTTACGGTTAGCGATAGGGTGCTGCTTGATACGGTTGACCGTTCCCTGATATGCCATTACCGTACCGTTGCTTAAATTGCCGGGTTTCAGTTCTTCCTCCACCCACATATCCAACAGCATACCAACTGTTGCGTTTTCAGCCTTTGCAACAAACTTCTTTTCCTCATAATCAGCGATTGCCTTTCTGAGCAGGGCTTCTGTTTCAGACTTGCTTTCTGTCCCTACAAACTCCTTTTGCACCTTTTTTCCGCTTTCATCTTCAATGTAAAAGCGACCATACCACTTTTTGCCTTTCTTTCTTACAGAACCTTTTGCCATAGATAAAAAACTCCTTTCTATCCGTGGCAATCGGGACTGTGACATATGGTGTGCGTAAAGTAAAGAATGTCACTTTTGCCGGTTGGTTTCAATCGGCATATTTTTTTGTCAAGGTGCCACGGAATTTTCTTTTTCGGCAAGCCTGTTTTCGGCTTCCGTCACTATCCCGAAGAGGTCGCCCATAGATACTTTGGTGCGTCCCTCATCGTAGATATGTAAAATTCCGTCTAAAAAACGCTTCATATCTTCGATAGGTATTTCCATTTCTTTGCGGTAGACCCGTTCTTCGATTGCGCCCACCTCAATCGCATACCGCATAATCGACTGCTTCAAGCCCTCGTCCTCCGCCACACGGTCAACCTCCGCCATAGCGTTGGCAAAGTAGTGGCACAGCACCGAGTACAGGTCAATCATCTTGCCGAGGAAGGTGGTAAGAAGCTGCTGGTGCGGCTCTCCGCTGACCGTGGAGGAAACCGTATCAAGGTACTTTTTGATATGCTCCTCAATGTCCTTTTGGCAGAGCGTGCGGGCATCATATTCCTTTTCCTCGGAAAGCCCTGTCAGCCATTCGGGAGTGGTAAGCAGCGCATCGGCAAGACCGTTGATAATCATAGTACGCTTCGGGTCAACGCCGTCTGCTTCATACCGCTGAATGGTGGATTTGTTTACGCCGATACGCTTGCCGAGTTCGGGCATTGTTAAGTTTAACTCCGTTCGGCGTTCTTTTACCCGTTCGCCGACTTGTTTTGCGGTGAATGTGATTTTGTCTTTCAAGGTTTTCACCTCCTAACGGGTATTATTATAGCACATATAAACTCACTTTGCAACCTGTTTTGCAATAATAATTAAAAATATTTTATGAACAGTTGCAAAACAGGTTGACAGGAGGTAGCAAAATAAGTATAATTACAGGTGCATAGTTGCAAAACGAGTATCCTTGAAAGGAGGTTGATAAAATGAACGCAGTCAAAATGGGACTTACCATAGAGGAAGCCGCCGAATGTACGGGTATCGGCAGGAACACCATGCGGAAGCTGGTGGACTGGGGTAAGCTACCCGTCCTTAAAGTCGGGCGGAAAGCGATTATCCGCAGGGACACGCTGGAGCATTTTATGAGCGTCAATCAGGGCAGAAATCTTCTCAATCAGAATGATGTCCGCAGAGTGGAATAACGCCCATTCTTTTTTCGGGAAGTGATTTTAAGCCCTCGGCGTTTGAGAGCGAAATACACCCCTCGCACAAATCTCCGATTTGTACTCAGGGTATTTCGCCCCTGCGGGGAGCTAAGTATCAACGCAGTCACTTCCCGTTCCCGCATTGATACTTTTCGCCGCCACTGTTTCGTGTCGGCGGCAACTGTCAAGACGGTTGCAAAATGAGAACACCCGATTTATGGGAGAAAGGATAATATGGCAAGACACAGCTTCATACAGATGTCGAAGCTGCCGAATGTCAAAGGACGGATTTCCTATATCACAAGTCCCGCAAGACAGGAAAACCTGTACGCCGCCTACCGCACCGCAGAGAATGACTTTTGGAGCAGTCTCGCAAGGGAAAGCCAGCAGGAATTTAGGCGAAGCGGCGCAGGCGGAAAGTGTATCGAAGCGAGGGAACTGATTATCGCCCTGCCCGAAGTCTATACGCAGTATGAGCCGCAGCAGGTTCTCGAAGATTTCACGGAAGAATTTCACAGGCGGTATGGCGTGGAATGTGTGTCGGCTCTGCACCACAACAAACGCAAGACCAATTATCACATTCATCTGATTTTCAGCGAACGGACGCTTTTGCCAGAACCCGAAATCAAGATTGCCACCCGAAGCGTATTCTTTGATGAAACGGGCAAACGGGTACGCACCAAGAAAGAGATTACCGGTGAGGACGGAAAAATCCGAAAGGGCTGTACCGTCATTAAAAAAGGAGAAGTTTACGAGAGCCATCTGTTTACCACGAAAGATGATAGGTTTAAGAGTGAGCCTTTTCTTCGGGAGGTAAAGGCAGTTTATACCGACCTTATCAACCGCCATATTTCCGACCCCGAACAGCATTTGAAGGTATTTGATAAAAACAGTGTGTACCTGCCAACAAAGAAAATCGGCAAGAACAATCCCAAAGAGGATGAAATCAAAGCCGACAATGCCGCAAGGCAGGAATGGAACAGGACAGCAGATATGGCGTTATTATCGGGGATTTCCGAAGCGAAGATTTTAGAAGTCAAGCAGACCGAGATACACGACAAGGCGAGCCAGTCTATCAAAAGCAAGGGCTGGCTGCCCAATCTGTTCCGCAGTATCGTAAGCCGAGCAAAAGACTTCCTGCAAAGCCTAATCCGTGAACACGGTATGCCGCCGAAACCCACGCTGAATATAGATATGGCAGAGTTCCGCACTATGCGAAACCTGATGATACGGGTGCAGGACGAGGCGAGAGGGATTAGGAATTTGCAGGACAATGTTCTGCCCAAGCTGAAAACACAGCTTTCAGAGACAACAGGGATTTTCAAGGGCAAGGAGCGAAAAGCCCTTACAGAGCAGATACAGCAGATCGAAAAGGAAATCTCCGAAAGGCTTGACAAGCTGCCCGATATTCTAAAAGAGGACGGCTATCCCGATGTGCAGGCGTTTATGGCAACCTACCGAGAAGCGGAAGCCATTGTAGAACAGTACAACCGCAGTCTTGCCGAGTGGGAACGACAAGTTAAGGAAAAGCGCAGACCACAGAAACCGCCTGAAAAAGAGAGCGTCAGAAACAGGCTCAGGCAGTTGCAGAAGCAGGGCAGACAGCAGCCACGCAGAAAGAAATCCTTTGACAGAGACAGCCGATAGAAAAACAACGAATGCTGCACTTTACGGGACATTCGTTGTTAAGAAAAACCGCCGCTATGGTGTTATCCATACACGGCGGCATACATAGTCTTGTCAGCGTTCCTGCATTTGAATGACGGTTATCTGTAATTCCTTTGCATTGATGAGCGTTTCCTGCTTGCATTTCGGGCAGTAGAGAGGATAGTTTTTCAATACGGTATCTTCCCGCAGTCTGTCACGGGTTTTGTTGCCGCAGACAGGGCATAATATCCATTCGGTTTTCATTTCCAATCTCCTTACTTCTGACAATTCGGACAATATACGCTGCTCCTGCCGCTGATTACAACACGGACAAGTGTTTCGCCACAGTTTGGGCAAGACTCGCCAGCGTGACCGTACACCTGCAAAAAGGGCGTGTTGCGATAGTCCTGCCCTTTCGTTTGAAGGTAATCCTCCTGCTCAATATGATTCTTCTCGATAAAGTAGGATAGACATTCGGGAATCATCTCGGCAAGTCGTTCCCATTCTTTCTCTGTTAAGCTGCCAGCGGAACGAGCAGGACAAATTTTTGCTAGAAACAGGATCTCATCGGAATAGATATTGCCGATTCCCGCAATCACGCTTTGGTCAAGCAGACACTCTTTGATTTTCTTTTTTCGCTTTCCGAATTTGCTTTTCAGATATTCAGCGTTACACTCACGAGACAGCGGTTCAAGCCCCAATTTACCGATTCCGCTGTATGTATCTTTTTCGCCCTTTCGTATCAGCCAAAAACGCCCGAAACGGCGGGTATCTGAAAATCGCAGTTCCTTTCCGCCGCTTAGATGAAAAATGATATGCGTGTGCTTTTCCATTGGATAGTCGGACGGTGTAACAAGCAGGCAGCCTGTCATCCGCAAATGCAGGATGATCCTGCTTTCATTTTTCAAATGAAGTATTAAAAACTTTCCCCTGCGCGTCATATCAGATATTTCATGACCCGTAACAGCTTTGCAAAATTCATCATCCTTCGGCTGTGCGATAACTTCTGAGCGATTGACAGTAATTTTTTTGATAACAAGCCCTTTTATCTGCGGTTCAATTACATTTTTTATCGTTTCTATTTCAGGAAGCTCAGGCATTATTGTCACCGCCTTTTCTTGCTGATTTTTTGATTTCGCTGTGATAGAAATAATTAACAATCACAGGCGGAGCGTCAAAAGAACAGCTCATACTGTCATCATTCGTAACATAGTCAAGACCGATTTCGGCAGCATATTCTTTTAGTTCTGCGTCGAGAATTTCCCAATAACTGCGATTACCTCGATTATAAATATCCTGATACAGTGGCAGCAAAGCAGGATATTTCTCTTTGATATAATTCATAATGACCGCTTTATAGCTGCCACGCAGATTTAGATTTTCAAGCCATATCAAATTGCATTGTTTCTTCGCCCGTTCAATTATCGCCTTGACATCGGTAATGCCGGGAAAAATCGGGGAGATAAAACAGGCAGTGCGAACGCCTGCGTCATGAAAAAATTTCATTGTAGCAAGCCGCCGTTCGATAGAAACAGCCTTGTCCATATCGTCCTTGAACGTTTCGTCAAGGGTGTTTATGCTTATGCCGACTCTTGCATTCGGCAAAGATTTTATAAGTTCTATATCCCTTAAAACAAGGTCAGATTTCGTTTGAATGGTAATTTTTGCTTTGCTTCCCTGCAACTGCTCCAAAAGTGCACGGGTACGCATATAGATTTCTTCCTGAGGGTTATAGGGGTCGGTTACAGAGCCGACAAAAAATTCTTTGCTGTCGTATTTCTGTGGATTTTTTATCTCATCCCAATATTTTACGTCTAAGAATCTTCCCCAATCTTCGGTATGTCCCGTAAATCGTTTCATAAAACTCGCATAACAATACTTGCAAGCGTGCGTACACCCAATGTAGGGATTTACCGAATAATCGCTGATAGGTAAATTGGATTTAGTGAGAATAGTCTTGGTACCCACTTTATTTATGATAATATCGTCCATAACAGCTCCTTTATATTTCCAATTTCATATAGCCTTTCATATCCGAAAAGCTTAAAGACGAATAAAGTGAGCGAGCTTGATCGGAAGTTTCCAAATATATTTTGGTGATTTCTTTTTGCTTTGCTTGCTCTATTAGCCAATTTACAACTGCTTTCGCCACGCCCTGTTTACGGAACATAGGATGGGTATAGATATTCATAAGATAGGCACACAAACCGTTTTTATTATCGGGCGAAGGCATTTCCCGGTAAATACATATACCGCCGCAACCTACGATTTCTCCGTCAATGCAAGCAAAACAGGCAATATGCTCTCCGTTTGGTATGGCATTCAAATAGTATGCATGGTTGTTTGCTCTGAGTTCGGACATATCCGAATTTTCTTCAATAGAAAACACGTCGTGCAAAACTTCCATACGCCAAGACATAAGCGTATCTATATCCTCTATTGTTGCTTTTTTAATTTCCATCATAGCGCACCTGCTTTCATAACGACGGGTAATTTTGCTGTATCGGGTTTGCCGTTACTGTTAAGCGGAATGCTCGGCATTTTAATCATAAATTCTGGTATCATAAATGCTGTTAAATGTTCGGCAAGTTCTTTGCGTATTTGCGATACTTTAACATTGTTATCTGACGGAACGATATACGCCGTCATAAAGCTGAGTCCGTCTTCGTCGATAAACGCACGGACTACCGCTTGTTCAACGCCGTTGCATTGGTAGAGTCGTGCTTCTACTTCGGCAACTTCAACACGCTTTCCGAGTATCATAATTTGATTGTCTTTTCTATGTAAGAAAGCAATATTTCCGTCGGGCAGAATATATCCCAAATCGCCGCTGCGGTAATATCTTTCGCCGCTATCCGTCGTTGCAAACGCTTTATTTTCTTCGGTGTGATCGCCTATATAGCCGAGCGATACACCATTACCGTAAATACAGATTTCGCCTGTTTCGCCGTGCGGTAATTCTTTTCCGTATTTATCTAAAATTTTAATACGGGTATTTTTTACCGCCGTTCCGATAGGGTATGTTCCGTCGGATAATACGCTATCAGCCGTGCAACGGAAGTAGGAGGCACACACCGTCGTTTCTGACGGTCCGTAGGTATTATAAATTTCCGCTTTTCCCAAAAGATTGCTTATGTATGCGCTACGCAAAACGTCGCCGCCGCTTATGAGTAAGCGCAGGCAAGACGGTATTTCGTGTAAGTGGTTCATTTCCGCTAAAAGGTACGGAAAGCCGCTCAACATTGTTATCTTATGTTTTTCCACAAATGCCATAAGCGAACGGATGTCCTGTTTATCTTCGTCGGACGGAATAGCCAGAGCTGCACCGTTTAACAGGCTTGTAAATACTTCTTCAACGAAAATATCGAACGAGCATACCGAGTATTGCAGCATTATGTCTTTTTCCGTAGGGCAGAATTCGTTTGTAAACGCTTCCACATAGTGGCAGACGTTCCCGTTTGTAACACAAACGCCTTTCGGTTTGCCTGTCGTTCCCGAAGTATAAAGAACATAAGCGGGCGAATTTTCCTTTGCCGTATTTACTGTTTTTACCGTAGGCGTTTCAAGTCCGCAGATAGAGCAATCGAAAATGTTTGTATCGAATCCTTTTAATTTATTGTCAAACACTTTTTCTGTTAAAATAAAATCTACATTTGCTTCTTTCATCATATATTGTATTCTGCCCGTTGGGAAGTTCGGCTCGGCGGGAATATATCTTGCGCCGCATTTGAGTACAGCCAATATCGCCGCTATCATTTCCGCACAGTGACTCATAACGATTCCGATACTCGTTATCTTTTCGGGAAAACTTCCCGCAATTAAATCGACTAATTCGGAAAGTTGTCCGAAAGTCAATGTTCTGTCGTTTTCGATAATCGCTGTTTTGTTTGTATATTTTGCTACAGCATTTTCAAACATAGCATAAATAGTTTTTTCCATAAATAGTCTCCTGTTAATTTTCCAATATCCATTTGATACCTTTTGCCGAACGTAAAGCGCAATCTTTGAAGTGATTGCCTTCGTTCAGTTCAAAAACAGTGTGGATATTCTTTTGAGCGTAGTAACACTCGATTTGCTCGGTGTTTTCCTGCACGGTTTTCAAGTACGGATTTCTTGTTTTGCTTTCCTTGTTTCCAAGCGAAAAATAAATATAATCGGGCATTTGTTTTAATTCGTGATTAAAAATGTATTCTTTAAAATCAGGATACCACAGCGAACCCGACATACTTGCCGCACGAGAGAATATATCCGTTTTGTAGAGCGAATATATCGCAAACAGCCCTGCAAGAGAATAGCCTGTTATTGCTCGCCATTCGGGTTTTCCTTGTATATGCTCTTCTGACGCAGGAATAATTTTCTCTGTAAGAATACGCAAATATTCATCCGCTTCGCCCGAACACGGTGTATCGTTTGGGGATATAGGCGGTATTGCATACGGCGTCATATCGCCATCCCAATTCAAATTGCCGATTACGACGAGTGAAAAATCTTTGTCTGTTATTTCCTTTAATGCACGATAAACGGATCTGCCGCTTTTATCGTAATTATTGAAATATATTACAGGCTTATCTTGTTCCGTGCATGCATAGATTTCAACGGTGCGGTTTTCGATATTGAATATTTTAGCCGTTATCATTTCCATCTTCCAAAGCGTATTTGCTTGTCTATGTCGGGATTATATTGCTCTAACTGCACTTCATCGGGATTTGCATAACCAATACCTATAAACACAGGTATCATATAGGTCGGCGGCACTTTAAGCCTTTTCTTCACCGTGTCGTGTTCCTCGTTCAGCGGTATGCGCATGGAGCAGGACAACCCCTCTGCCGTAGCTGCCAAAAAGATATTTTCTATGACACACCATATAGTAGCAAAAGGATTTAGCTTTGAAACATATTCGCCGTTCAACTGCTTGGATTTAAACACGGGGATTATTACATAAGGGGCATCCTTGAGCATTGTAAACTGCTTCGGCATAGCGTAGCCGTACATTTTCTGTCCTAAAGTTATGGGATAGGGGCGGGGCATATTGAGGTATCGGTCTGCGTCGAATTTATCGGCGATTTTCTTCGCTTCGGGAAAGGCAAATTCCTTTTCCTCATCGGTTCTGAGGACGATATACTGCCAGTTGCGGTTATGATCCCAAGTGGGCGCTTTGTTGCCCGCCTCTAAAATTCTTTTGATAATCTCAAAATCAACTTTTGTATCTAAAAATTCCCTTGTCGTTTTTCTTTTGTTGATTGCTTCATAAAGTTCCATAGTTCAATCCTCCGCTTCCCTGTTGATAAGTTCAGTGAGATTTTTTGTAAATGTTCGTGATAGGTCTATCAGCTGTTTTTGCTCCTCTTGTGTAAACATAGACATTGCTGTATCTTCAGCCCATGTGATGTGGCGGACAACCTTTTCACAGTAAACTTTGCCTGCTTCGGTTATCCGTACTATTTTCTCCCGCTTATTTCCTTTGCGTTCCTCAACCGTTACATATGCTTCGTTTAAAAGATTTTTAATAATCAAATTGACTGTCTGTTTGGACTGAAAGGTGCGCTGACAAATTTCCATCTGTGTCACGCCGCCCTTGTCATAGAAATCGTCATAATATAAAACGTTAACTACTAACAGTGTTTTCATCAACATTCCGTGGCGTTTGGCATACGCATCATACAATGCAAACTGCTCATCCCGAAATTTGCAATATAGATATGCGTTTTTCTTGGTTTCCTTTGTTATATCAACCACCTCCCTAAAGTCAATTACCGTACAGTCAATTTATTGACTATTGTTAGTGTAGCAAGTTTTGTCCTGTTTGTCAAGAGTATAAGTATTGACATTTCTTCAAAAACAGCGGCAAGGATTTTCCTTGCCGCCTTAAAACACTAATTGAAAATCAATTCTGTATTGATAATTTCTCTTGCTCTGATTTGGATATTTCCCATTCTTTGTATCCATAACATTTGATTTTCAACTTTGAGCATTTCCGTTATACCTTCTTTTGCTGCCATCTGCTTTATCAACCGAGAAAACATATCCTGCGCTTGCTCGTCAATATCGACAAGATAGCCGTTCAGCGTTCCGTTTGTTAGAAGCGTTGTATAAGTTACTCTCTTATATTCTTTGAGATACCGCAAATGCCTCTGCCCCCATAAGCCGATAGGCTTGTTTTCTTTTTCGGCTGGTAAAGTAAGGCAAGGAATATAGTAATCTCCCTGCAACTCATACCAAAGACCGTTGCTTTCATCATAAATATACTTGTCCATTAAAAAAGTCCTCCGTTATAACGTTATAATATATTCGCACATATGTCACAGTTCTCCGATTGCCACACTTTGTTATATCTTGTTATGAGATTTTCTTGCCCTTAATTTTGCCCTTATAAGCAGTCAGGGAAAGAGTAAGCTTGTGTGAAATCATATAAAGGGATAAGGTGAACACATTGCGATAAATCCTTTATTTTCAAGGTTTCTGGAGGATTTTATTGAAGCCCTATGACGGACAATAACCACTTATAAAAGTGTGGTTTTCAAATTCAAATTTGTTAATTTATCTGCTTAAAATTGTAGCATACATATATGAATTTCTCTATTCTTTTCCTATTTGCACGAATGGTATCTCCCTGTATTTGCTCGTATCGTTTTATACCATCACAAGAAATTAGGGTGCAATTTGGGCACCAAAACAGCAAAAATCATTGTTGTTTTGAGTGTCTTAATCTGCAAAAAAGTCAGTATTTGCAAGGCTTTTCATAGGCATAGGATTTTTGACAACGCAAAATCAAATACTATTTTTAATAATAAAACCAGCTCTTATCCTGTACGGGACACCGTCGGGCTTGGAGGCGGAAAACGTCTATGTCCGGACGGTGTAATCCCATTCCCCCACGGGATTCCGGAAGACCAGCGTTTCCACCCCATACGCCTCCCGGATTCTTTCCGGGGTCAGGACCTCCTCCGGCGGCCCGGCGGCGATGACCAGTCCCTCTTTCATCAAAAAAAGGCGGGAGCAGAAGCGAGCCGCCTGACGCAGATCATGCAATACCGCCGTCACAAGATGCCCATTCGCCGCCGCTTTCCGGCAAATCTGAAACACCTCATAAGCATGGCGGATGTCCAGACTGGCTGTTGGCTCGTCAAGCAGAAGGCAGGGGGTGTCTTGAGCCAGAGCCCGGGCAAGCATCACCCGCTGCCGTTCTCCGCCCGACAAGCGGCTGATCGGACGGGATGCGAACATGGAACAGCCGGTCAATTCCATGGCTCGGGCCACCTGGGGATCGGAGGGGGAAGGGACCGAGACCGCCCCGATCCAGGGGCTGCGCCCCATTGCGACCACCTGAGCGGCAGTAAAATCGAACGGCACCGCCGTGTCCTGATGCATATACGCGATTTTCCGTGCCAGTTTCCGGGGGGGACAGGCAGGAATGGAGATGCCGTCCAGAAGGATCGTGCCCTGTGCCGGAAGCAGTCCGGCCAAAGCCCGCAGCAGGGTAGTTTTTCCGGAGCCATTGGGTCCGACGATGCCGGTCAGGGCCCCGGTCTCCGCCCGGAAATCCACGCCCCGCAGGATGGGCACCGGTTCTCCGGCAGCGGATTGAACCGTGTATACGACGTGTTTGGCTTCCAGCATCCCGGTCATCCCCTTTTTTTGCACGGTTTTACAGCCCGCCCATTCGGTTTTTCTTTGAGCAGAGCAGAAAAAGAAAATACGGGGCGCCAAGCAGGGCGGTGACAATTCCGACCGAAAATTCCCGGCCTTGAAGCCCTGCGAGGCCCCGTACCAAGCTGTCGCAGAGCATCAGGAAGACGCCGCCGGCAAAAACCGAGGCCAGACAGAGCTTCCGGTGAGACGGGCCGGTAAGCATCCGCATCATATGCGGCACCATCAAACCCACGAACCCGATGGGGCCAGTCACGCAGACAATACAGGCGGTACAGAGAGAGGCCAGCAGGATAAACCATAGGCGCCACCGCCCTGGGCGGATGCCCAGGGCCCGGGCCTGTTCGTCTCCGAGCAGCAGCAGATCCAGCCGGGGGGAAAGCAGCAGCACCGCCGCCACACAGGTCAGCACCGGCACCGCCATGATCAGCACGTGTTCCCACCGCCGGTTGGACAAGCCCCCCATGCTCCAAAACATATACGCTGTCACTTGATACTCATTGGACACCGACAACAGCAGGGAGGTGGCGGCGCCAAACAAGGCGCTGACCGCCATGCCGCTCATCACCAGCGTTACGGTGGAGACCCGTCCGCCCCGCCGTCCGGCCGCGGCCGACACGGATAAGATCAGGCCCACCGCCGCGAGAGCGCCCAGAAAAGAGGCGCCTGGCAGAAAAAGCAGGGAAGAGGCACCGGCCGTCATCGACAGCAGGGCGCCGAACCCGCCTCCCGCCGACACGCCGAGCAGCCCGGGATCGGCCAGGGGATTGCGGAAAATGCCCTGCATGACAGCGCCTGACAGGGCGAGCCCGCTTCCCGCTAACAGACCGCACAGCACCCGAGGAAGGCGGATGGAAACGACCACCGCATAGACGGCGGGATCCACCGCCTCCTTCGGCAGCAGACCACAGGCGGCCGCCACCGACTTTACGACATCGGAGAGCGGGACCACGGTGCTGCCGACCCCGACCGAAACCACCGCCGCGAGCAGAAGGGCGGCCCCGCCGAAGAGCAGAATTCCGGCAAAGCCCATCGTCTTTTTTTCACGCATGGCCGCGCCTCCTTTCTCAAATTCCCCATTCCCATTTGTTTTCCAAAAGTCGGGTCGGTCCGACCGACGGGGGAGGATAACTCGGGATTGTCTCTTTTTGAACTTACGAAGAACTTTAGTAATCCAGGGCTCCATGATTTCAGATGGGAAATGATAAAATCCATATGTCCTCATGCATTCTAAAGAACGCCGGGAACACCCCAAAATGTGACCGGGGCTTGTCCAGCCTGTGTAAATCCGCGTCTTTCTCCCGCGCGGATATGGTTGTATCCTATCATATTCAAGGCTTTGGCGCAAGATGGGGAGGATGAAACTCGCCTCTTGACAAATGAGGAAAAAGGGGGTATGCTCCTTATCAGATAGATTAAAAGCGATGACGGGGAAGTCCAACGGAGCCTTCCTTCCAGAGAGCCGCCGGGCGGTGTGAGGCGGCAGGAAATCCGGACGGGTATCGCCCCCGAGCAGACGGCTGAACGTGGAAGTAGGCCTGTACGGTTTCTCCCCGTTATCGGAGACCGCGTTTCCTTTTGTGTTCGGAGGAGACGGGGAAGAGGGCCGCCTGCGGCGGCCGAAGTAGGGTGGTACCACGAAAGCTGGCTTTCGTCTCTATACAGGGGCGGAGGCTTTATTTTTTTCGAAACGAGGGATCCCGGTATGCTCACGCTCGACAAGGTTTATCATGCATCGTTCGTCCTGAAAAACGTAATCCGTTCCACCGACCTGATTCAGGCGCCGAATATCCGGCACGACTGCAAGGTGTACCTGAAAACGGAAAACCTGCAGGTGACGGGTTCGTTCAAGGTGCGGGGGGCGTATTACAAGATTTCCCAGCTCTCTGACGAGGAAAAATCCCATGGTGTCATCGCCTGTTCTGCGGGCAATCACGCGCAAGGCGTGGCTCTCGCGGCGACGAAAAACGGGATTAAATCGGTCATCTGCCTGCCCGACGGGGCGCCGATCTCCAAGGTGGAGGCGACGAAGAAATACGGCGCACAGGTCGAACTGGTCAAGGGCGTGTACGACGACGCCTATCAGCGGGCCCTCGAACTGCGGGACCAGAAACGCTATACGTTCATCCATCCCTTTGACGATGAAAATGTCATCGCCGGGCAGGGGACAATCGGGCTGGAACTGCTCGAGCAGCTTCCGGAGATCGACGCGGTGGTGGTGCCCGTCGGCGGCGGCGGCTTGATCTCAGGCGTGGCGTTTGTCATCAAATCCCTCAATCCCCACTGCAAAGTGTACGGTGTACAGGCGGCAGGGGCCCCGTCAATGGTGGATGCCCTGCGGGACGGAAAAAAGGAGACGCTTCCTGACGTTTCCACCATTGCCGATGGCATCGCGGTGAAAACGCCCGGAGACCATACCTTTGAGCTGTGCAGCCGGTATGTCGATGAAATGGTGACAGTGACCGATGATGAGATTTCCACCGCTATTCTCACACTCATTGAGCAGCAGAAGCTGATTACGGAGGGGGCCGGAGCGGTGTCGGTCGCCGCTGTTTTGTTCGACAAGATTCCGGTCGAGGGAAAAAATGTGGTTTGCCTGCTTTCGGGCGGCAACATCGACGTGACCATCCTGTCTCGGGTCATCACCCGAGGTCTGCTCAAATCCGGGCGGTCGGCTGACATCATCATCGAACTGTCGGATAAGCCGGGGCAACTCAGCGGCGTGTCCAAAATCGTGGCGGATCTCGGGGGCAATGTGGTGGCGGTCTATCACGACCGGGCCGACTTGAATATGGATATCAACGCCTGCTTCCTCCGCCTGGTGCTTGAAACCCGGGATCACGCCCACGTCGAGGAAATCAAAAAAGCCCTGACCGCCGCAGGGTACAAACTGGCGGCCCGGTCCTGACGGACCGTAGAGGGATCAGGAAAGTCTACATATAAAGGAGGAAATAGTATGCAGATCATTCATACGGAAAAGGCGCCCGAGGCAATTGGGCCTTATTCGCAGGCCATCGTGTCGGGGGGCTGGCTTTTCACCTCGGGACAGATCGCCATCAACCCGGCGTCGGGCGAGGTGGAGGAGAAAACCCTCGAGGGGCAGACCGAACAGGTGATGCAAAACCTCGGCGCGCTGCTGGAAAAGGCGGGCAGCGGCTTCGACCGGGTGGTCAAGACCACCTGTTATCTGGCCGATATGGGGGATTTCGCCGCGTTTAACGCGATCTATGCGCGGTATTTTACCGGCCGTCCGGCCAGATCCTGCGTGGCGGCAAAGCAGCTTCCCAAGAACGTGCTCGTCGAGGTGGAACTCATCGCTGAGGTGTGAAGGCATAGGCACGGCCCGCTATGGCTGGCCGGATGCTCTAGGACTTCCGCACAGGGACGGTTGAGAAAACTGTTAAAAAAAGCCGAACCGAATTCAAGCCGTTGCAGAGACCTGCAACGGCTTTACTTTAAGTTGTTTTATATAATAATATACAAACCGTTAATTCAATGAAGAGATAACCGGAACAGGCAGTCGTTTGGGACGGTATTCATAAGGCGGTTTCGAACTGTTTTCGGGGAACCGCGTAGCTTGGACTGCGACGGATCTTCGCATCTCGTCCTTGCCCAAAAAGTTTCGTAGCCAGCCAAGGGAAGGGGTACTCTTTGTGCAAAACAATTCGCATTTTTGCGTTTTGGGATAGTCCAGAAAGCACCCGATTTGTGGGAAGAGAATGAATGTCTTATATAAAACAATTTGTAAAGGTCAAAACGGTGTGTTAAAATAAACAGATTATCAAGCAATAAAGTTCGTTTGTAGGGGGTGTAGCAATGAAAGAGATGAAACATGATAGTTCGACCGTCGCATGGAATGCCATGGGTGACGAATGGTTTGAATTGGCTCAAACGGGAGAATGCCGAAATTATTTCATTATGCCTACTATGCTAAATTATATGGGCGATGTTAATGGGAAGAAAATATTGGATTTGGGATGTGGAGAAGGGGGATATTCAAGAGAGCTTGCCAAAAGGGGAGCACAACTGGTTTCGGTTGACTGCTCAAAGAGAGCCATCGAATATGCTATGAAGCTGGCAGAAAAAGAAAACTTAAGAATGGCTCACTTCGTCAGAAACAGCAATGATTTGTTTGACATAGAGTCTGAACAGTTTGATATAGTTCTATGTTCCATGATGCTAATGGATTGTGAGGATTTTGCGGGTACACTGCAAGAGGTTGTCAGAGTGTTAAAACCGCATGGAAGACTATATGCAAGTGTCCTGCATCCATGCTTTGATGGAAATCATGAAATTGGAATAGGACGTCAGGGAACAGGTATAGATAGGCAAGTAGTTGTCAAAAATTATTTTGAACCGAAGGAGTGGGAAGCGCCTTTATGGGGAGGAACCATTCCCGTTATCTGGAGACACAGAACCATGGAAGAATATGTGAAAGCATTCATCAAAGCCGGCTTAACGATTGTGGATATGAATGAGCCTCGTGCTGGCGATGAACTGGCACAAAAATCTGTTGCGATGGCATGGCTTCAGAAGATACCATTATATTTGTATTGGGAATTGAAGAAATAAAGGTTTCTGGTTAAAGTTCCAATCCCCACGCGCTTACTGCCTATGCAAAGCCGCATGGTTCAAAGCTTTATCAATCCCAATTGCATAATCTCTATTATGCATTGAGGGCGCAAGCGTTCTTTCTATTCGCTTGCGCCCTCTTAATTGTCAAAAGCTACGACAGCAAAACCGTCAAAAACGCAATAAGCAGAGTTTATTTTTGACGGTTGTTTTTAGGGATGCTATGCTTAACTATATTCTATTCGTATGCATGCAGACTGGTATTTTTAGAGCGATTCAATACAAGATCCCCCAGCATGGTAGTTGCCCTATTCCGGTTTGCTGAGGATACTTTTTTATGAGCCGCTACTTTTTGGCAGATCGCTATTACAGCCCGAATTCCCCTTCATAACTCACCAGACTGGCGTCGAGGATACCGTCCACCTGGAGCAAGCGGTCCAGGACAGGCATTTCCTTGTCTTTCAGCGACAGTTCCAGGGTCAGTTCGGCGCCGTCCCGCGCTATTGTACGGGATTTTACCCGGTGCCGGGGCAGGTTTTTAAGGGCTTTGGAAATATTGGTGGATTTTTCGGGGTCATACCGCAACACCAGCAGATAAGGGCTCTGCAGCTTTTTGTGAAACAAGGCGATCACAAAATACAGCAGGCCCACTCCGAAACAGGCGAAAGCTCCGACCAGGTAAAGCCCCGCCCCGGTCATGATGCCGCAGGTGATGGCCCAAAACATGAACACGGTATCGACCGGATCTTTGATCGCGGTGCGGAACCGGACGATGGACAGCGCGCCGACCATACCGAGGGATAGCGCGAGGTTGGTGCTGATGGTGCGGATGACCAGGGCTGTGACCATGGCAAGCAGTACCAGCGAGATCGCAAAGCCTTTGGAATAGAGCACCCCCCGGAAAGTTTGGCGGTAAACCAGCAGGATAAACAGCCCCATCAGGAAAGCGATGCCGATGGACAGCGCCATTTGACCAACCGTAACGCTCTGAAACTGCTCGAGTACGCTTTTTTTAATCATGTCCATAAAGCTCATGGGGATTCCTCCTCGTATATTCCGGGTCACTGGGTGGCACGGCAAAGTTCATATTTGGATATGGCACAGCGAACCGCGGACAAAGGCCGCAGTAGCTGCCGGACCGTATAAGGCAGGGCGTCGTCGTATTTGATTTCCAGGATCAGCCGGTCCCCCGGCAGCACGGGGAGGGTAAAAAGATCCGCATCGAACAGTTCGGTGCGATACTGCCCTGAATGCAGGCCACTGTCCAGAGTAATGCGCACATCCCGGAACACATAGGCTTCCCGGACGTAATCGACAATGACAGTGGGGCGGAGCAGGCGGGTACGGGCCTTGAGGTAAAAATTGCGCAGCAGGGGCTCTTCGCTGCTGTACAAAGCCCAGATGTCGCCGGAAAGAATGGCGTCGGCCTGTTCCCTTGTCAGCGGCGCGCTCCTTTTACGCGTCAAGGCCCCGATCTTCTGCTTGAGCTCCAAGCGGATCAGCCCATCGTCCAGATTGTAATACCGAAGGCGGAATTTTTCCCGTTTTTCGGTTCCCTCGATCTTGTCGAGCAGTCCGCTTTGCAGATAGTCATCGAAATAAAGACTGCGGATGAAATACCGCCCGTCCTCCCCGGCGTGGCGGTCCCGTCCCAGTCCCGCGCGCAGGCGGCCCTGAAGCATCCGGGCGGAGGCCGTGCTGATCCAATATTTTTCTTCGTGGCGGAAACCGTCCATCGCAATGCCCCCTCAGCCGAACACCGTCTCGATTTCCTCGTCGGTCAGGGCGAGGATCGAGCGAAGCTGCGCGCTTGTGCGTACTTCCTTTTCCAGAACCTCCTGCCGCCCCCGCGCGAAGTTTCGCAGCCCTTCCACCCGGGAGGCCCAGGCGCCGGAGGCTCCGCCCCACTTGTCCAGGTCCCGCCCAATCTCCGGGCGAAGCTGTTCTTCAAAGCGGTCGATGTGCGCAATCAGATTGTCGGCGGTGAAAACATGTTGCATCAGATACGCCATCCGGTCGATGAAGGTGGCGCGGAAATCGGCATTTTTGAGCAGGCCGTTGACCAGTGCGGTGCTTAAGGAATGCCCTGTCCCTGTTCCGGCCGGATTGAGGATATGAAAAAAGCCGTAGGTTTCCGTGGTGTTTTGAAACCCCAGATCCACATCGTACACGATCCAGTGAAAGCGGCCGTCATCGTAGTCGGGAGATCGGAAAAACCGGATATTGCCGCTGTCTTGATTCCCGCAGTAAGCCTCGCTGATCAGATAGTCGCAGTAGCTTTCCACATTCATCCGCTCGGTTACGAACCGATAGTTGTCGGGATCGGCCATGTCGTGGGTTTTGACAAAATTGAGGAGTTCCAGGTAGGCCGCGTCGCTGCCCGCGTTGACGGTCTTGTTCCCTTGAAGCAGATCTACGGTGCCGGCATCCACCCCGCAGTGGGAGGCGACATAATCCTCGTTGAGGCGTTCCCGGAGATACCGCACCCCGTAATATTCTCCGTTGAGATACATCACTACCGGCCGGTAGGCCTGGACAAAGCCGATGCTCGCATCGTCGAGGACGCTGGTGAACATCGCGTCCTTCATCACGGTCAGAAGCCGGTCCTGCCCGGAGGTGCGGAGAATCAGGTTGTCGTATTCCTCGAAATCGCGGTTGTCGAACACGGCGTATGCGAGGGAGGATACCCCGTAGCAATCCCGGAAGTTGAGCGCCAGGGATTTCTTTTCATAGATCCGGGACATGCCGCCAAACACTTTCAGGCCGCAGTCGGCTGAAAAGCCCGGGTCACTCCCGCCCGGCCCGTCCTTGGGCAGCAGTTCCACATGAGCGTACCGCTCCCAATCCTGAAAAAAATTGGCGCCGTTGTAGGGATAGGTGTTTGAGCCCTTGCCCAGGACCAGGATACCGGTGTCGTAGCTGAACAGGCCGTCGGGGTCGGAGGTGACGCTGACCACATCGAGCGTATGAGATTCTCCAATGATATAAGAAAAAGTGGAGCAGGCGCTGGGAACCGCGCCTGGCTCCAACGAAACCGCCCGAAGGGAGACGGACCGATCCAGCAGAATGGGGCCGGTATAAGGGGTGCTCGACGCGGTGGGCACCGTGCCGTCAAGGGTGTAATACACGTTTTCCCCCAGGAGCGTGACTTCCAGAGTCCCGGACGCATATACCCCCGCCGGGGTCACGGCCGTAGGGGGAGAGGAGAGCCGGCGAAGCCCATTCGTATTGGCTGCGCCGGGGGTGGGAGAGGAGAAGTAGAAAAGCCCAGCCTCCCCCTCCATCCGGCCACGGCTGACATTCATGGCCAGGCCGGTGTAGGATATGCCGTCGAGGAGATTTCCGCCTGCATCGTACAAGTACACGGCGCCGGCCCCGTTGAGGCGAAAATTTGTCTGGCGGTTGCGGGCGTTCGGAAGGTTGGCCTCGTTACAGTAGAACACGACACAGCCGCCTGCCGGCAGGGTGATGTCGGGCAGAGAAAACAGCCCCGGCAGTTCCGGATCGTTGGACAAAAACAGACCGTTCAGGCTGACCGGTGCGTCCGATACATTTTGCAATTCCACCCAGTCGCTGCGTTCGATGGCGCCAAACTTGGTGTTGCGGGACATGACTTCCGCAATCCGCACTGGGCTTGGTCGTTCAGCGTCCAGGGCGGACGCATAGGCGGCAGCCCCTTCGTCGGTATTCGGCTGCCCGGGAGAAGGGCTCCCGACCATCCAGCTATCGTCGGAATTCCTCAGCAGGGCGGCATCTGCCGCCAGGCCGTTGATCTCCACCTGGTCCACCAATATGCCCGCCGGCGTGGATAAATAGAGGATATCGCTCGACCGGTTGATCTGGAAAGGGGCGTGGAGTTCCTGCGGATCGGAGGAATGCCCTTTCCCCGAAGCGAAAACCAGCGCGGTTTCCCCCGGGGCCAGGACGATTTCCGGAAAACGCCATTTCAGCGGCTCGTCCGGATCATTGGTCAGGCCATAGCCTGTGAGGACGGCTGGTGCGTCCGACCGGTTGACCACCTCGATATAATCGGGATAAGATCCGTCGGCGTCCGGCAGGGTAAGGGTATTTTTGGCCATGACTTCACTGAGGACCAGGGTGTCGGATGTCCCGGTCCGGGTGGCGCGGAACGCGGCATAGCCCTCCTCGGTATTGGGATATCCCGGTGTGCTGTACGCGGCCTCTATATACCCGGAGCCGGTCCGCACCGCCGAGACGTTTGTCTGCAAAGGTATGGTGACGGTGGTATCCTCTATTTTCCCCGAAGCGTCTTTGAGCGTGAGGGTTTCGCCGCCGGCCGCCTTCAGCCGAAAGGCCGCGTGAAGAGGGTCTTTGCCGTCCCCGTCACAGAAAACCACCAGGTATTCGTCCGCCGCCAGGGTGCGGGACGGCAGCAGCCAGGTGGTGTTGCCGTCGGACAGGGCCCATCCGTCCAGGGATATGCCGGAGTTTGTGGTGTTATGGAGTTCCACCCAATCGTGGAAAAGCCCGTTTTCATCCGGATAAGCGGCGCTGTTGCTGGTCATGTATTCGGAGATTTCCACCCGTGCCGCATAAACGTCGCCCCCCGCTTCGATCACAGTGCCGGAGGAACATACCGTGCCCAGCACGAACAGCAGAACACAGCCGGCAAGGGCACCGGCAATCAGGGCCAAGCGCCCCCGCGGGCAGGGAACGGCGGACATGGCGGCATCTCCTTTGCATCAGCATTGAAAGGGGGAAAATGGCGGAAATTCAGGCGGAAAGCCTCCCGAGGGACAGGCACCCGTATCCAAGATATGCCGGGGTTCCGTTCAGTATGCCGGGCAGGGGCCATCACAACGAATCCGACTTTCCGCCGGCGGGTTCGACAAATTTCGCGGAAGAGGCGCCTCTTTGGGCTGCCGGTTGTTTCTCACACATAAACTCAGTATAGCATAGAAATGCAGCCTCTGCCATTGGAAAATCAAAGGCATATTTCATGAAATTGTTCGGTGAAATTCATGAAGATCACACGAGCAAATGGAAAAAGGTCCTATCTGCCGGCAAACCAGGGTGGCCGGAGCCTATTGCCTGTATGATACCACGGATGGGTCGGATAAAGCCACCGGTTTTGATTACAAAACCATTACCGTTTTGCAATTTCAATCTCCAATTTTTACAAAACTGTCATTGTTGCCTTCCGCCGGGGCTTCCTTTTGGGTTTTAGAGCCACAAATAAAGTTTTTATTATAAAAATAAAACAAAAATTAATCATATAAAATAAGTATTCTAATGAATATTGACATTTATAGAATAAAGTGATAGAATTGTGTAAGATAAACAATGGACATATTCAATCAAATGGAGTGAAGGATGTCTTGAATAAACGAGATATACGAAATCCTGTTTATACGGACGGCATTCTCCAGGATTTGCCGAATTATGCGGTCCCTCTTAGCATCCTTTTTACCGAACTGGAAAAGTATGAACCCCTGCTGCTGCATAGCTATATTGTTCCGTCATTCAATACGGCATCAAAGCGGTTTGGAAATCCTGCGTACCATTGGGCGCAGATTCGTAAGGGATCCATGGCCCTGCAGTATGAATCCTATACATTGCCGTATGAGCTATGTGCCGATGAGGTTACGACGGTTTTGTCTTTGCTTTTTGAACTGTTGCGGCATAATCGGTATTGCCTTCTTGATATGCATTCGCGTTTTCTTCCGTTTTTATCAAATGACCCATCGGATCAGACCTGTCAAGCTTTATTGAGCGGATATTCCGGCGATGAGACGACGATTTTCCTCACTGGCTTGAGTCAAAATCAGGTGTTCATGAACCAGCAGGTAAAGCTGGAGTCGTTTTTATCGGCTTATATGCCGATAAAAAACGGGGATCTCTTGATTAACATATTGATTAAGAATGACGCGTTTCATGAAGCGCTTGACCCGCATCGGATTGAAACGGATTTATCTTGTTTTTTAGAATCAAAAGGCGGTCAGGACACCGCGTGCAAGGGTACGGAAGTATATGGTGCCACAGCAGTCAAAGCCCTTGAAGAGCAAATTCAATACGAATGGGATTCCCGGACAGGACCGATAACCGAATCTATGATACAGTATAAAGAACATCAAGTGATCATGCAGTATCGTATGAAGCGGCTGTATGAATTGGGCATGATTCATTCCGCTTGCATTCTTGAAAACTATGATTCGATTGTACTGTCGGCCAAGAGGGCTGCGGAACTTTATTTAAGATGCCCATCCAGACAGGATAAAGACGATATGAGTCAGGTGATGCCCTATTGAAAGCAAACGATGCGTTGGAAATCGCAGCCATTGAACTTGCCTATGGGGAGTTGCGGCACTATGAAAATGGATAAGCACTTGAATCCTGTCAACTTGAAACCGGTCATGAATGCCTATCCGGAATGCTCGTTTATTTTGAGCATCCTGACGGCTGAGGGAGATGACCATTACTTACCCTGGCTGTACAGCGATTATGTCCACGCGATTTACAATACCACCGATCACCGTTATGCCTTTTATGCATACAACCTTTTCCGAGCCGAAGAGGGGTTGATGACGAGGCATATCTTCGAGGTGTCGAAGGATTTGACCTACTGTGATGACGCGGTTTTAAATATGGTCTTGTCCATGCTTGGCCATGGCCATTATTTGACATGCTGGATGAATGAACGCTATGTTCCGAACCGGGGGAGTTATCATGAGCAGGATTTCGATCATAATAATTTGATTTACGGATTTGATACAGCAGAAAGACTATTTTTCATTTAGGAAAATAAGCGCCCATGCCGGCCGCTTCTGACAGCGCGGCGGAAGAGTTCCGCCGCGCTGTCCCCTGTAGTTTCGGATTTATCATAAAGCTGAAAGATTACATGGTCTCCGGCGCGTCGATCTTCATCAGGCGCAGCGCATTGCCGAGTACCGTCCGCACGGCGGCGCACAGGGCAAGACGCGCCTGCAAAAGCGGTTCGGCCTCCCCTTTAACCCGGCGGGCATTATAAAATTTATGGAAGAGGCCGGCCAACTCCAGGGTATACCGGGTGATCCGCGAAGGATCGAATTCTCGGGCGGCGGCGGCGATTTCCCCGGGAAATGCCGCCAGGAAACGGATCAGTTCCCGTTCCTCCGGCGAGGACAGCGCCTCCAGTTCCCCGGCCGTACAGGCGCGGGGATGAATCCCCTCCCCCGCCAGGTTGCGGAAAATCGAGCAGATGCGGGCGTGGGCGTATTGTACATAATACACCGGATTGGAGGCAGACTGCTCCACAGCGAGATCAAGGTCAAAATCGAGCTGCGTGTTGGCTTCCCGAAGATTGAAATAGAACCGGGCGGCGTCGATGGGGATTTCTTCAAGCAGTGTGACCAGCGTGATCGCCTTACCCGAACGCTTGGAGGCCTTGACCACCTCTCCGTCCCGGATAAGCCGCACCATCTGCATCAGGACCACCCGCAAACGGTCCGGATCCACACCGAGTGCCTGGAGAGCCGCCTTCAGACGGGGCACATATCCGTGATGATCGGCCCCCAGTACGTTGATAGCCAGATCAAATCCCCGGGTCACCAGCTTGTTATAATGGTACGCGATATCGGGCACCACGTAGGTCAGCAGGCCGTTGGAGCGAACCAGCACAAAATCCTTATCCGCGCCGAGGGCCGTTGCCTTGAACCAGACGGCGCCGTCCTGCTCATAGGTATATCCCTTTTCGGTGAGCAGCCGGACCACCTGCTGTGGCTCGCCGTTCTCATACAGGGAGGATTCCCGGAACCACCGGTCATACCGGATGCGATAGGCGGCGAGGTCGCGTTCCAGCCCCGCAATATTCAGAGGCAGAGCGTAAGCTACCAGGGCCTTTCTCCGTTCCTCGGACGGGGCGTCCACAAACCGGTCCCCCTCTTGTTCGGCGAAGGCTTTGGCATGGTCCACAATATCCTGTCCCAAATAGGCTTCCTCCGGCATCTCGATGCCCTCGCGATAGAGCTGAAGGTAACGCGCCTCGAGCGACCGGCCGAATTTTTCAATCTGATTGCCCGCGTCGTTGATATAGAATTCTCTTCCGACCTGATAACCCGCCCAGTCCAGCACCGACGCCAGGCAGTCGCCCAACGCTCCGCCCCGGGCGTTGCCGATATGCATGGGGCCGGTCGGGTTGGCGGAGACAAATTCCACCAGCACCTTTTTCCCCTGGCCGAAGTCCGAGCGGCCGTAGCTGTCCCCGTCCTCCAGAACCGCCTCCACCGCCGCCGCGTAATACGCCGGTGAGAGGGTAAAGTTGAGAAATCCCGGGCCCGCCACTTCGACTTTTTGCAGAAAGGTACCGGTCAAATCCAGGTGCTTGCAGAGGATATCCGCGATCTGGCGAGGCGAACGGCGAAACGCCTTGGCGCTGGCCAGGGCGGCGTTGACCGCAAAATCCCCATGCGCCCGGTCGCCCGGCACCTCCACAACAAAGGCGGGCATGGGTTCGGCGGGGAGTTCCCCCGCAGCCACGGCTTCTCCGGCGGCGCGCAGAACGGCCTGCCGCACCTGCTCTTCCGCAATGGATACCATATTGTGCATAAAACAGCCTCCTGTTTATGAAACTTCCTTGACGGAGATACACACGTCATGGGCCGACAGCGTGCCTGCATTCGTGTCCAGCGTATAGGAAAACCGCAGTTCGCCGCCGGCGTCCGTCAGCTCGTTGCGGCAATCGCTGGTGTACACTCCGAGCAGCAGCGTGCCATAGGGGGTGTCGTAGCTGCATTGATGCCGCCGCCCCTTTTGCAGGACCAGGAGCGAATGCAGGTTGCCGGTCCTTTCCAGCCTCACCTCGTCCGCTTCAGCCCGTATGGTGGTGGTCACACCCTCCATGCCGGTCGCGGCCGATTCCTCATAGATCAGTTTCCAGCCGTCTCCGTCCGGTTCCATCCGGCCGGCCGTCGTCAGCCGGATGGTTTCTTCGCTGCCGTCCACCCGCTGGGTGCCGGCGACGGATATGAGTACATCCATAGGATTGCTCCCTGATTTCATTTAAATTGTATTAGGCTTCCGGCAGGGTTTCCACATCCACCCGCTCGGTATCTCCGCCCACATCCCGCCCGAGAAACATCCGGGCCACATGGGTAAAATCGTTCGGCAGGTCGGTGACGTAAAAATGGCACATGCCCGCCCGTTTTGTCTGGTTGAGCGCGCCGTCCTTTTTCAGCCTGGCTGCGCAAAGGGCGGCGCACGCCTCCCCCGAATCAATCAGCGTGACGCCCGGGCCCACGACCGTGGAGAGAATCGGCGCCAAAAGCGGAAAATGGGTACACCCCAAGATCAGCGTATCCACACGCTTGCCGGCCAGTGGCGCCAAATAGCGTCTGGCAACCGCGAGCGTCGCCTCGTTGCCGGGTTCTATCCATCCATTTTCCACCAGAGGAATGAACAGAGGGCAGGCAATGGGCGTCACCTCAGCATCGGGGCGAAGCTCTAAAATTCGTTTTTCAAACGATGCCGAACGGATGGTCGCCGTCGTGCCCAGAATCCCGATGTGCCCTGTCCTCGAACTGGAAACCGCGGCACCGGCGGCTGGCTCCACCACCCCCATGGCGGGAACGGGAAGCGCCCTTAGGACGTGCGGGGCGGTTGAACTGACCGTACCGCACGCGGCGATGATGAGCTTGACACCTTTTGACAACAAGAAACGGCAATCCTGCCGGGTATATTTCTCAATAGTTTCAGGGCTGCGGGTTCCGTAAGGCACCCGTCCGGTATCCCCAAAATACACGATATCCTCACCGGGAAGCATTTTCAGCAACTGCCGGACGACCGTCAGCCCCCCCAAGCCCGAATCAAAAACGCCGATGGGCCGGTTGTCCATCCTCATTCCTCCTCTGCGACCCCGCACACTGAAGTCTTATCATAACATGTTTTCCCTCCCGGCGCAAGAGAGGGCGGCTTCTCCTTTTCCCAAGGCTGGAACCGGGCAGAAAAACCGCGGGGCGACAGCCCCGCGGCCTTTGTCAGGAGGTGGTGACAGCGAAATTGGAAAAAGCCGCTGTCAGATTCAGGGAGGGAATCTTGAGAGAGAGAAGATGGCCGCTTTCCGGATCCGACAGGATTTCAAACTGCCCGTTGACCGACTCCCCCTCGGTCTTGATTCCTTCCTCTGTGACCTCACCGGCGGAACTCCCCGCGCGCAGCGCCACGTCAAGCGCGTCGACAAGCCCCTTTCCGAGCGCGCTTTCGGGGATCTCAGAAGGATCGACGCCAAAGGTCAGGCCGTACATCTTCATCGAAATGTTCTCCCCGTCCCAGGACATCGTCATATCCTGGAGAGAAGCGGGCTCGGTAAACGCCAGGGTCAGCGTACCCGCGCTCAAGCGGGTGAGATGGCCCGCGATCTCCATATCCCGGTAAGTCAGCCGGACATCGCATTCAAACCCCGTAACCACCGGCGGCGCGGCCCCGCCGCCGCTTTTATTGCAGCTGCTCATGGCCAGAACCAGGCACAGCACGGCAGCCACCAAAAACGCCAGGGCTGCGAGTCCTCTCTTCCACGAGACGCGGCAGACCATAGGGTTCAGCTCCTATTTTTCCAGATTGGAAAACAGTCCGCCCAGTTCCTCGATCATATCGGAGGGCTGCATCGCGTGCTGAGAAAGCCGGGCGGCCGCCCGGTCCCCGGCCAGGCCGTGCAGATGAACGCCGCACATTGCCGCTTGGGCCGGTTCCATTCCCTGCGCGATCAAGGACGCGATCATCCCGGCCAGAACATCGCCACTACCGGCCGTCGCCATCCCGGGATTCCCGGTGGTGTTCAGCAAAACGGCGCGGCCAGGGGCGGCGACGACGGTTTGGTACCCTTTGAGTACCAGCACGGCCTGGTGCTCCTCCGCAAAGCTGCGGGCCGCCTCTACCCGGTTTTGCTGTATCTCCTCGATCCGGCAGCCAGTCAGCCGGGCCATTTCCCCCGGATGCGGCGTCAAAACCACCGGCACGCGGGCTGTTTTCCCTATATGTATATGCCCCGCCGCCGCATTTATGCCATCAGCGTCCAGGACCACCGGACAGGATGCCTGCGCAAGGATATCCTCCACCACCGCCGTCACCGAATCCCCCCGGCCCAGTCCGCATCCGCACAAAACCGCCGTGGCCTGCCCGAGCTCTTCCCGCAGTGGATAGCGTGCTTCCGCCGCCACCAGACCATCCGGCGTTTCGGGAAGCAGACGGTATACCGCTTCCAGATTCTGTCCGGCTGCGACCGGATACAGGGACCGTGGCAGGGCAGCCGCCACCAAACCGGCCCCGCAACGTTGAGCGGCCCGCACGGCCAGCAGGGCCGCGCCGGCCATTCCCACGCTGCCGCACACAGCCAGGACCCGGCCAAACGTTCCTTTATGGCTGTCCAGCGGGCGGAGCAGGAAACAGGCTTTGACCATATCCCAGTCTATAACGGTTTGGCTGGGGGCATACTGGTCAAGCAAAGCCGGGTCAATCCCGATCTGCGCCACTTCCACCGGCCCGGTCAACGCCGATGCTCCATGGACGAGCAGCCCGGGTTTCATGGCCGTGAAGGTAACGGTGAAGTCCGCCCGGATGGCGTCCTCGTCGTAAACCCCCGAATCGGCGCTAAAGCCACTGGGGATATCCAAAGCCACGATGGGGGCGGCACTCTGATTGGCCAGCCGGAAGACCGGGCGCAGGGCGTCCGGCAGCCGTCCGTGAAAGCCGATGCCGTACACCGCGTCCACCAGCAGTTCGGCCTCCCGCACCGCCGTCATCGCCACATACGGCTCGGTTTCCATGTCGCACAGAGCGGCTCCCATCCCCACGACGCGGGCCAGCATATCCGCCGCGTCCGGTGTGGCCGGTTTCCCGCAGAGAAGGACGACCGTCACCTCCGCCCCCGTTTCCATCAACTTGCGGGACACGACGAATCCGTCGCCGCCATTGTTCCCCTTGCCGCACAAAACGGAGACCTTCCGGCCCCGGACATCGTACCGCGAGCGGATCATGCGGCCGGCCGCACTGCCGGCATTCTCCATCAAGCGGGGATAATCGAGGCCTCCGGCGACAGCCGCCGCCTCGACCAGGCGCATGTCCCGGGCTGTTAAAATCTTCATATCTCCTCCGTCCTTTCATCTCTCGTAAAACGGCCCATACCCCCGTTTTTTGAGAGCGGCGTTTGCATTCGATAAAAACAGGGCGGGAACCCGGGCCGCCATGCGGCCGCCGGAGCCCGCCCCCTCCGTACCTCTATTTATAGCTGTGCCTGTTTCCGGCTGATCTCCAGGGCAAGCAGTTTGGGCAGCGCCCCTGTAAAGGCCTCCATCACCCGGTCATCGGGCCGGAATACCACCAAGGTATTCCCATTCTTTTTGCTGTGGTAGGTAAAATACCACACCCCCGGATCGACTTCGGATGGGGCCGCCATCACCGTCCGGTCAAAATGGCGGCCGGCGAACTCCGCGGGATTATAGGGCCCCGCCGTTTCAATCTTGCTTCCCGCGACCGACACGACCCTCTTGCGTTTGCGCTGCGCGATAATCTGATCAATATCAATGTCCCCATTAGTGACACTGTACTCGTATTCGATGTTCTGTCCGGTGATGAGCCACCAGGCCCCGTAAACAACCAGTACGTCAAATACCAGAGAATAAACACTGCAAAACCAAAGCAGCACAAATACCAAAAGTACGGCCAGAACGATCGTGCCCGCGATGATCGCGATTTCCTTCGGCCCTTTTTTCTTGACGATGATCTGTTCTACGAACGTATCCATGAACGACACTCCTTCAGGTTTCCAACGCTCCCGGCCCCATCCGGCGACGGTTTTCTGCCAGCCGTGCGGCCAAACGCCTTTTGAACAGTATACCATACTTAAAAATCGCTTTTCAATCCGTCTTCAGAAAAATCCGTGAACGATCCGTAAACATTCCAAAAGGGGCCGACGGGCGTCAGGGTACCGGCGGCCATTCCCGTCCGGGCAGTTTGCGGGAGTAATACACCATATCCGCCACCCGCCCGCCGAAGTTGGCCTCGGGCAGAAGCGCAACCCGCTCAAAGTCCAACCTTTCGGCCAGCCGGATGGAACGGGCATTGGCCGCGTCGATCAGGGCGTACATCCGCCCGAGATGCAGACGGTCCGACGCGCAGTCCAGCACCGCCCGGGCCGCTTCAAAGGCGTATCCCTGCCCCCAGTATTCCCGCAGCAAGAGATACCCCAGTTCTCCAAGATAGCTGTCCACCACCCGATTGATGGTGCATTCGCCGATATACAGATCCTCTCCCCGCAGGGTAATGGCCCACTCCACAGGGGTCCTCTTGCGGACGAGCTGGGTAAGGGATGCGCTGTCCTTGGGGGGATGTCCGCCCAGATAGCGGCGGATTCTCTCATCCTGATAAGCCTGCAGCATCCGGGGGACATCCCGTTGCTGCCTGCGCCGCAGGATCAGTCTTTCCGTCTCCAAAACCGGTGCTTCTGGTTTCGCCATCCCATTCTCCCCCTTTCGCAGCCGCACGGGCGCTTCGCCGGTGGGCCAGTGGTTACGAGTATAACACAAACCATCGGACTTGGAAAGGCCGAAAAGAGACGAAAAACAGCATAAACCGGCTTGGCCGGCCACTTACTCACCCGGCGGCATAGACAAGGCCGGTTTCTCCCCCTCCGCCAGAGCGCGCACCCGAGCGGCGGAAACATCGGAGGGCAGCGGGAGGCGGTCTTTTGCCGACGGATCCTCGTTGGACCCGTGCATTTCCGTCAGATGCTTCCAGTACTTCTTCGGCATATGGTTGCGCCGACAGACCGGATTGGCCCTCTCCTGGATGGCAATGGTATCGTAAAACGCCTTCCACATCCGGCGGTAGGCTGTATCGTCCTCGGCATACACGGGTAACACCAAGTCCTCATCCGGTGCGATCACCCAGGTCTTGGTATCCGAAATCCCGCACAGGCCGTGGGTCTTGTCGTGGATGATAAAAGGCTGGATCCGAAACCGGGAGACGAAGTGCGGCATCAGCATGACCAGAACGTTGTGTTCTGGGGTGATCGCCCCGTAATAAACGCCCCCCTCCAGTTTGGAAAAACGGAGGAACTGCCGGAGCATGCCGGCTTCCCGTCCGACCAGAGCGACCATCTTTTGCAGCCGCCGTACCCGTTCATCGGTAAGCCTGTGTTCAATAGTTCGGCCAACTTTCATTCCTATTCGTATATATTTATATATTATATCCTCTTTGTATATTGAACTGGACTGAAATCCTGTCCAAATCCGGTCATATCCATCGCTTCCCAGGCGTTTTTTCAGGCCACGGAGGACACGCTCCGCCTTCTCGTCGTCGGTTGGAATCTCCAGATACCGGCGCCCGAGTTCCTGCTGGCATACGGCTGCCGCGTGAATGGAAACCGGTGCCGGATGGTGGAAGTAGGAATCGAACACCGCAGTGAGCAGACCCTCGAAGCTGCCGTCGGTCAGGAGTGTCAAAGCTGTCCCGTCAGGCATTTGAGCCGGTCCTCCTTCCCGGGCGCCATTTGTGGCAGATCGGCGAAGGTCAACTGCCGCACCGGCTGGGTCATGGGGAGATTGCCCGGCCGCAGGCGGACATCCGCCGTCAGGTTCTGATATATAAAAGTCTCGGACAGCCGGGTACCGTCCGCCATCCGGCCTTTGCACGTGATAAAATACACCGCCCGTTTGAGGACCACCCCGATCTTTTTCAGATCGTCAAAGGATAGGGCGCCCCCTCGCCGGGCTGTGAGGATCCGGTCGGCGGATTTGACCCCGATGCCCGGCACACGCAGGAGGAGCTCCCGGTCCGCCCGGTTGATCTCAACGGGGAAACGGTCGAGATGATGCAGCGCCCAGTTGCATTTGGGGTCCAGCAGGGGATCGAGGGAGGGATGCCGCTCGTCCAGCAGTTCCTCGACCTGGAAACCGTAATAGCGCAGCAGCCAGTCGGTCTGATAGAGGCGGTGTTCCCGCAGCAACGGAGGCGGCTGGCCTTTGGGGAGGAGCGCATGGGTTCCCACCGGGACATAGGCGGAATAGAAGACCCGTTTGAGAGCGTACTTCCGATAAAGGCCGGAGGCCAGCTTCATAATCTGATAATCGGTGTCGGGGGTGGCGCCGATAATCATCTGGGTGCTCTGCCCGCCGGGGGCGAAAGCCGGCGCGTGCCGGTAAACCGCCAGTTCCTGTTTGCTCTGTGCCACCCGGTCCCGCACGGCGGCCATGGGTTTTAGTATGCTCTGCCGGCTTTTATCGGGGGCAAACCGGTTCAGGCTCTGCTCGCTGGGCAACTCGATATTCACGCTCATCCGGTCGCACAGAAACCCGAGTTTGTCGACCAGTTCGGGAGAACAGCCGGGAATCGCCTTGGCGTGGATGTAGCCGGCAAATTGGTAAGGCCCCCGAAGCAATTCCAGCACCCGGCACATCCTCTCCATCGACGTGTCCGGGTCCTTGAGAACGCCCGAGCTGAGAAAAAGCCCTTCAATATAATTCCGCCGGTAGAATTCCATGGTCAGGCTCGCGAGTTCCTCCGGAGTGAAGGCGGCGCGGGGAACGTCGTTGGACCGCCGGTTGACGCAGTATTGGCAATCGTAAACACAGTGGTTGGTCATCAGCACTTTGAGCAGCGATATGCACCGCCCGTCGGCGGCAAAGCTGTGACAGATGCCGCACCCCACCGCCGAGCCGAGCATGCCCGCCTGTCCATCCCGGTCCACGCCGCTCGACGTGCAGGCCGCATCGTATTTGGCGGAATCGGCCAGTATCCGCAGCTTATCCATCAGTTCCAACGCCGCCACACCTCCTTGTTGCTCAGTATAGAACATATGTTCTTATTTGTCAATGCTCCTCTTCTCCCGATTTCCGGCAGTCATTAAGTTTTTATGAAGGACGGCGGAAAAAAGGCCGAATCCGGTTTATTTTACCCGGAGGCGTGCTATACTGTGCATGGTTCGGAGCCGGCTGGCCCTCCGGTACAGCCGTTCCGATCCGGATTCACAGGAGAGGAGCTGACCCGATGAGTAAAACCCAACCCAAAAGGCGGATCAACCGTGGATTTCTCGTCTCCATGGTTTTGCTGGGCCTTGTGGTACTGTATGTGGTCGCCACACAGTTGATGCTCATTCCCCAAAGAAACGAGTTGAAAAATACCGCCGACAGCGTCCGTCTGATTTACGAGGATGTTTCCGCCATGACACAGGAGAACGCTGAAAAACTCCAAAACGACAAAACGGCTTTGGCGGCCCGGCAAACGGAGATCGAGGCCAAACTCTCCCCCCTGTTTGTTCCGGATTCGGGATACCTGAAGCCCGCTGTCAACACCGTCATGGCCGAGCTCCCCTCCATTGCGTATGGAGAATTCGAGATTGAGGCGCAAGAGTTTGTGAAGGCCAAGACCATTCGCTGCCTGATTAATGAAGATACCGCCAGCCTCTCCATGGAATATACCTATCGGGTCGATGGAAATTTCACGAATTATAGGACCGAAGGGCTGGTCAAAGTGGAGGGCGGGGAACAAACCGTCGGCATGACGCTCCTTTTCCAGAAGTCCGGCGGCGAGTGGAAGCTCTATCGCGTGAGCAATATCTATCGCGATTCATATGACAGCGTAGAGGAGGCGAGTGCATGAGCGAAGTACTCCGTCTGGAAAACGTCTCCAAATCCTTCGGCCGCCGCCCCGTCGTCAAAAACGTCAGCTTTGCGGTTCAAGAAGGGGAGATCTTCGGTTTTCTCGGCCCGAACGGGGCGGGGAAAACCACCACCATAAAAATGGTTCTCGGCCTGCTCGCGGCGGACAGTGGCACCATCCTGGTCAACGGGCACGATATTGAGAAAGAGTTTGAGACCGCCATGGCGGGGATCAGCGGCATTGTGGAAAATCCGGATATGTACGGATATCTGTCCGGCTACGACAATCTGGTCCTTCAGGCCCGCGCCTGCGGCGCCGATCCCCGCCGCATTGATGAGGTCGTGACCCTGGTCGGTATGCAGATGCGGATCAAAGAGAAATTCAAAAGCTACTCTTTGGGGATGAAGCAGCGGCTGGGCGTTGCACAGGCTTTGCTCCACAACCCCAAAATCATGATCCTCGACGAGCCGACCAACGGCCTTGACCCGGCCGGCATCAAGGAATTCCGCGACCTGCTGCGGCATCTGGCCCATCATCAGGGATTGTCGGTAATGGTATCCAGCCATATTCTGCAAGAGATGCAGCTCATGTGCGACAGCGTCGGGATCATTAACAACGGCGAATTGCTCCGGGTGGGCACGATTGAAGAATTGTCCCGCCTGAATACCGGCAACGTATACCGGTATCATCTGCGTCCGATGGAAGACGCCGTCCGGCTGGCGCAGCAGCATCTTTCTGACCGTCTGATGGGGATCGGGCCGGATTTCATCGACCTGCGTATCGCAGAGGATGAGGTTGGAAACGTCAACCGCCGCTTTATGGAAGGCGGTATCACCATCTACGGACTGGCCGCTCAGGGCAATTCCCTCGAGCAGATCTTCATGTCGATCACAGGGGGAGGGAACGTCGTTGAATAAACTCCTGCAGAATGAACGGACCAAGCTTTACAAAAAAGTATCCACCTGGATCCTGATGGGGGTTATTGTGGCGCTGATGCTTTTGACGCTCGGCATCGTCAAGCTCGCCACCGTGCTCATGTCCAACGGAAACAGCACCACCTGGCAGGAGAACTACGAGTGGAACTACTCCTACGCTCAACGCAACGCGGACACCGACCCCTCCTCCTATACGGAGGCGCAGAAATTCAAATATTTACTCGACAACGGCATCCCGCCCTCCGATTGGCGCACCGACCTTGTGGTCACGTATTGGGATCAATACAAATACACAGAGCTGGAGGCCCAGGAACAGCTTCAAAACCCGCTTCTATCGGACGAGGAGCGGACTCGGCTGGAGGAAAATATCGCCGACGTGCAAAAAGAAATGGCGAAGATCGACACCCTTCTGGCGAATAACGATTGGCGAGCCTATATTCAGTCCCGCAAGGAGGAACTCGCCGCTCTCTCCCAGGACGGGATGGGGACCCAGTCCCCCGAGGAGATCGCGGTGCAGATCGAGATCCTCGACTTGTATCTCGACTTGGATATCCAGCCCGTTTCCACTTCGATGAGCTATTACGATCAATATCAGACCGACACCGGGGCCTGGAAGAGCGAACAGCTCCAACTTGTCCAGGAGCATAAACTCGCCCTGGTGAGGGGGGAAAGCGAGAGCGGCCTCCCTCTGACGAAAACGCAGCGGCATGAACTGGAGTCGAATGTGGAAGTGGCGCTCAAACGCCTCTCCACCGATACGCCCCCTGTCAGCAGCGACTCCTTTCCGGCCATGATGGATGTCTCCACCGGCAGCCTGGAATTGGTTTCTTTGCTTCTCATGGTACTTGCGGGCGGCATAATCGCCACGGAATTCGGCAGTGGTACGGTTAAGCTGCTTCTCATCACACCGCACCGCCGGTCCAAAATTTTTTGGGCCAAGGCCATACTGCTGCTCGAAGTCATTCTCATCACCTCCGGAGCCATGTTTGTGGTCTCGTTCCTTGTCAGCGGGCTGTTCACCGGATTTTCTGACCTTGCCGCCATGCAGGTGACGCCCCTGTTCGGCACCGTCGTGCGTATCCCCTATCTGCTGTTTATTCTGTTCAAATATCTGCTGTTCCTTCTGCCGGTGATCGCCTACGCCTCCCTGGCGCTGATGCTTTCCGCCGTTACCCGGAAAAGCGCCGTCGCGATTGCAGTCTCGATCCTGCTGATGTTCGGCAGCGACATGGTTCTCTCCATCGTGTCACTGGTCGGCACGGCGGTGGGCTTTACCATCCCGGGGCTGAAATTTCTCCTTTTTTCCAATACCAGTCTGGGCGTCTATTTCCCATCGTCAATGAGTTTGACCGGGGGGTTGAGCAGCACGGTGGACGGCACCATGACCCTCGGATTCTCGGTCGTGATCCTTTTGATCTACACGGTCTGCTTCCTCTGGATTGCGTGGGACAGCTTCTGCCGCCGCGATATTAAATAGTGGATTGGTAAAAACGGCCGCACCTCCTCTTTGTGAAAAGGAGGGTAAGGGGCAGAAGAGAAACCCGATATACGCCGAAAGAGAGACAGGCGGAAAATCGCCTGTCTCTCTTTCTGTTTCGTATCTATCCTTTTAGAAATAGGGAAGGCTGAACAAAACATGTATATTGCCGTCGTTTATAAGACGCCGACGCCTTCACCTGGCGAAATGCCGGTCTTGCCGGATTTTTATCCTCATCTTCTGCGGGCTTCCGCCTCTGCCGTCGCCGTCAAGAAGAAAGGGAAGCCTTGCAAAACCGGTCGATCTGCCGCTGGTTTTGAAGCACCACCGTCTTGTCCGGATACCGCTCACGGATTTCCCTGAAATGGCGCCGGTGGCGGCGGTCCCGCCCCTCGTGTAAGATCCACCAGACAAACGCGGCGTCGATTTTTTCCTCACACCCGTCCGCCATATCCTCCCGCACCCGGCCCCGGTATTTCCGGTACCGCTTATAGGCACGGATCAGGCAGGCCAGCCGTGGAAACGCCAGAATCACAATCCGGTCGGCCTGGGCAAGCCGTTCTTCCTGATAAAATTTGAAATAGTTTCCCTCGATGACCCAGGCGTCTTGCCGCATGAAGGCCGCGGCCATGGCCCGCCCCTCCTCGAGATCCCGTTCCCGCCATCCCGGTAGGAACTGCACCCGGTCCAGATGCAGCACCGGGATTCCATACCGTTCTCCCAGCCGCCTCGCCAGGGTGGATTTCCCGCTCCCGCTGTAACCCAAAACCGCGATTTTCATACCGGCCCTCCCGTTCGAAGCCCTCACGCGCAAAACCGCCGTCTCTTTGAAAAAACGGCGGCTTCAGCTTGTCAAAGGCGCCCCATGCAAACATGCGATGCGGCGTTTGGCTATTTTACTCAACTAATTATACGTTAAACCGGAACAACACCACGTCCCCGTCCTTCATCACATAATCCTTGCCTTCCGAGCGGACCAAGCCCTTTTCCTTCGCCGTGGCCATGGAGCCGCAGACGATCAGATCGTCGTAGGCGATGACTTCCGCCCGGATAAAGCCGCGTTCAAAGTCGGTATGGATTTTGCCTGCGGCCTGCGGTGCTTTAGTCCCCCGTTGGATGGTCCAGGCACGCACTTCCGGAGACCCGGCTGTCAGGTAAGAGATCAGGCCCAGCAGACGGTAACTTGCCTGGATCAAGCGGTCCAGCCCCGAATTTTCCAGTCCAAGCTCAGACAAAAACATCGCTTTTTCCTCATCGTCCATATCGGCGATTTCCGCCTCCATCCGGGCACAGATGGGCAGCACCTCCGCGTGTTCAGCGGCCGCCTGCTCTTGGACCCGAAGGTAATGCGGATTCCCCTGCGCACCCCTGCCGGAAAAGTCGGTTTCGCTGAGATTGGCGGCGTAAATCACCGGCTTCGCCGTGAGAAGATGCACCTGTTGGAGCCACAACTCCTCTTCCGGCGTGGCCTCCACCGTGCGGGCCGGCCGGCCCTGCTCCAGCGCCGCGTACACCCGTTTATAGAATTCCACCTCGCCGGCGAGGGATTTGTCCCCCTTCATCGCCTTGGCCGTTCGGTCAATCCGCCGTTCCAGCATCTCCATATCGGCGAAAATCAGTTCCAGGTTAATGGTTTCCATGTCCCGGGCCGGATCGACGCCGCCGTCCACATGAACGATGTCGTCGTCCTCAAAACAACGGACGACATGGACGATGGCGTCCACCTCCCGGATGTTGGCGAGGAATTGGTTTCCCAGTCCCTCCCCCTTGCTGGCCCCCTTAACCAAGCCCGCGATGTCGACGAACTCGATGATTGCCGGCGTCACCTTTTGGGGATGGTACATATCCGCCAATTTTTGCAGCCGTCCGTCCGGCACCGCCACCACCCCTACGTTGGGTTCGATGGTACAGAAGGGATAGTTGGCACTCTGGGCACCGGCGTTTGTCAAGGCATTGAACAGGGTGGACTTACCGACATTCGGCAGACCCACGATTCCGAGTTTCATCTATCTTTACATCTCCTTATTTTTCAGGGGTTCTCGGTGCTTGAACGGCAGCTATTACACCATTCTTACACCATTTCTTTCAAGCGATTCGATTCGCCTCGAATTGCCGTACACTGTTAGACAATGAGTCGTCCGTTACATGAACATACCGATCCATAGTCGTCTGAATGCTGGCGTACCCCAGCAACTTTTGCAGCACTTTCGCTTGCATACCGCTTTCTATCGCTCTGTTGGCGTATGTATGCCTACAGACCATCCTTTCTTTGGCAGATACCCCTGCCGCATTCTTTGCCTTTTAGGTTTTACCCATTTTGAACTCCTTTCCCGCAATTGAGATAAAGAGCTCCATACAACGGCATTATTGTAACATGGTGACGGCATTATCTCAATAGTGAAGTGTTTTCAGATTATAAGATTTTTACGGATATATTCCTCGAATTCCTGCGCTAATCTTCAAAAAGCTCTGCCAGCTTCCCGGAAAAAATCGGAAAAACTGGAGAAGCTGGAGGAGACGTTCAAGGTGTTTCGCAAGGAGGGGGCGATCCGCAAAAACCAAGTGTAGAACGGTCAAACAGAGTTGAGTTTCTTGAACAGGCCAGAGGAAAACAAGGCTATTTCGATAGCTTGACTGAGGGGGTTGCGCTGTAGACAGCCATTCGCAAGGATAAGGCGATGCGGGAGTGCTCCAAATTTTAGATGGTTCATCCCGCTTCCATTCCACAACAATTTGGTTTATAGTATTTTTATACGGATGAAAAGCGGCTAGGGGGGAGAAAAACGAATGGTTTACAAAATCGCCATCTGTGACGATATGGAGCAAGATACGCAATATATCGCCTCTGCTGTAAGGCAATGGGCAGAAAAGGAAAACGTCTGCACGGATATACATACATTTTCTTCTGCGGGAAGTTTTCTGTTTGATTATGCGGAACACAAGGATTATGATATCCTGCTGCTGGATATCGAGATGCCCTCCATGAACGGTGTTGACCTTGCCAAGAGGGTTCGCCGGGAAAACGATGCGATGCAGATTATCTTTGTCACAGGATATTCGGATTTTATGGCTGAAGGGTATGAAGTTTCCGCATTACACTACTTGATGAAGCCGGTATCCTTTGACAAACTTTCAAAGGTGCTGCATCGTGCGGCAGACAAGCTGAACAGAACAGAAAAGTCGGTTATAATCGCTGTGGACGGCGAGAGTCTGAGGATAGCGGTCTCCGACATTGTGTCGGTCGAAGCGTTTGCCCATTCCTGTACTGTTACAACAATCCACACGCGCTTTGGGGTAAAATCCAGCATCACCGCCATAGAAAAAATGTTGTCCGATGTGGCTGGCGGCGAATTTGTCCGCTGCCATCGATCCTATATTGTATCGGTCAAATATATAAAGAGCATCTCCAAAACAGATGTTACGCTGGACAGCGGCATCAAAATTCCTCTCTCCCGAAACAATTATCAGGCGGTCAATCAGACGTTTATCCGCTATTTTAAAGGGGGATTACAATGGGACTGATGAATCGGTTGTTTGGGAAAATGATTGACCGCCGAATTGCAGAATACCAAAATGATCTGATTACCAAACACTGTGATGAGGTACAGAACATTTACAAAACCATGCGGGGATGGCGGCACGATTATCACAATCATATTCAGACTTTGCTCTCTTTGTCCAGCGATGAAGTGAGAACAAAGGAATATCTGCTAAAGCTCAATGATGATCTGACACAGGTGGATACTGTACTGAAAACCGGAAATGTGATGGTAGACGCCATCTTAAACTCCAAGCTTTCGCTGATCCAGTCTAAAAAAATTAAAGTCAACGTCAAGGCGGCGGTGCCGGAAGAATTGAAAATATCGGAAATTGATTTGTGCGTCATTATTGGTAATTTACTGGACAACGCCATGGAGTCTTGCCTCAGACAACCGGAAGATGGACAGCGCTTTATTCGTGTGTTCATCGGTGTACTGAAAGAGCAGCTTTATATTTCCGTTTCCAATTCTGTCGGCGGCGACATCAAAAAATCCGGCAAAACGTATCTATCCAGCAAAAACAGCGAAAGCCACGGTTTCGGATTGATGCGGATCGACCGTCTTACCGAAAAATATAACGGCTATGTCAACCGCCAAGACGAGAGAGGCGTGTTCGCTACCGAGGTACTGCTGCCGCTATGATCCCATTCGTGCAATATTTTATACCGTTCGTGCAGAAATCGCCATAAAAACGGGGTTGTATGCTAAGATAGCGGCAGGGGGTGGGGAGCATGAAAAAAGAGAAAGGCCAAAAAAGTTTAAAGAAGAAACCGAAATATACGCTCTGGCAGAATCTGGTGTATTATTTCAAGATTCTTCGCCAATTTAATAGTAAAGTTATATACATGGTCGCGGTGGGAATACCGTTTAGCGTTCTTGCAACGCTCCTGTCCATGTATACGCCAAAAATTATCCTTGACCGGCTGGAGTTTAGCAATACTTTTACAAAAATCGCATTTATTATCGTCGGAATATTTTTTGTTAAGTTACTCATTGATCTTGTTAATAACGGAATTGACGAGCAGAAGCAAATATATGATTGCAATAGCTGGTCATATTTTGAGATTTTGTATGAAAAAAAGAGAATGACGATTGATTATGCCTTCTTAGAAGATCCAAATGTTCAGATATTGAGCAGCAAGGCAAAGCAAGCGGTAAAACATAATCACACCATGACCGCAACACTTCCGTCAACCTTATCGAGCCTTGTAATCAATATTGCTTGTTTTCTCCTTTTCGGAGGTGTTTTGACAACGCTGAGTCCGTTGATCATTTTGATTCTGATAGCCACTTCATTTGTAAACTATCTGCCTCTGAAATGGCTTCGCCATTATACGCACAAAACAAAAGACAAACGTGAAGCAGAATCACGAAAGCTCATGTACTATTCGAGGCTTTCAGAAAATTTTAGTATTGCCAAAGATGTCCGGCTGTTTTCCATGGATAAATGGTTGACAGAAGCGTCTAAATCCACCTCATACAAATACAAAAACCTTTTACTGGATTTGGAAAATAAAAGCTTTTTGATATCGCTGGTGGATTTTGCTGTTGCCCTGCTTCGCGATGGAGCTGCTTATGCCTATCTGATATGGCGTGCAGTGGAAGGCGACATCTCTGCCGGGGATTTTGTGTTGTATTTTTCGGCTATATCCAGTTTTAATGTCTGGTTTTCTAGTATTTTATCCGGTTGGTCTTCCATTCACAATGCAAGCCTTGAAATCTGCGACTACAGAGAATATCTGGAAATTTCCGATAGATTTAATCACGGAAAAGGAGTGCCGATTCCCTCGTATGGCAAACCGCTTGAAATCCGGCTTGAAAAAGTGTCTTTTACATACCCCCAAGCCGAAACGCCGGCCCTGGAAAACATAAACCTCACCATACGGGCAGGCGAAAAATTAGCAGTCGTAGGCTTAAACGGCGCTGGCAAGACCACCCTGGTAAAGCTGATTTGTGGACTTTACACTCCAACATCGGGAAAAATCCTCGTAGGCGGGCATGAGATTGACGAATACAACCGTGAAGAGTATTATTCCCTGATTTCCGCTATTTTTCAGACTTCCAATATACTGCCGATCTCCATAGCGGAAAACATCGCCGTATGCGAAAAAGAAAAAATTGATGAATCAAAGTTAGATACGGTTATTCGGTTATCGGGCCTTACCGAAAAGATTCAATCCCTTCCGGAAGGGATTGATACGCCGATAAACAAGTCTATCCATGCAAACGGCACAGAATTATCCGGCGGTGAAAAACAAAAACTACTTTTTGCCCGCGCTATTTATAAAAACGCGCCGATTCTTGTGCTTGATGAGCCGACTTCTGCGTTGGACCCTATAGCAGAAAGCCGAATGTACGAAAACTACAACAAAACTACGGCGACCAAAACGTCCATATTTATTTCACACCGTCTTGCCTCCACCCGATTTTGTGACCGTATTATTTTTCTTGACAGGAAAACGATTGCGGAGGAAGGCTCGCATGATGAACTCATGGCGGCAGGCGGAAAATATGCGGAGCTTTATGAACTTCAAAGCCGTTATTATAAAGAGGCGGAAAAGGAGGGCGCGTGAATGTTCTGATTAAGGAGGCAAAATGCGAACTCCAGACAATACTCCGAGGATATAAGCTGCTTTATATGATCGACAAGGATATAATAATATATAAGGTACTGCGCGCTGTTATCGCAGTGATTTCACCTTATGCAACGCTCTATTTTACATCACAGCTAATCAGCGGAATAGCGGCAGGGGAAACCCCCGGCCAGTTGATGGTTTATGCAGCTTTAAGTGTTACCATTAATTTGATTATGTCGGTTTTGAACCGCCTGGTTTCCAGAAAAATCAGTATTGCCGATCAGAACATGTGGCATTCTATCTCACAGTATTTCAATTCTGTAAACATGAAAATGCAGTATGAACATCTGGAAAATCCCGAAACGCATTTAAAAAGGGACCGAATATTTCAGGCGCAAAATGCGAATTGTTTTGGCCTGATACGACTGTCATGGCCAGTTGAAACCTTTGTGAATGCTATTGCATCCATTATCTTATCGGTTACATTAACAATCAGTCTCTTTACGTTAAAAGCTCCGGGGGAATATCATGGGTTATGGAGCTTTATGAATTCTCCGCTTTCTATTTTGATTATCCTTGTTCTGCTGTGCTTCAACATTGTTACAAGCATTCAAATGACCAGCAAATCTTCCACTGTATATTTTAAGGAAATCAAAAATTTAGCGGATGACAATAGAGTAGGATTTTTTTATTTGCAGTTGCTTGATAACTATGAGTCAGGAGCCGAAATACGCCTGTTCAATGAATCGCCGCTGATACAAAAATCATGGCTAAATTATATACTCCATCCGGCTTATCTGACAAATATCGTGAGGGCTAGTTCGCGATTTGCGAGAGTTAAATCGTGTGTTGGATTTATTATGAACCTTACGCTGTATATTTTTATCGGTGCCAAAGCGTATATGGGAGCTTTTGGTATAGGAAATTTTGTTTTGTATACTGGTACAGTCGCAAAATTTGTTTCTGCAGTGACCAGCTTGTTCGATATTTTTGTGCAGCTGAAAAATAATAATATTTATCTGCATGAAATATTTGATTATATCGATATACCCAACACCATGTATCAAGGCACACTCCCCGTTGAGAAAAGAGCCTTTTGTGAAGACGGCGATAACGACTATGAAATTGAGTTTTGTGATGTGTCTTTCAAATACCCGGCTTCCGATGTATATGCCCTGCGGCATGTGTCAATAAAGTTTCATGTTGGGGAACGCCTTGCAGTCGTTGGCATGAACGGAAGTGGTAAAACCACCTTTATCAAGCTATTGTGCCGTCTCTATGATCCGACGGAAGGGGTAATTTTGCTCAATGGCATTGACATCAAAAAATATAACTATGACGAATATATGTCCATTTTTTCGGTGGTGTTTCAGGATTTTCAACTGTTTTCTTTCAGCCTAGGGCAGAACGTTGCCGCTAACGTGAAGTATGATAAGGAGCGCATAAAAGACTGTCTCGAAAGAGCCGGGTTCGGCGCTCGCCTACAAGAAATGCCGGAAGGACTTGACACTTGCCTTTATAAGGATTTTGAGGAAAACGGTGTGGAAATCTCTGGAGGGGAGGCGCAGAAGATCGCCCTTGCCAGAGCTCTATATAAAGATGCTCCGTTTATTGTGCTTGACGAACCGACTGCCGCACTCGATCCGGTGGCGGAATATGAGGTATATTCCAAATTTAACGAAATCGTGGATGACAAAACCGCCATTTATATCAGTCACCGGCTTTCTTCCTGCCGGTTCTGTGACGAAATCGCCGTGTTTGATAACGGGCAGATTGTGCAGCAGGGCAATCACGATGAGTTGGTTGCGGATGAAAACGGCAAGTATCACGAGTTGTGGTATGCCCAGGCACAGTATTATACTACTTAATAGAAAAAGGTGGCAACCGCTTATTGGGCGATTGCCACCTTTTTAAATTTCCATGGATTTGTTCATGATATACGGTTAACGTATGAGCGATATCCGTGTTGCACAGGGCCCTTCTCGGTATTCCCCAATTTCTCACTACACCGTTTTTACACCATTTCGGGATGTGGCCGCATGGATCTGCATGAGAATTCACACTTTTTAAAAATCGGGTTCCTGAAAGCCATAAGGATTCATCTGCTAACATGGAGTAATAAAGCCTTACGAAACCAGATCATCAGATTACGATTCCGAGTTTCACAATCCCATCTTCCTTTTCTGTTTAGCAAAATAATCCGCCTGGAAATTTGAAACGGGTCCCCCGTGGCGGCGGGGAATCCCTCCCGCCGGAAGGGATATCCTCCCCCGGTTCAATCCGCAGCGTCCCGGCCACAGCATTTTTTGTATTTCTTGCCGCTGCCACAAGGGCAGGGATCGTTGCGTCCCACTTTCTGCGCCGCCGTCTTCCGGACGGTGCGGGGCCGGTCGGTGCCGTCGGCAGAGGTCGCGGTGGGCTTGGCCACCTGCTCCCGTTTGGGTTCCTCCTTCTGCCGGATCTGAACGGTCAGCATCAGCCGGGCGGTGTCTTCCCGAATGGAGGCGATCATTTGGTCGAACATGTCGAAACCCTCCATGCGGTAAAGCACAACCGGATCCTTCTGCCCGTATGCGCGCAGATGGATCCCCTTGCGCAGTTCCTCCATATTGTCGATGTGGTCCATCCAATACCGGTCCACCGTTTTGAGCAGGACCACCCGTTCGAGTTCCCGCATCAGAGACCCGTAATCGCTTTCCTTGGCCTCATAGATGGTCATGGCCCGGCCGGTGAGCTGTTCGGCCAGTTCCTTCCGGTCGAGATCCTCGAGCTGCTGGGCGTCATAGCGGAAATCCTCTTCCTTCGTCAGCCAGCCCGCATAATACTCTCTCAGGCCGTCCAGATTCCACTCTCCGTGGTCGTCCCCGGCGGTGTATTGGGCGACGGTGGCCTCAATGGATTCGCGAATCATCCCCACAATGGATTCCCGGATATTCTCACCGTCAAGCACCTTGTCCCGCTGCGCATAGATCAACTCCCTCTGACGGTTCATCACATCGTCGTACTGGAGTACGTCGCGGCGGATGCCGAAGTTCCGCTCCTCCACCTTGCGCTGCGCGCTTTCGATGGAGTTGGTGAGCATCTTATTCTCAATGGGGGTATCCTCGTCAATGCCGAGCATCTCCATGAGATTGTTGATCCGCTCTCCCCCGAACAGACGCATCAGATCGTCTTCCAGGGAGAGGTAAAAACGGGACGCGCCGGGATCGCCCTGACGGCCCGACCGGCCACGGAGCTGATTGTCGATCCGGCGGGATTCATGCCGTTCGGTGCCCAGGATGAAAAGACCTCCGGCTTCCTTGACCGCTTCCTCCTCGGGGCGGATCTCCTCTTTATACTTCGCCTCAAGATCCTGGAAAGCCTGGCGGGCATCCAGAATTTCTTGATTGTCGGTCTCCCCGAATCCGGTCGATTCCACGATCAGTTCCTCCGGGAACCCCATCCGGCGCATCTCCGCCTTGGCGAGATATTCGGCGTTGCCCCCAAGCTTGATATCGGTGCCGCGGCCCGCCATGTTGGTGGCGATGGTCACGGCGCCGATCTTACCGGCCTGGGCGACGATTTCCGCTTCCTTATCGTGGTATTTCGCGTTGAGCACCACATGGGGGATCCCCCGCTGCTTGAGCAGCTTGGAGAGACGCTCGGACTTCTCGATTGAGATGGTGCCGACCAGCACCGGCTGTCTGCGCTCATGGCATTCCGCGATCTGATCAATGACCGCGTTGAATTTACCTTTTTCCGTTTTATAAATAACATCCGGCAGATCTTTGCGGATCATCGGCTTATTGGTGGGAATCTCGACAACATCGAGCTTGTAGATCTGCTGGAATTCCGTCTCCTCGGTTTTGGCGGTACCGGTCATTCCGGAGAGCTTTTTGTACAGACGGAAATAGTTCTGGAAGGTGATGGTGGCGAGGGTCCGGCTCTCCCGTTCCACCTTGACCCCTTCCTTGGCCTCAATGGCCTGATGCAAACCCTCGTTATACCGGCGGCCGAACATCAGGCGCCCGGTGAACTCATCCACGATGATGACCTGTCCGTCTTTGACGACGTAATCCACATCTCTTGTCATGACGCCGCGGGCCTTGATCGCCTGGTTGATATGGTGCAGCAGCGTAACCTGATCGGGATCCATGAGGTTTTCCACCCCGAACGCCTGCTCCGCCTTTTTGACACCCGACTGGGTCAGGGTCGCGGTGCGGGCCTTTTCATCGACGATATAGTCGCCATCGACGGTATCCTGCTCCTCCTTGGCGTCCATCTCCTTGACCTTGGTGATTTTCAACGTTTTCGCGAAGCGGTCCGCCTGCTGGTACAAGTCGGTGGATTTGTCCCCTTGGCCGGATATAATCAGCGGGGTGCGCGCCTCGTCGATCAGAATGGAGTCGACCTCATCCACGATGGCGAAGTGATGGGCCCGCTGGACCTTGTTCTCCTTGTATATGACCATATTATCCCGCAGGTAATCGAAGCCCAGTTCGTTGTTGGTGCCGTAGGTAATATCGGCGGCGTACGCCTGCCGCCGGGCGTTGTTGTCCAAGTCGTGGACGATCAGGCCCACCGTCAGGCCCATATAGCGGTAAACCTTCCCCATCCACTCGCTGTCGCGGCGGGCGAGGTAATCGTTGACCGTGACGATATGAACCCCCTCGCCGGACAGGGCATTGAGATAGGCAGGCAGGGTCGCCACCAGGGTCTTGCCTTCCCCCGTCTTCATTTCGGCGATCCGGCCCTGGTGCAGGATGATGCCGCCGAGGATCTGCACCGGGAACGGCCGCATTCCAAGCACCCGGTCGCAAGCCTCGCGGCAGGCGGCGAATGCGTCGGGAAGGATGTCGTCGGTGCTTTCCCCCATTTTCAGGCGATCCCGCAGCTTCTCGGTCTGGGCTTTGAGCTCCTCCTCGCTCATGGCGCGGTAGGTCTCCTCCAGAGCCAGCACTTTGTCGCACATCGGCTGGATCCGCTTGATCTCCCGTTTGCTATAGTCTCCGAACAACGCTTTTATCAGTCCCAATATCGGTCACCTCATCGCTCTATTTCTGAATATACCGCCTTACAAGCGTATTCCTATCATGCCGTGATCTTGTATATCATAGCATAAACCCGCCCGTGTTACAAGGTATCCGAAAAGAAAAGGGGACCAAGACTGTATGTGATACAATGATGTGTGACAAAAGGGAATAAAAAAAGATAGCGAATAGGGATGGCCTGTGTTAAGGTTGAGTTGCTAAGACAAAACCGAAAGGCAGGTGCCACCCTATCCGCTATGAATACGATAACACAA
>CABUKB010000005.1 GCA_902492045.1 uncultured Oscillospiraceae bacterium | reverse complement strand
ACCGCTTCGCGGATTGCGTCGATCTTCTCCCGGTTGATATGGGATAAGCCCGCAAGGGTATAATCCCAATCTTCGGGCAGCGAAAGCATTTGCGACAACAAGCCCTTTGCCTTTAAGGACAATTCCTTGTTTCGCAAGTGGTGGTTGCTCATAACGGTATATCCCGTATTTCGCTCCACTCTGAAAACTGCCATATTTCCTCACTTCCTCTCTTGGTATGCGTGGACAATTAGAAAGCCGTTTTCGGCTGTTTTGGTATTGCAATATGCCCTTTGCCGTTTTCGCGTCTGCAAAGCCGCATGGCACAAGGGCTTTTGCCCGTCTATTTGTCCATGCTGGCGTGCGTTTTCCGCGTCCTTTTGCCGGGGCAATAGGGACACTCTTTGAAAACGCAAAACTCATATTTCCACCCGGGGCGGTAGAAACGGCAAGTGCCGCAATCTTCATCATCTCCGGCACAACCGGATTGATAGCGGTCAAATCCCGGCTTCTGCTGCATGAGCAGTTCAAACGCCCACTGTTCGTCCTCTGTGAAATACATTCCGGCTGTGCCTCCTTTCCTGCGGGCATGAAAAAACGCCACAACTTTTTAAGCTGCGGCAAGGGCTGTCCTTACTTAAAAACGCCATATCAAGGCTTGTCCAACCTTGCTACGGCGTTTTAGGTGTAATCATAGGGGCTGTTTAATTGTCTTTAAGATAGCTGAAAGCTGCATGGTTACGGCATTTTCTTTGTTGTGCATATATTGACGGGGCAGTGGGACCCGTAGGACCTGTCGGGCCCCGGCAACAACCGCAGCAGGAACAGCAGGGGTTGCGAAATATTGATGAATCATTTGGCATAAAGGATTCTTCCCTTCCTGAAGATATCTTAAGGAGCTTGTACATTCCCAGTATATGCTGGGCTGGCCAATCGGTTAAAAACCTAAGAAACGCCTTTGTAACCGGCTGGCATATCTCCAGGGAAGCCTCCTTATCGAAGCAAAATGGGATTACAGCCCCGCACTCTGCCTTCCACGTATAAAAAGACCGGATGAGCGGCGGCCCATCCGGCATGGATCAGTCCTGATGGAAGCGGGCCAAAAAGGCCCGCGTCCTTTCGTTTTCGGGTTCTTCGATAACTTTATGGGGATCGCCCTGTTCCACGATAACCCCGCCGTCCATAAAGATTACCCGGTCGGAGACATCCCGGGCAAAGGCCATTTCGTGGGTCACTACCACCATGGTCATATGGGCCTCTGCCAGTTGACGGATGACCCGGAGAATTTCGCCCGTCAGTTCCGGATCCAGGGCAGAAGTAGGCTCGTCAAAAAAAAGAATATCCGGATGAAGCATCAAAGCCCGCGCTATGGCCACCCGTTGCTGCTGCCCGCCGGACAATTCACAGGGATACGCGTCCTCCTTGTCCTGAAGCCCGACATCGTGCAGAAGCCGCCGGGCCTCTTCCATGGCTTCGCCCCTGGATTTGCCCCCCACCCGGACGGGCGCCTCGGTCATGTTCCGCATGACGGAAAAATGGGGAAAGAGATTGAAATTCTGAAAAACCAGACCGAACCGGCGGCGGATCTGCTGCAAGACGGCCGGGGAACTGTACAGGCCCTTCCCATTCTCCCCGGAACGGACCATGGTCAGATCCCCATACATAATGTCCCCGTTATTCACCCTTTCCAGCAGGGTACAGCAGCGCAGTAAGGTGGACTTGCCCGAACCGGAGGGACCGATGATGGACAGCACCTCCCCCTGATTCACCACAAAGGAGATATCCCGAAGTACAGGGGTTTTCCCAAACGATTTGGAAATGTTCTGGACCGACAAAACAGGCACCGGTTTTCTCCTCCTTTACCGATAATAACCGAGCTTTTTTTCAGCCACTGAAAAGCATTTGGATACCACGGCGTTCATAAGAAGATAGAAAACGCCGGCCGTGACGATGGGCAGCAGGGACACGTAGGACGCCTGGAGCTTATTGGCCAGGGCGGTTATTTCCACCACCGCGATCACCTGGGCCAGGGATGTGTCCTTAACCAGGGTCATAAATTCGTTGCCCATGGGGGGCAGGATCTTTTTGACCACCTGGGGCAGCACGATACGGAAAAATGTCTGGGATTTGGAAAATCCCAGAACATTGGCGGCTTCCCGTTGTCCCACCGGCACACCCTCGATGCCGCCCCGATAGATTTCGGCGAAATAAGCGGCGTAATTGAGAGAAAAGGTGATAATGGCCGCCACCAGCCGGGACTGGAAAGGCAAAAAGAACCAGAAAAAAATCAGTTGCAGCATCAAAGGCGTTCCCCTCATGACCAGCAGGTAGGCCCGAATCGCCCAACTCAGCGGCCTGATCCGGGACATGCGCCCCACCGCCAGCAGCATGCCCAGGGGCAGGGCGAAAAGCAGGGTGAAAAAGAACAACTGCAAAGTGGTGACCGATGCGCCCAGCATTCGTACAATCATGGACAGGATTTCATTCCATGTCATATTGACCATGCCTGAGACCATCCTTTCTATTGGGCCTTTTCAGGAGATTTCCCTTCCATTGGAGGAGCCGTCCATGCAGAAATAAGGGCCGGCTGAAACCCGGCCCTTATGAAAGCAACTGAGAATCTGCCCGGGATTACGCCGCGGCGCCCTCCAGCTCGGTCATGTGCGCTATGTAATAGCGGGCGACGATCTCATCCATGACCACAGCGTCACCGGTGCCTTTGGACAATTCATACATTGCCACCACATTGTTGTCGACCTCGCTGGCTTTGCCGTCCTTCAAAGTGGCCTTGACATCCGCCCGGCCGTCCAGCGCCTTGACCGCTGTGGAACCTGCCTGGAGGATCACTGATTTGTCCTTCAGATCCTCCAGGGAATTGATGTTGTTTTCCTTGAGCGTGACCACCACCTGGCGGTTTTCCATATAAGGCTCGCTCAGATTCATGGCCTCTTCCCGATCCTCGTCCACCGACATGCCGTTCCAGATGCAGTCGATGTTGCCGCTGTTGAGTTCGCTGACATTCTGATCCCAATTGATGGGCTGAAGCTTCAGTTCGACGCCCAGTTTTTCACAAACCGCCTTTGCCAGATCAATATCGAACCCTACGATCTCCCCATCCTTGTCATAGCCCATGGGAGGGAACGAATCGTCCAGCCCGAGTACAAATTCCCCTTTCTCCTTCACCTTGTTCAGAGAATCGTCGGTGGATTCGGCAGGGGTGAAGCTGTCGGGAATGATGGTGATGTCCTCCCCAAACCACGTGTTGGAGATTTCCGCCGCCGTGCCGTCTTTTTTCAGTTCTACCAGAGCCTGCTGCACCGCGTCCCGCAATGCCTGATCGTTCTTACGGAACCCAATGGCATAGACCTCGTCGGACAACGCCTCGTCCAGCACGATATATTCCGCCTTTTTGGATGAACATCCGGCCAGCAGGGACAGGGACATAAGCGCCGCCGCAACTGTGACAAAAACTCGCTTCATAGGATTTGATCCATCCTCTCCATCTCCAGTATTTTATGTTAACATAGTAACAAGCTAAAGCAAAAATGTCAAGCCCATTGCCAGGATCATCCCCGACATCTTTGTCTCCATCCGGTAGCAAGAATACAGGGATCCGTCATCTTCTAAAATCCTTCGTATTTTGAGAATATCTATTGACATTGCCAATAGATTATGATATCCTATAGTCAAATAATTGACCATCAAAAATTGGAGTGATTGGATGAACCGTGAAAAGGTACGGGCCTATGTCAATCAATATGGAGAGCTGCGGGACGTACAGTTTGCCGCTTATGAATTATATGCCAGAAAGCACGGCTTGACAGCTAAGGAATTGTTTGTGCTGGATATTATTTGGTTCACGCCGGACGGCTGTTTGCAATCGGCTATCTGCGAACGGCTGTCCGCGACAAAACAGACCGTGAGCGCCATTATCAAAAAGTTTTTAAAACAGGGCTATGTATCCCTGACCGAGTCTGAAACAGACCGTCGAAATAAGATCGTCCGTTTTACAACTGCGGGTATGGAATACACCCAGAGAATTATCCCGCCCGCCGCTCATGCGGAAATAGACGCTATGAGCGAATTATCCGAAAGCGATATTGCCGAGTTGGTGCGGCTGACCACGCTTTTTTCGCATCATATGAAAGAAAAATTTGAGACAATACGGGAGGTACAGGAATGATTATCAATACAGGCGGACGAACAGACACCGTACAATATTACACCGCCTGGCTATTGCGCCGTTTCTCGGAGGGATATGTTCTGTCGCGCAATCCGCTTTTCCCGAACAAGGTCACGCGGTATGAATTGACCCCCGACAAGGTGGATTGCGTGGTGTTCTGCTCAAAAAATTATAAACCGATACTGCCCCGCTTGCATGAGATTACGGATCGTTTTCCTACCTATTTTCATTATACGATTACCGCTTATGGCAAAGATATGGAGCCGGGGGTCCCCTCGATTGAGGAAAGCCTGCAAACGCTGAAGACACTGTCAAAGCTGGTGGGAAAACAGCGCATCGCATGGCGGTATGACCCCGTTTTGCTCACGGATCAATATACGATTTCGCGCCACATGGAAACCTTTGAACGCATGGCTCAAACCCTCGCTCCTCATATTGACCGCTGCATTTTCAGCTTTGTGGAGATGTATAAAAAGCTGGAAACCAATATGCCCGAACTGATTCCGATGTCCGGAGAAGATATGGACGCTCTGGCGCAGGGCTTAGGCCGCATTGCCCAAAAGTATGGGATCCGCATTCAGACCTGCGGCACAAACGGCGATTTTACACGGTATGGTATTCACGCTTCCGGATGTATGACACTTGACATTCTGGGACAGGCCAACGCCATTACCTTCAAGAATTTGAAGCACAAAGGGCTGCGGCAGGGCTGTCATTGTATTGAAAGCCGGGATATAGGGGCTTATGATACCTGTCTGAACGGATGCAAATATTGTTACGCAAACACGAGTCCGCAAAAAGCGAGGGAAAATTTTCGGCTCCATGACCCCGCTTCGCCCCTGCTGTTAGGCCATGTAAAGCCAGAGGACACCATCCTACAGGGAGCGCAGAAAAGCTTTTTAGCCAAGGAGCAACCGAAGGAACCCCCCATGTCCGCGTTATAGGAGGAATACCACCGTGGAATTCAACGATGTAATCGACAAAAGAAAAACCAGCCGGGAATGGACGGATAAGGAGGTCGACTTTGAAGCGGTCAAGAGGATTCTTGCCGCCGGAATGAAAGCCCCCTCTTGGGACCACTATCGGAACTGGCAGTTCATTGTCCTGCATACAAAGGAAGAAAAGGAAAACGCCTTTGCTTATGCCAAATACATAGCGGACCGGTTTGATTTGAGCAAATACGAAAACCGGAAGCTGAATGGGGCCCAGGAGATGTATGCTTACGCCATGCCCCGGCAATATACCATGCTGGTTGACTGTCCGTATGTGATCGTCCCGCTGTTCAAATGCCGCCAACTCAACGCCGAATGGGTGAGCAAACTCAATCCGCTTGCGACCGCATGGTGCGTTGCGGAAAATATCCTGCTTGCCGTGATTAACGAGGGGCTCGGCTACTCCCTGCGTATTCCACTGAACAAAGAGCACAACATCGTACTGGAAAAACTCGGTGTGCCGCAGGGCTGGATGACCCCGTGCTTTATCGGGGTTGGCTATCCTAAAGAGGATGAGCGGGTTTTGGCGCAATACGACAGCCGTCCGGAAGGACATATCCACAGGGGAGGCTGGTGAGCATGGAGTCTCCGATCATTCAAGAAATTGAAGTCAAAAACGTCCTCTCCCCATCCAACCTGCCGGTATGCGAATACTCGGTCAACCCTTATGTGGGCTGTACCCATGGTTGCCGGTATTGCTATGCGTCCTTTATGAAGCGCTTTACCGGCCACACCGAGCCTTGGGGAACCTTTTTGGATGTGAAGTTTTGGCCGGCGATAAAAAATCCTGAAAGGTATGCAGGAAAAGAGCTGTTTATCGGCTCTGTCACAGACCCCTATCTGCCGCAAGAGGAAACTTATAGGCGCACACGCGCTTTGCTGGAGCAGCTGCAGGGCAGCGGCGCAAAGCTCAGCATCGCCACCAAAAGCGATTTGATCCTGCGCGATCTGGACTTGATACAGACGTTCCCGGACGCCCGCGTTTCCTGGTCTGTCAACACGTTGGACGAGAATTTTCGATCCGATATGGATAACGCGGTGTCCATCGAGCGCCGGCTTGCCGCTATGGAGGCTTTTTATCGCGCAGGTGTTCGCACAACCTGTTTTATTTCCCCGATTTTTCCGGGTATTACGGACGTGGAAGCCATAATCCAACGGGTAAAAAAACAGTGCCATTTGATTTGGCTGGAAAATCTCAATCTGCGCGGCAGCTACAAAGCGGTCATCATGGACTATATCCAAAATACGCGCCCGCATTTGCTTCCCCTCTACCGCGAGATTTATTGTGACGGGAGCCGCCTCTATTGGGAAACGCTGGACAAAAAGCTGAAAGCCTATGCCGGTCAAATCGGTCTGGACTATGTGACCAACGACGACAGCATGAAGAGGCCCTTTGGCGCCTCCCCCATAATGGTCAATTATTTTTACCATGAGCAGATCAGAAAATCTGCCAAAAAAGGCGGTGACCGTCATGCCGGAATTGCCCGAAGTGGAAACGATAAAGCGGGTGCTTGACCCACAGCTACAAGGACTGGTGATAAAGAATGTCGTTTTGAACCGCCCGGAAGTGATCGCATACCCCAACGGCGACGAATTTTGCCGACGGCTGGTGGGACAGACCCTTACCGGCATGGCACGCCGTGGAAAATATCTGCTTCTATGGCTGAATAGCGGCGACCGCGTGATCTTGCATTTGCGCATGACCGGCTGCCTTTTGCTGGCCCCGGCCGGTTTCCCGGAAGAAAAGCACACGCACCTTCTCTTTCGGTTAAACAACGGTGAGGAACTGCGTTTTTCGGATACCCGCCGCTTCGGGCGGTTCTGGCTGTTACAAAAGGAGGAAGCCGATTCATACAGTGGGATTGAGAAGTTGGGGAAGGAACCGTTTGACCCGGCTTTAACGGCCGAATATCTGAAAGCCTGTTTCGGAAAACGGAAAAAAGCCATCAAAGAGTGCCTGATGGAGCAAAGCGCCGTTGCCGGAATCGGGAATATTTATTCCGACGAGATTTTATTTGCAGCGCGGATTTACCCGGCGCGCCTTGCATGTAGCCTAACCGGAGAGGAGTGGGAACGCCTGGCTACAATTGTTCCGGAGCGGCTGTCCTATTTTATCGAAAAAAACAGCATCACGCCGGAAGAGTATTTTGAAACCAAAGGAAAGGATTACCGCAACACGCCGTTTTTACAGGTTTACGGAAAAAAGGGAGAGCCCTGCCCGGTCTGCGGGCAACCGCTGTGCCGCATGGTGATCGGCGGCCGGAGCAGTGCGTTTTGCCCGCGCTGTCAAAAGAAAGAATTATGATAACGGATATGAACACGATCCGTTTACCCTGACGATGACGGTTAGCCCGCCGGCGGCTTAGGTTCCGATATCCTGAGAGGTTTTGATTCAGTCATTTCAAGCGGACTTCCGTGTGATTGCGGTAAAGCGTATTGTCGTTACTGAGCAGAACATTGTATAGTCCTTCCTGCTCCTGCGCGGATTTGAGCAGTACCCCGTTGTGTTCGAGCTGACCGTCCGGATCTCCGCACCACATCTTGACCTCCTCGGTGATGTCAAAGCACAGTTCCGGCTGACTGGTTTCGAGCAGCGAGGTACGGCCGCCGATCTGATAATGGTCGTTCCAGTTGCCGGTCAGACTGCACCAATCCTCTAAGACTGTTCTCAGCTCCAGTTGGTCGGGATTTTCGGTCAGGGAGTAGGTGGAATACGAAGCGCTGAGAATATCGTCGGCCTGCAAATGGAACGTCGAAGTAAACATATAGCGGATCAGCAGCTGCCCAATGCCGTAGTCCGGGCTGTTCCCAATAACCGTATAATTGCGCAGATAAGCGTATTCGAGATCGGGGAAATTCGAATACAGCGCATTGTCGGGCTGTTTTTCCCGGCGCATCTCGAATGAAAGGAAAACCGTGGACCCCTTATTCAATGCCTCTTGGTCGAATGTGAATTCCAGCAGGTAATAATCGGAACTCAGCCGGGTGAAAGTGACCGTGCCGTTGTAATCAATGCTGCCATCCGCCCTCTTCAGAAGCGGTTTCTGAATCAGTCCCAGGGTTTCGGCCTCTTTTTCCAGGGTGTTGATGGTCAGGTAGCCGCCGTTTGTCATTACCAGTTCGGTGCTGTACGGCATTTGCAGCCACATCGTCAGCTTGCCGTCGGATGGGGCTTCGTCTATAGAAATCTCGGCATTGACCCCGAGGGAAGATGGATAAAACCGGGCGCTGGTGCCGCTGCCGAAGGCGTCGTCATACACCACCATGTTTTTTTCCTGGCCAATCAAATTGTCCGTGGACACCACCCGGCCCCGGATCGACCGGTCGGTATCCACTCCAAAAGTATACACCGTCTCTGTCGAAAGGCGGATGCCGCTCTCCTGAGACAGTTCCTGCGGAAAAAGCGGCACGATATTGTTGGAGGCTACCGTGTAGGCAAACCCCTGTGCAAGCAGATCCGCGTCCTCCAGCGTGGCCAGCCGGGTGTCAATCTGCACCCAGCCCCCGGCCTCGCTTTTATACTGGATGGGGGCCGCATACACATACAGGGACTTGGTGCCGTCCTGATTGAGATACCCGATGGTGGTGTCGGTGTCATATTCCGGCAGATGCATCTTATGGGCCTTGACCTGCTCCTCCGTGAACAGTTCCTGATAGTTGGGATCGAGCGTTATCGTCTGGATGCCGGATGTCCGTCCCAGCCATATCCATAAAAACACGCCCAGAATTGCCAGCAGCAACCCCGTTCCTGCAAAAATCCACACGGCTTTTCTTTTCCTGGTTTTCCCCGATGCTTTCATCGTTCCACTTCCCTTGATGATCTTTGCAGAACACCCATTAATTGGTAATAATACCCAATTCAGTATACCAATTCCCAGGCATTCCGTCAATGCTTATTCGACAATTTTTGTCAACGGCAAATTCCACAGGGGCATCGCGTCCGTCTCCGGCACCGGAGCCTCGTGCAGGGATTGCCTGGTCCTCCAGCCGTCCAAGCATGGATTTTTCGCCCCCTGCATAATCTGTAGGGAGGTGATCCGGGATGAACGTCAACGATACGATGTACGGCATGGAACTCAGCGCCCTCGCATATAAAGAGTTGCAGCCCCATTTCCCGGGGATGACGCTGGAGATCATCGACGACTGCAACGGCGTGCAGTGCTATCTCCGTCTGCGGGGGGACACGCTGTATATAACGTTTCGAGGATCCAACTCGGCTAAGGACTGGAAAGTCAACCTCACCTTTTTCAAAACCTGCATACCTTATGACGGCTGCAACCCCAAAATCCGCGTACACGCGGGATTCATCAGCGCCTACAAACGCCCGTCGGTGCGGGACCGGATCCTCCAAGCCGTCACACCGGAGGTGCGGTATATCCGGGTGGCCGGGCATTCTTACGGCGCGGCGCTCGCGGTGCTGTGTGCGCTTGATCTCGAATACCATTATCCTCACAGGGACTTTGAGGTGTATCTGTTCGGGTGTCCGCGTGTGGGCAACCGCGCTTTCCGAAAGTCGTATAACAAACGGGTGTTCAAAACTCTGCGGGTGGAAAACGGCAACGATATCGTGACCAAAGTTCCGCCCGCGATTTGGGGATACCGGCATGTCGGCGTGAAAGTTCATATCGGGGTTCCCCGGCTGCCCGGCGTGGTCTCCTTCAACCAGCACCGCCCCCAATATTATGCGGCGTCTTTTTTTCACGAGTTTGCGCCGCAGGGGTTTCTCAAATAATTCCAAGTTGACAAACGAAAGCGGCCGTGATATACTGATACTTGTAATCACGACGTGTAACAGAGCTCACATGGGTTGTAAGTCATGGTCGTATGATGATTTACCGCTCGGTGAGTTTTTTGTTTGCCACACGATTACCACTATTTTTCAAGGAGGACCCATGCAATGTACAACGGCACTGTAAAATGGTTCAATGCGGAAAAAGGATACGGATTTATTTCCAGCGAAGAGGCCGGCGAGGACGTGTTCGTGCATTTCTCCGCCATTCAGGTGGACGGCTACAAGACCCTCACCGAGGGGCAGAAGGTCACGTTTGAGACCGAACCCGATCCGAAAAACAGCGATAAGCTGCGCGCTAAGAACGTGAATATCGTCGCGGAATAAGTCTCCCTTCGGTTTTTCCGGTCCGCCTCTGTTCAGAGGCGGATTTTTTTTATCTTCCTACAGGTCCTTGTCACCGTCTGCCAACGGTTCCGCTCCGAAACGCCTGGGCAAACCAGACCTCAGGCAGCGCAAACTCTTTGCCGTCGAGATACTCGAGCAAACCGGCCGGCGTGGCAAAATCAAAACGGAGCCTGTAGGAACAAAGCGCCTGTTTGGTAAACCCCGTCCCCTTATTGAGAAGATTGGTGCCGTATTTGCCATCGCCGAGCAGAGGATGCCCGACCGACGCGAGATGAGCGCGGATCTGATGGGTGCGGCCGGTGAGCAGTTCGATCTCCAGCAGCGAAAGACCGTCCCGCGTCTCCAGCACCTTGTAGCGGGTGGCTATCGGCCGCGCCCCGGCTTTGACTTTTTGGGAAATATAGACCCGGTTTTGCGCCTCGTTTTTTTCAAGATACCCTTCCAGAACCGCCTCTCTGGGCTCGGGGATGCCGTGGACGATGCACAGGTAATACTTATGAATCTCCCTGCGCCGGAGTTTTTCGTTGAGGATCCGCAGGGATTCGGCATTTTTGGCCGCCATGACGATCCCACTGGTATTGCGGTCGATGCGGTTGACCAGCGCCGGTGCGAAAGCCTGCTCCTGCTCCGGATCGTATTCCCCCTTTTCATAGAGATACCGTTGTACCCGGCCGATGAGGGTATCGCCGTATTCCCCGGCGTCCGGATGGACGAGTAGGCCCGCTTTTTTGTTGAGTAGAAGCAGATTGCCGTCCTCGTATACGATATCAATCTGACGGGATGCCGAAAGAAACTCGTACGCCGGCGGCATCTTACCGAGAAATTCATCCTTGACATACAGGGTGAGGACATCCCCTGTTCTCAGCCGGTCGGCGGCCTGGCATCGGCGCCCATTCAGTTTGATATCCTTCTGCCGGATATATTTATACATCATGGATACGGGCAGATTCCGATAGGTTTTCTGTAAAAACTTGTCCACCCTCTGACCGGCATCGTTTGGGCCGACGGTTACGGTCCGCATGGCAGAATCCCGCCTTTCCGGAAGTGTGACCGCAATGGATCTGTTTTTCAGTATAGCACAAGACTTGGCCTTTTCAAAACGCGATTTTTTTGCTATACTGAAAAAGAAATGAAAAATTTGGAGAAGAGGGATGTGTCCTATGACAAAGGAACGCGCTTTGGAAATCCTCAAGGAGGCCGGAGTCCTGCTGGAAGGCCATTTTCTGCTGACATCAGGGCGGCATTCGAGCCGCTATCTGCAATGCGCGCGGATTTTCCGGAACACCCGTTACAGCGAGGAACTCTGCGCTGCGCTCGCCGAGAAATTCCAGGACGCCGGCGTGGACATTGTCATCGGTCCGGCTCTCGGCGCCATACAAATGGCCTATGAGGTCAGCCGCGCTCTCGGATGTGAAAACTTTTTTGCCGAACGCGAGGACGGCGCCATGACCCTGCGCCGTGGCTTTGCCGTCCAACCGGGACAGCGGGTCCTTGTGGTGGAGGATGTCGTCACGACCGGGGGATCGGTTCGGGAGGTGCTGGAGATTGTCCGGCAGGCGGGCGGCGTGATCGCCGGGGTCGGCTCAATCGTGGACCGCACCGGCGGCCGGATCCGGTTCGGTGTGCCGTTTCATTCCGTCATATCCATGGAGGTCGAATCCTGGGAGCCCGGCGAATGCCCTCTGTGCAAGGCAGGCGCTCCCGCCCCTTATAAGCCCGGCAGCCGGAAATGATCAATCCAAAACCGGCCGTGGGAGGGACACCGTATGGATGACAATGCCCATCATGTCCACAACGGGCACCGCCAGCGGTTTAAAGAGCAATTTCTTCAGTCCGGCCTGGATGGATTCAATGCCCACCAGTTGCTGGAAATGCTGCTGTATTACAGCATTCCCCGCAAGGACACGAATCCCCTGGCCCACCGTTTGATGGACACCTTCGGCAGTCTGTCCGGCGTTCTGGAGGCTGAATACGAAGAACTCTGCCGTGTGGAGGGGGTCACCCCCCACACAGCCATGCTCTTGTGTTTCTGTGGCAAACTGTTCTGGCGGTATTATCAGGATAAATACGAAAACGGCGTGGTTCTGACCAGTACCCAGGACTTCGGCAATTATCTGCTGCCCCGGTTTTTCGGGCTGAAAAACGAGGCGGTGATGTTGCTTTGCCTAGACAATCGGGGCAAAGTCCTGCATTGCTCCACCGTATTCGAAGGGAGCGTCAACGCCGCCGAGATCCACACCCGTCTGATCTTAGCCGAGGCCCTCAAATACAACGCCACCGCCGTCGTGATCGCCCACAACCATCCCCACGGGCACGCGCTGCCTTCCCGGGAGGATCTCGAAACCACCCGCCATCTCTGCCGTTGCCTCAGCCTGGTGGAAATTCAGCTCATTGATCATCTGATCGTGGCGCAAAACGATTATATCTCGATGCGGGATACGCCGTCCTTTGCCCCGATCCTCTATTCCACCTGGAAAAGCAATCCCTGACGATAGAAAACGCCGCATATTAAGAGGACCCAAATCCCATTGGGTCCTCTTTTTCGAAAAGCCGTTTGCAGGCCGAGCCCCATGGCCTGCAAACGGCTTTTCAGTTCATAAACTGGCGGGCCGCAGGCTCATATTGCCGGCTCCGTGTTTTGGTCCGGATCCCGCAGCCTGGCATAGAGGCAGGAATCGAGGAGCTGGCCGTTTTTATACACGCTGCTCCGGAGAATCCCTTCCAGCACAAACCCCGCCTTTTCCAAAGCTCTGCGGGATCCCGTATTCCGGGCGAAAGGTTCCGCATACAGCCGGACAATATCCATCCGGCAAAAGGCCTCCTCGCTGATCCGGCGAATGGCCTCGCTCATAATGCCCTGACCCCAAAACGGTTCAGCCAGCCAGTAACCCACCTCGGCGCTTTTCCGGTACACATCGTCACCGGGCGTGACGGTGATGCTGCCGACCGCTTCTCCACCAATGTCAACCGCCCTTCTCAGAGTCAACTTCTCCTCCGCCTTTATGCAATTCAGGATATATGCTGCGGCATCCGCCTCGGTATACGGAAACGGAAATATGTCGCGCAGGTTTTCCGCTACGCGGGGATTGTTCGCGTACCGGGCAACCGTGGGGATATCTTCTCGCCGCCATGCCCGCAAAACAAATTCCATATCATCATCCCCTCTTTGCCGGTTATTATAATCTCTGGGGCCCGAATTGGCAAGTCCCTCATCGGTATTCACCGGGCGTCAGGGTGAAAAAGAGGGATAAAAATTTGGCTAACCCCCTTGACAAAATAGCGGCGCTGCATATAATAATATATGAACAATAATTCATATGAACGGATGTGACATTATGGAGAACCAGGAACCCCTGTTGAATTACACCGAGGAGATCTCCGCCAACAGTATGCCCGAGCGCGGGGAATTCATCCACGCACACGAGGATTTGGTGGAAAAGGTCAATCGGGATATGCCGGACGAGGAGATCCTATACGACCTGGCTGAATTGTTCAAGATTTTCGGGGACTCCACCCGGATTAAAATCCTGTATGTCCTTTTTGAAAGCGAAATGTGTGTGTACGACATCGCCCAGCTTCTCCACATGACCCAGTCGGCCATTTCCCATCAGCTCCGCGCCCTCAAGCAGAGTAAACTGGTCAAATACCGTCGGGAGGGTAAAACCGTCTTCTATTCTCTGGCGGACGGACATGTGCGGACCATTCTCGGGCAGGGTATGGAACACGTGGCTGAATGATCTTCCCATCATTTGAAAGGATGACTGGTCTATGAAAAAAACATGGAAACTCGATGGACTGGACTGCGCTAACTGTGCGGCCAAAATGGAAAACGCGATTCGGAAAATCGACGGTGTACGGCAAGCCTCCGTGAGCTTTATGGCACAAAAGCTGACAATCGAAGCGGATGAAGACCGTATGGACGACATTTTCCACAGCGCCGTCGCTGTTTGCCGTAAAATTGAGCCTGACTGCACCATTCGGGCCTGACGGCCCGCGAAAGGGGAAGTTGTCTTATGAGCCGCAAGCAAAAGAAAACCCTCTGCCGGATTCTGGCAGGGGCCGTGTTTCTGCTCGCAGCCGTCCTGATTCCTGCCGAGGGCTATCTTCGGCTGCTTCTGTTTTTCGTCCCGTATCTGCTCGCCGGCGGCGATGTGCTGTGGAGGGCGGTCCGGAACATCCTGCGCGGGCAGGTATTCGACGAGAACTTTCTGATGACTTTGGCGACCGTCGGCGCCTTTTTTATCGGTGAATATCCGGAAGCGGTGCTGGTCATGGTGTTCTACCAAGTGGGCGAGTGGTTCCAGAGCTACGCTGTGGGACGATCCCGCGCCTCCATCGCCTCTTTGATGGATATCCGTCCCGACCACGCCAATCTCGAAACACCGGATGGGCTGCGCCAGGCCGATCCGGAGGAAGTAGCCGTGGGAGACATCCTTGTGGTCAAGTCGGGCGAACGCATCCCCTTGGACGGCATCGTGCTGGAAGGCCGGACCACATTGGATACCGCCGCCCTGACAGGGGAATCTCTTCCCCGCGAAACCGGCCCCGGGGATTCTGTCATCAGCGGCTGCATCAACATCGGGGGCCTGCTGCGGGTAAAAGTAACCAAGCCCTATGAGGACTCGACCGTGGCCAAAATTCTCGATTTGGTGGAGAATTCCAGCAGCAAAAAGGCGCGGGTGGAAAATTTCATCACCCGGTTTGCGCGGGTCTACACGCCTCTCGTGGTACTAGCCGCCGTCCTGCTGGCGGTTCTCCCGCCCCTTTTGGGGAACCAAGCGTGGAGCGACTGGATCCAACGGGCGTTGATCTTTCTGGTCATCTCCTGTCCCTGCGCCCTGGTCATTTCGATTCCCCTGGGATTTTTCGGCGGAATCGGCGGTGCCTCCCGCCGGGGCATTCTGGTCAAGGGCAGCAACTATCTCGAGGCGTTGTCCAAGACGGAAATCGTGGTGTTCGATAAAACCGGCACCCTGACAAAAGGCACCTTCTGCGTCACAGCGGTTCACCCGGATATTCTGCCGGAAGAGCGGCTGCTCGAACTGGCGGCGCTGGCCGAGAGCTATTCCGACCATCCGATATCCCGTTCTCTGCGGGAAGCCTATCGAAAAGAAATCGACACCGGCCGGGTCAGCGACGTGGAAGATATCCCCGGATACGGCGTGACCGCCCGGGTGGACGGCCGGCTCATCAGCGTCGGAGGGGGCAAGCTGATGGACCGCCTCGGCATCCCTTACCGGAACTGCCACCGGACCGGGACCATCGTCCATGTGGCAGTAGACGGGGAGTATGCCGGCCATATCGTCATCGCCGATGAGATCAAACCCGATGCCGCGCAAACGATTGCCGCCCTCAAAGCGCAAGGGATCCGGAAGACCGTGATGCTGACCGGCGACCAGCCTTCGGTGGGAGAAAGCGTGGCGAAAACGCTCGGTATTGACGAAGTGTATGCCGGACTTTTGCCAGCCGAAAAGGTGGAACACGTCGAGCGGCTTCTCAGGGAAAAGAGCGGGCGGGGAACCCTGGCCTTCGTCGGGGATGGCGTCAACGACGCTCCGGTTCTCTCCAGGGCCGATATCGGCATTGCCATGGGCGCGCTCGGTTCCGACGCCGCTATCGAAGCTGCCGACGTGGTGCTGATGGACGACCAGCCCTCGAAAATCGCCGATGCCATCCGCATCTCGCGGAAAACCAGACGGATTGTTCAACAGAACATCGTGTTTGCCTTGGGCGTTAAGCTGCTGGTCCTGGTTCTCGGCGCCTTCGGGGCCGCCACCATGTGGGCCGCCGTATTTGCCGATGTCGGCGTCTCGGTCTTGGCGATTCTCAACGCTATGCGGGCGCTGCGTATAAAGAAATGAAGCGTGCCCGTATAGTCCAAAATGGAAAACAGCCCCTTGACGGCCAAACCGCCAAGGGGCTGTTCTTCGTTTCTTACCTGGTTCCCGTTCAGGCGTCCCGGGTCGCGATCACATCCACCCCGGTGTTCTGGATGTTGGCCACAATCACCTGGCCGCTTTTTACGGGCGATTTCACCCGAAGTTCTCGCAGCCGCGCGGCGGCCTCGGGCACCAGTTCCCGTGGAATGGCCCCATCGGTTTTGACCGGCAGGCGGGGATGCTTTCCCCCCTCCAGCGCCACCGTAGCGGTCAATACCCTCACCGGTGCCAGCAATTCCTGACGGGCGTAGGTTTCTCCCCGTGGGCAGCCGTTGCCGGTCACACGGATCTCCGTTCCCTCCTCCACCGTCAGGCGGCAGCCCTTCGGGCAGACAATGCAGACCAACTTTTTCATCGGTGTTCCCCTCCTGTGTCCAGCGCCACCGTCAGCGGTCCCGCCGCGGATTGTATCAGCGAGGCCGGAACCGGCAGGCGTTCCATCTCTCCCGGTGCCAAATGCTCCCGCTTTCTGCGGAGAATCTCCCGTTCGCCGTCGGACACCACGATCTCCGCGCGGTCATACAGGCCGTTCACCCGGAAAAAGATTTCCGCCGTTTTTTGAAGTTTATCCGGACATATCCGCTGGGGCACGGTATAGGTCACACCGGCGCCCGCGCATACCTCCAACGGGGCCGGGGAGGAGGATGCCTCCGTCCCCTTGGCAAAGGCGGCAGCGGCGCGCCCCGCTTTTTGACTTTCGAGGGTGACGAAATCCACCAGATCATGTACGTGTACCGTATTGCCGCAGGCAAACACCCCCGGCAATCCGGTCTGCATGGATTCATCGACCGTGGGTCCGTTCGTGCGCGGATCCAGGGGAACCCCCGCGCCTCTGGAAAGCTCGTTTTCCGGAATCAGCCCCACCGACAGCAGAAGCGTGTCGCAGTCGAACACCATTTCGCTTCCCGGAACCGGCCGGCGTTTCTCATCCACCGCCGAAACCACCACCTGCTCCACCCGTTTGCGTCCCCGGATTTCGGTGACGGTATGAGACAGATAGAGCGGAATGCCGAAATCCTCCAGACATTGGGTGATGTTGCGCTGCAACCCGCCCGAATAGGGCTGCAGTTCGACACAGGCCAGTACTTCTGCCCCCGAGAGTACCAGCCGCCTTGCCATAATCAGGCCGATGTCCCCCGAACCCAGGATGACCACCCGCCTGCCGACCATCTGACCCTCGATGTTCAGATACCGTTGGGCGCAGCCGGCGGTAAACACCCCTGCGGGCCGTGTGCCGGGTATGCCGATGGCGCCCCTTGTTCTTTCCCGGCAGCCCATCGCGAGTACAACCGCGTCCGCCCGGTACTCCTGGTATCCCTTCGATGGGCTGACCGCCCGCACCACCCGCTCACGGGTGAGATCGAGAACCATCGTATCGGTTTCGATTTCCACCCCCGCCTCCTCGGCCATACGGACAAACCGGCCGGCGTATTCAGGGCCGGTCAGTTCCTCTTTGAAATAATGAAGGCCAAAGCCGTTGTGAATGCATTGATTGAGAATCCCGCCCGGTTCGGCGTCCCTTTCCAGGACCACCACCCGCGGGCAGCCTGCCTCCTTTGCGGCTATGGCCGCCGCCAGGCCAGCCGGACCCCCGCCCACCACCAGAAGCGGGACATGCTGTTCCTTCATTGTATATCCGCCCTTTCCTATCGCGTTTCGCCCGGCCGTCTTGTCAATTTACAGACGGCCCGTAAGCATCTGCGTGCCCGGTCCGTCCTGCGGCACTTCCGCCATCGGGATGTTCCTTTCCCGGGCCAGGATCGCCGCCACGCGGGGGCCGCAGAACCCCCCCTGGCACCGGCCCATCCCTGCATTGCAGCGCCGTTTCACACCGTCCACCGATACCGCCGGGATCGGCTCGTGGATCGCAGCCACCACTTCTCCTTCCGTGACGGTTTCGCACCGGCACACCACCCGTCCGTACAGTGGATCCTTCGCGGCCATAGCCGCGCGCTCTTCATCCGATGCCGTCCGGAAAGGCCGGGGCCGGGGACACAAACGGAAGTCCTCCCGTGGGCGCAAAACAAGTCCCGCTCCACCGAGCATCTCCACCGCCACCTTTGCCAGCGCCGGTGCGCTGGTCAGGCCCGGAGATTTGATCCCGCAGAGGTTGAAAAAGCCCGCCACGCCGGGGACCTCCCCGACGATAAAGTCGTCCTTGCCGTCCGTGCGATCCCCCACGGCGCGCACCCCCGCGAAATTGCGGATCGAGTCGCGCAGGTTAAAACCGGGGACCGAACGGCGGGCCTGTGCCTGCACAAAAGCCAGTCCCTGTGCTGTCACGGCGGTGTCATCGGGATCCTCCTGGCTGACGGCGTCCGGGCCCACAATCAGATTGCCGTGGACCGTCGGCGCCACCAGGACCCCTTTCCCCGCCTTGGAGGGGCACTGGAAAATGGTGGCGTCCACCAGTTTTCCCTGCGCCTTGTCCAGAAGATAATATTGTCCCTTGGAGGGCCGGATTTCAAACCGATGCGGTGCAATCAAATCGTTGACCCGGTCCCCGTGAGTCCCCGCCGCGTTGACCACAAACCGGCTCCGCACCGTTTGCCCCGCAGCGCAGGTCAGGCAGAAGCCGTCCTCTTCTTTCCGAATGTCCGTCACCTCATACTCGGATAAAAAGGCACAGCCATTCGTCACAGCCGTCTCCGCCAAAGCCAGAGCAAATTCCCACGGGCTGATAATCCCCGCCGTGGGCGCATAGAGCGCACCGGTGACCTCTTCCGCAAGATGGGGTTCCCGCCGGCGCGCCTCTTCCCCCGACAGCAGTTCCAGGCCCGGCACCCCGTTGCGGATCCCTCGGTCAAACAGCACTTGAAGCTGGGAGCGGTCCTCCTCCGACAGGGCCACCACCAGAGAGCCGTTGTTGCGATAGGAAACCCCTAAAGCCGGTGCCAGTTCCCGGATCAGGGCGTTGCCTTCCACATTGCATTTGGCCATCAGGGTTCCCGGCTCGGGATCATACCCCGCATGGACAATCCCGCTATTGGCCCGGGTTGCCCCCGCCGCCACATCGTTGCTCCGTTCGAGCAGTGCCGTTTTCACTTGGTAGCGGCTGAGTTCGAACGCCAAAGCGCAGCCGGTGATGCCGCCGCCGATTATCGCCACGTCATATTGCCGCATATGGTCGCCTCCGCTTTCCGCATAGGCGCCGAACATGCAAAAAGGCCGCACCAAGCCTTCTCCGCCTATGCGGAGTTGGTCTGGTGCGGCTCTCTACTCTGGCACCTATGCTGTTTTATGGCATTCATTATACCACACGTTTTGCCATTTGTCCAGGAAAAATGGCCGCCGAAACCCCCGCGTATCTTTTTGACCGGCCTCGGGATAACGGAGGAGCTATGGGAATTCAATGAACCGAATCCTCCAGATATACCTGAATTTGATACTTCCATTGCAAAATACCCGAGACGATGATGAGTTGAACGGTGAATTCGGGTTCGACACCATATGTTGTCCGGGCGATGCGTATCAGTTCTTTGAGCACGGTTTCTCTATCTTCCTCGGTGCAGTCAGCACACAGATAGGTTCCCTTTGGCAAAACCTTTAATCCGTCTATATCGGCATAACGAATGCATACAGCGAAAAGCCTTGACAAGCCATTTTCGGTGTATATGCCCGCTAAATCTTCAAACAAAAACTGTTCTTTCAGCGCCGGACCGACTTTCTCATAAAAGTGGCTGAGGTAATTCCAGAGATTATCCAGCGCAGGCGTCTCAAAGGTGTCGGAAAGCATGATTACACGGGCCGGCAGTTCTCGGATGAAGGTGCCGTTGAAATGTTGCTGGCTTTTCCGTTTCCTCTCATAGTCCGCTTTAGCCAGTTGAATTTTTGATTTACTGTATTGCAATGCCGCGATTTTTTCATCGGCTTTCTTTTCTGCCTGCCCCAAAAAATCGACAATCTTGTCAAGGTCATCGTATTCTAGGACCTGTTTGATTTCCTGCAGAGGTAAGCCCATCATCTGTAAGGCTCTCACCGTATTCAGGCGAATGAGGTCCTGTTCAGTGTAATACCGGTATTGGGTCCATTCGTCTTTTTTGCTCGGCTTGACCAACCCGATACGGTCATAATGGCGAAGCGTTTCGCTCGTCGTGTGAACAGCCTTCGCTGCTTCGCCAATCGAAAAAAATTTTTTCATGGCCTCTTCTCCCCTATTGACTTTTGTGTTACACAAAGGTTTATACTGTATAATACCATGGATGATGACAAAAATCCAGGGCAAAAGGCTGAAAGGAGAAATCACGGTATGATCATTCCCCCACATCCTGACATACAACCGTAGCGTCATAGCGCGCACCGTCATTTGCCCACGATGGCGCCGCCGCATCTATTGGCGGCATTGGCCGTCTTGAAAAAAAACACATGTGAACTTGCTGGAGGAGAATAGGATGAAAAAAATTCTATTATTATCGTTGTGCTCAATCATCGGGATCACGCTTTTGGCAGGCTGCTCAGACGACGGCACGCCCTTTACAAAGAAGACCTATACGGCGGACGGCACACAAATCCGCCAAATCCGAGTCGATGTACGCGATCGGGAGATCGACGTATCGCTGTCAGAGGATGACCACATACACATCGAATATTTTGAGAACGACAAAGAGTATTATGAAATTTCGGTGTCAGATGATGCCGTACTGACAATGACAGCCGCCGCCAATAAAGAGTGGACCGATTACATCGGCGGCAAGACCTCCGCCGAAAACCGGAAAATCTCGTTGCAGATACCCGACTCCCTTTTGGAAACGCTGGATCTATCGACTACAAATGAGGACATATCGCTGCCAGCGTTGACTGTGACAGGAAGCATCTCGGTCTCTTCGAACGGAGGAAACATTGCTTTTGACAAACTAGACGCGGGCAAGGCCCTTACTTTTACGGCAAAAAACGGGAATATTTCCGGGGCGGTTGCCGGAAGTTATGAGGATTTTGCCATTGTGTCCGAAATAAAAAAAGGGGAGAGCAATTTGCCGGCCAATCATGACGGCGGCGAAAAAACACTGACCGTATCGTGTAACAACGGCGATGTTTCCATCAATTTTGAAAGCAAATAAATACCCCTGAAAATCCGGAGAAAAGGGCAAGTGGCACGAACATGCGGTCTCGCCCCAGAACGTACACGTCGGCGCAGCCAGTGGCTGCGCCGCCTCGGTATATACGGTATCCGCCATTCCCCATCAGGACCGACCGATCAGGCCGGCACCAGGAATTTATCGAGTTCCTCGGCAAACGCCTCATATGGACGGGCCCCCACCAGGGTGCCGACTATCTCGCCATCCCGAAAGATCACAACGTTCGGAATGCTCTGCACGCGATACCGGGCGGCGAGTTCCGGCTCCTCGTCCACATCGACTTTGCCGACCACGGCCCGGCCCTCGTATTCCTCAGCCAGCCGGTCGATCACCGGCGCCAGCATTTTGCAGGGCATGCACCATTCCGCCCAGAAGTCCACGAGCAGCACGCCCGGCTGCGCCAAAGCCGCCTCGAATTGCTCTTTGTTAAAATGCACTGCGCTTGCCATATTTCAGCACTCCTTCTTTCTCTTTCCATCATACAGACAGGCCTCCGTTCGGCCCCGCTTATGGATGGTATATGCAAAAACAGCCTGCGTTATCCATGGATCCGCCGTTTTAGCGCAATGACCGGGCCGCGTCCTGCGCGGCGATCAGGCCCTCTCCGACGGCCTTGGCTATTTGCAGAGGGAGGCCGGTACAATCCCCCGCCGCATACAGCCCGGGGATGTTGGTCCTCATGGCCCGGTCAACCTCCACATAGGTTTTGGCCAAAGCGAGGCCCGGCACCAGGGCATCCGGCGCGGAAACTTCCCGCAGCAGAAAAACCGCATCGCAGACAAGCCGGCGTCGCTGGAGGTCATCCGTGGGGAGAAAGGCAAAATCTTCCACGCGCTCCTCCCCCTCGATCACCGGCTGTTTTCCCACAAAACAGGGGATCTCCGGGGGCAGATCACCGCATAGGTGCTGATGGGAGGGAGATACCACGACCGTCACGTCCACGCCGATCCCTTTGAGAAAGCGGGACTCCTCCGCGAGGTCGGGCGCATCGCCTGTCACCACCGCGCGTTTTCCCCGATACAGCATCCCGTCGCAGGTCGCGCAGTTGCTCACGCCCCGCCCCAAAAACCGATCCTCTCCCGGCAGCGAGGCCCCGGTTTTGGCTCCAACCGCCAGAATGACCCGTTTCCCTTCCACAATCTCAGTCCCCATAGACAGGGCAAAGGCGTTCTCCATCGGCAGGATCGAGGTCACCCGGCCCGTGATAAACACCGCGCCGGCCTCTTCCGCCTCCCGATGCATGGTCCGGAGCATTTGTTCCCCTGTAACGCCCCTCATGCCGGGATAGTTGTCGATCTTCTGAGCGCGGTACAGCGAATTGAACCGGTAATCATTCGACAGCACGGCACAGCTTTTGCCCCTCGCGGCGGCGTTCACCGCCGCAGATAATCCCGCCGGACCGCCGCCAACAATCAAAATATCGTACATACGGCTTTCCACATCCTATGTATGGGCCGGGAGCGGCGCTCACAGCCTCGACTTTTTCAGCAGCATGGAGTTGGTCACAACCGATACGGAACTGAACGCCATCGCCGCCCCCGCAACAATGGGATTCAGAAACCCCAACGCGGCCACCGGAATGCCGATACAGTTGTAGAAAAAGGCCCAAAAGAGGTTTTGCCGGATTTTGCGCATAGTGGCCCGAGACAATTTGACGGCGGATACCAGGGGCACAATCCCCGCCCCTACCAGCACGACATCTCCCGACTCCATCGCAATATCGGTACCGCTGCCCATGGCAAATCCCACGTCGGCGGCCGCCAGAGCCGGGGCATCGTTGATCCCATCCCCCGCCATTGCCACGATGAGGCCTTTTCCTTTTTCCTGCTCCACGGCTTCGACCTTGCCCTCCGGCAGCACCTCGGCCACCACGCTGTCCACACCGACCTGGGCCGCAATCGCCTCGGCGGTACGCCGGTTGTCGCCGGTGACCATTTTGGAGCGAATCCCCAATGCATGCAATTCGCGAAGTGCCGGCGCCGAGCTTTTTCGAACCGGATCCGCTACTGCGGCGGCTCCCGCCGCCTGTCCGTCCACAGCGATGAGCAGTACGGTTTTACCCTGCTGTTCCCAAGCCTCGGGAGAGAAAGAAAAAGCGATTCCCTTTTCCTCCATCAGCCGTCCGGAGCCGATGAGCAGGTCGTGCCCTTCCACCCGCGCGGCGATCCCACGGCCGGTCAGAGATTCAAACGTGTCCGGCTGGGGCAGTTCCTCCCCCACGCCGCCTTTAAAGCTCTCGGTCACCGCCCGGGCGACCGGATGCTCCGACCGGGATTCCGCCGCCGCCGCCAGCCGGAGCAAGGCATCCCGATCCAGAGACCCAAAGGCCTCCATATCGGTCACGGCCGGTTTTCCTTCGGTGATGGTGCCGGTTTTATCCAAAATCACCACGCCGATTTTGCACGCGGTTTCCAGCGCATCGGCGCTTTTGATGAGGACCCCCATCGTGGCGGCCCGGCCGGTGCCCACCATCAGGGCGGTGGGGGTGGCCAGCCCGAGAGAACAGGGACAGGCGATGACCAGCACCGCCACCGCGCGGGTGATCGCCGTCTCCACCGAGCCCATTAGCCATAACGTCAGTCCAAACGTGAGCAGGGCGATCAGGATCACGGCGGGTACAAAGACAGCCGCGACTTTGTCGGCGAGTTTTTGGATAGGCGCTTTGGATGACTGGGCTTCCTCCACAAGCTTGATAATCCCGGACAGGACGGTATCCCGCCCCACGCCGGTTGCCCGCACGGTCAGGGCCCCCGTCCCATTAACGGTCCCCCCGAACACCTCCGCTCCGGGCTCCTTCTCCACCGGCATGCTCTCTCCTGTCAGCATCGACTCATCCACAGCCGAACGGCCGTCTTCCACCACGCCGTCCACCGAGATGCTCTCCCCGGGATGTACCAGAATGCGGTCGTCTTTTTGAATAGAGGCGGCGGAAATGACCTCCTCCCGGCCATCCCGCAAAACGGTGGCGGTCTTTGGCTGCAAATTCATCAGCATTTCAATGGCCGCCGAGGTTTTACCCCTGGCCCGCGTCTCGAGCAGCTTGCCGAGCAAAATAAGCGTGATGATGATGACCGCGCTTTCAAAATAGAGATGGGTGCCGCCCGTGAACACATTATAGGCGCTGTAGCCCCACGCCGCCGTAGTCCCCAGAGATACGAGCACATCCATATTGGGACTCCGGTTGAGCAGAGAGAGAACCGCTCCTTTATAAAACCGCCATCCGATGATAAACTGCACCGGCGCGGAGAGAATCAACTGCCACCAGCCGGTATGCAGCAGATGGGTCAGATGGGCGTCAGGGGCAACGAACATCAACACCATCATGAGCAGAAACGGCAGAGAAAATACGGCGGAAACGATGAACGAGACGGTCATCTGCCGTATCTCCCGCCGGCGGAAAGCCGCCTTGTCCTCCACCACGGCGTATCCGGCGGCTTTGACTGCCTTCTCAAGGGCGCGGCGCTCGGCCCCCTCCCCGGAAAGCGTCACCCTGGCCCGCTGGTTTGCATAGCTGACCTCGGCCCCGGCCACACCGGGGACCCCCTTGAGGGCGTGTTCCACCGCCGCCGCACACCGCACGCAGGTCATGCCGCCGATCTGCAATTCGATTTCGCCCGTTTCCCGTTTATCTTCCATAACGCGATCCTCTCCTGCAGGTCAATCCGTCACAGTGTAGCCGGCGTCGGTGACGGCTCTGGCCAGTTCCTGCCGCCCGGTCTTCCCGGCGGCATACCGGACTTCTGCCGTTTTTCCCACCAGGCTGACCTGAACCCCTTTGACGCCTTTGACCGCTTTCAGAGCCTCCTCCACCCGTTTTTGACAGTGCCCGCAGGTCATTCCCTCAATTTTCAAGGTTATCTGTTCCACTTTATCAAACATACCGTCTCCACCTTTCCATTCTGTCAAGCGAAGGCGTTCCCGCCTCCTGCTCCATTATATACCAATTTCGTATAGATTTCAAGAGGGGACATCCCCGAATCTGCCCCAACCGGAATTTAAATCCAGTTACCCTCGTCCGTCTCCTCGTACCCGTCGGATGCAGCCGCCGAAGCGTCGTACCGCATCATGCGCATCATCCCCCCGAGCGCGAGAGAGAGAACCAGGCCGGCCGTTATCAATAACGCCGCGATCTGCACCCCCATTCGGCGGGCCCGGCTGTCTTCCCGTGTGGAAAAGGCCAGCACCATCCCCCGAATGAGAAACGGAACAGGCAATACCGTTAGCAACACGATATTGATGTTGACAGCGGTATAGCCCTCTTCCGCGAATGAACCGGCAAGGCCGCCAAAATTGAGAAAAACCAGGATGCTGGCAATCAGGAAAACCAGGCCGACCAGCAGCAGGAAAAGGGAATCGAGCGCGTGTTCCCGATGGCGGCGGACATATCCGATATATGAGTAGACCCCTGTGCCGATGCAGGCGACCGCCACGACAAACAAAAACGTATTGGACTGAAAATAGCTTGTCTCGGGTCCGGCCTCGCTATGCATACCGATCTGAAAAACCACCGACAGGAGGAGCAGCAGGGCGGCGCCGGTCAGATAGGCAATGGATTTGGCAAAGCGCGATATGTTCATCGGAATCCTCCATCCTTTCAAAACGTCCCGTTATCCGGAGAACCGGGATTTCTCCAGCCCTGGTTATGTCTCTGCTGCGCGACCCCCAAAGTGCCCGGTGCGGCCGTGCTGTTTTTAGGCCCTATGCCATTTGACCCCCTGCGGCGTATCCTCCAATACGATGTTCCTTGCCTTCAGTTCATCGCGGATCCGGTCGGCCTCTGCCCAGTTTTTATGGCGGCGGGCTTCGGTCCGGGCCGCGATCAGGTTTTCAATCTCGCTGTCGAGTGCTTCATCCTGGCGGGCGTACAACAGTCCGAGTACGCCGCACAGTTCGTCAAACAGCGCGCGCGCTGCCTGGCAGGTAGCCTTGACCAAATCCCCCGAACCGATGCGAACGTTGATATCCTTGGTCAGCTCAAACAGGGCGGCGATGGCATCGGCGGTGTTGAGATCGTCGTCCATTGCGTCGATAAACTGCTGCCGCCGCTCTCCGCACTTTGCGATGAAGGCGGCGTCAGCCTCGCCATCGGGTGCATCCGTCTGCGCATCGGCCAGGGCGTTCCGGCAGTTATAAAGCCGGTCCAGCGCCGCTTTCGCCTGCGCGATGATATCGGCATTGTAATTGATGGGGCTGCGGTAAGAGGAGGAGATCAGGAAAAAGCGGATCGGCTCATACCCCATCTGGTCCGCCACATCCCGGACGGTAAAGAAATTGCCGAGGGATTTGGACATTTTCTTATTATCCACGTTGATGTAGCCGTTGTGCATCCAGTAACGGGCGAAGGGCACGCCGTTGCAGCACTCGCTTTGGGCAATCTCATTTTCGTGGTGGGGAAAAATCAGGTCCTGGCCGCCGCAGTGGATATCAATGGTCTCGCCAAGATACCGTCTGGCCATCGCCGAGCATTCGATGTGCCAGCCGGGGCGCCCCTCACCCCACGGAGAGGGCCAAGAGGGTTCGCCCGGTTTCGCCGCCTTCCAAAGGGCGAAATCCAGCGCATCCTCCTTTTCCTCCCCGATGCCGATGCGGGCCCCCGCTTCCAGGTCGTCGATGGGCTGGTGAGACAGCTTGCCATAATGCGCGTCTTGGCGGGTGCGGAAATAGACATCGCCGTTCGCCGCTCGGTAAGCATACCCTCTCTCCACCAGTCCGCCAATCAGGGAAAGGATCTCCTCCATGTTTTCAGTGGCCTTGGGATGGACGGTGGCTTCGCGTATTCCCAGTCCTTTAGCGTCCTTCCAAAACTCGTCGATATACCGTTTGGCAATCACATCGTAGGAGACGCCCTCCTCATTGGCGCGGCGGATGATCTTGTCGTCGATATCGGTGAAATTCTGAACGAAACGCACGTCGTATCCCCGCCATTCCAAATACCGGCGAAGCACATCGAAGACGCACAGTGGGCGGGCGTTGCCGATATGGATATAGTTATACACCGTGGGGCCGCATGCGTAAATTTTGACCACGCCGGGTTCCAGGGGGACAAGTTCTTCTTTCTGCCGGGTCATGGTGTTATAAATTTTCATGGCGTTTCCTCCGCTACTTTTTGATTTTGATTCTCTTCATGCCGCTCCTGCAAGCGGTCCACCTCGCCGCGCAGAAGATGGATCTGGTGTTCCAGCCGGCAGATCTCCTGAGCAACCGGATCGGGCACGTGTATCTGATCGAGATCCACGATCTTGGCGCCGTTGCGCCTGACCACCCGGGCAGGTACCCCCACCGCGGTGGAATGATCGGGAATATCCGCCAGCACGACGGCTCCCGCCGCAATCCGAACGTCGTCTCCGATTTGGATAGGGCCGAGTACTTTGGCTCCCGACCCCACCATCACGTGATTGCCGAGCGTCGGATGCCTCTTGCCTTTATCCTTGCCCGTACCGCCCAGGGTTACTCCCTGGTAGATCGTGCAGTCGTCTCCAATGACGGTGGTTTCCCCGATGACCACACCGGTGCCGTGATCAATAAACAGCCGGCGTCCGATGGTGGCGGCCGGATGAATTTCAATGTTGGTGCGGCGCACGCAACGCTGCGAAATCCACCGGGCGAGAAATTTCAGATTGTGCCGGTAGCACCAGTTGGCCCTGCGATGGGAACGCACCGCTTTGTATCCGTTGTACAGCAGCATCACTTCTAAAGCCGAACGGGCGGCCGGATCCCGTTCGCGGATGCAGGCAATGTCTTCTTTCATACGTTCGAACATGCGGCCTCCCCCTTTCCCCATCCGCCGCCGGCTCTCCCGGAGGCGGTAAAAAACGCCGGCACCCCCGGCAGGCACAAAGCCTTGCCGGAGGTGCCGGACAGCACGGTTCCACTCCGCCATTTTACTCGATAGGCGCTTCCGCCCGGCCGGTTAACGGCGGCCAGCCGTCCGGAGATACTGCGGCGGATCTTAACCGCCGGTTCCCCCCGGCTGCCGGCGGGTTAGCCCCGCCACGGGTGCAGTTCGCCGGTTCTCCGCGAAAAACGCTCACAGCCTTCGGCGTTTTCTCTCTGCCGCGGGACGGTCCGGTTACTTCTCCCGGTTGCATGTCTCTTTATCGCCCGGAAACCCGGCCTTGTTTCTATTATAATCCACTTTCCAAAAATGTCTACACCTAATTTTCATCCCTCTGGCGCTCGGAAAAATACCGGCGGCCTGCCCAGACATATTGGAATCCGGAGATCAGGGTCAAAACCACCGACACCCATATCAGAATTTGGGCAATCAGGACCGGTAATGTAAACGCTGAATCCGGCAGGGCCGCCCCCGCCAGAATCCCGTCCCGCCAGGTGGAGAATTCCAGCGCCGCCAGCATAACCAGGATCGCGGTGAACTGGGCGACGGTTTTCGCTTTTCCCCAAATGCTCGCCGCGATCACCACATCCCCCTTGGCGGCCATCAGCCGCACCGACGTGACCATGAATTCCCGGCTCAGAATCAGCATAACGGCGAACACGTCCAACTTTCCGACCGCCAGAAAGGCGAGAAACGCTGCCGTCGTGAGCATTTTATCCGCGATGGGATCGAGAAATTTACCGAGGTTGGTGACAAGTCCCCGCCTACGCGCAATTCTTCCATCGAAGAGGTCGGTCAGCGCAGCGGCGCCGAAAACCAAACCCGCAATGAGATAATGAAAAGGGAACGACACCATCATAAGGATAAGAAACACCGGCGCGAGGAGAATGCGCGCCACCGTCAGGCGGTTGGGCAGATTCATGAACGCATCAGCCTTTCTTCAAATCGGAAAGCATTGGCACGGGCGGACAGAAACCTTATGGTTTGGGCACCAAACCATAAGCGTATCCCCATGGGGATACGTCGCCGCAACGGGCATGAAAATCCTCGGCATCAAATTCGTTCTCCGAGCAGGTCCCAATCGAGACAGTCGGTGATCCGCACCCGGATGCGGTCCCCCGGGCTCACCGGCGTCTTCGTCGTGAAAAAAACCTTGCCGTCGATATCGGGCGCGTCCGCCGTACTCCGGCCGAACCAGCATCCGGCATAACGGTCGAAACTCTCGACCAGCACTTCCCGTGTCTTCCCCACCTGCGCCTGATTATACTCGCCCGCGATCCGCTCCTGCGTCTGCATCACGATATCCCGCCGCCGGCGCTTGACCTCTTCCGGGATCTGGCCCGGCATCGAGGCGGCAGGGGTTCCCTCCTCACTCGAAAAGGCAAAACACCCCAACCTCTCAAAACGGATCTCCTTGATAAAGGCGCACAGTTCGTTGAAATCCGCCTCGGTCTCCCCGGGGAAACCGGTCAGAATGGTGGTGCGCAGCACTACACCCGGCAGAGCCTGCCGGATATGACCGAAAAGCGCGGTCAGGCTCTCCCGATCGCCGGGCCGGTTCATCGCCCGGAGTATTCGTCCACTGCAATGCTGCAGTGGCACGTCGAGATACCGCAGAATCTTGGGCTGCCGCCGCATAACCTCCAGCAGGTCGTCGGTAATGTGTTCGGGATAACAGTAAAGCAGCCGGATCCAGCAAAGGCCGTCCACAGAGCATAGCCGCTCCAGGAGTTCGGGCAATAGAGAACGCCCCTTTAGATCCTGTCCATAGACGGTGGTGTCCTGTGCCACAAGGATCAGCTCCTTGACCCCTCCGGCCGCCAGTTCCTCCGCCTCTCGAACGAGCGTATCCATCTCACGGCTGCGCAAATTTCCCCGGATCAGGGGGATGGCGCAGTAAGAGCATCGGTTGTTGCAGCCGTCCGCAACCCGCAGATAAGCGAAAAAGGGCGGGGTCGTCAGCAGACGGGGGCCATCCAGCACCCATCGGCACCGATCGGGAAAAGACACGACTTGGTTGCCGGAAAGCACGGTGTCCACCGCCTGCACAATGTCCGCATTGGCCCCGAGGCCGAGTACACCGTCGCACTCGGGCAATTCCCGGACCAGTTCGTCCTGATACCGCTGCGCCAGACAGCCGGTGACCAGAATGCCCCGGATGCGGCCCTCTTTTTTCAACTGCGCAAACTCCAAAATCTGGTCAATGGATTCCTGCTTTGCGTCCTCGATAAAGCCACAGGTGTTGACCACCACCACATCCGCCAGACCGCTTTCCGCCGTGATATCATACCCCGCGTCCCGCAGCCGGGCGAGCATCAATTCCGCATCCATTTGGTTCTTCGGACATCCCAGGGAGACCATTCCCACCTTGCCCGCTCGTTTTTCCATGCGTCTGTCCGCCTTTCTCTCCGGCGGCAAGCCGGGTTCCGTCATTCTTCTTCCGGGAGACCCGCTTCCGCCTGTGCGAACGCCCGGCGGATATCCTCGTACGAAAATCCCTGCCGCGCCAGAGCCACGGCGGTTCGGCGCCGCCCGTCGGCATCATGAAGTTTATTATAGTATTTTTTATGTAGCAATGCAAGGGCCAGATCGGCATCTTCTGTTCCCGTCTCTTCAATCACCTGTTCCGCCAGCTCCCGGGATATCCCCCTGCCGCACAGCTCTTGTACCGCCCGCCGGCGGGGATAAAACCGCCGGAAGCGATACTCTTCCGCCAGTCTCGCCGCATACGTCTCGTCGTTGACGAGTCCCAGTTCCTCCATCCGGTCGGCCGTCTCCCCGGCCGCCTCCTCCCATTCCGGACGGTGGCGTCCCCTTTCACGGGACAGCCGGCCGGCCAGTTCCCTCTTGGAATAATCCCGTCTGGAAAGAAGAAATATCGCTTTTTCGGTCGCCCGCCGCCGCCGGGAACGCGCAGCCAAATCCTCCAGTTGTTCCTCTGAAAGAGAGGAGCCGGCCTCGTAGGACGACTCCTCCCATATCCGCTGGTCGATGAGGATATTCTCCGCACCGTCCAGGTTAAGGCGGATTTGATGCCCGCGCTCCTTTTCTGCCCCGATGATCCGTATCATGCCGTTTACTCATCCACCACAATGTCGATTTTGCTTTTGGCGCCCGAGGAGGTGTATTGGGCGGCCGCTTCCAGCGGGATTTCCATCGGGGCGCGCTCTTCCCGGGGCGCGCGCGCCGCAGCGGTCTGTTTCTGAAACTCCTGCCGCACCAGCGCCTCGATCTCGGCGGCCAGTTCCCGGTGTTCCCGCAGATAGTCTTTCAGTTTATCCCGGCCCTGGCATAGCCGTTCCTCTTTATAGGAAAACCAGGAACCGGACTTCTGAATAATCCCGAAGCGGACCGCCAGGTCGATCAGCTCCCCTTCGCGAGAGATCCCCTGTCCGTATATCACATCGAATTCCGCCTCCTTAAAAGGAGGGGCGACCTTGTTTTTGACCACCCGAACCCGGGTGTGGGAGCCGATGGCCTCCCCGGCGTTTTTGAGCGTTTCGGTCCGGCGGACATCCAAACGAACCGACGCGTAATATTTCAGGGCATTGCCTCCGGCTGTGACCTCAGGGTTGCCGTAGACCACCCCCACTTTCAGGCGTAACTGATTGATAAACACGGCGATGCAGTTGGTTTTTCCGACCGCGCCGGCCAGCTTGCGCATCGCCTGGGACATCAGCCGGGCCTGCAGGCCGACATGGCTGTCCCCCATCTCCCCCTCAATCTCCGCCCGTGGCACCAAGGCCGCAACCGAGTCCACCACGACAATATCAATCGCTCCCGAGCGGATGAGGGCTTCCGCGATCTCGAGCGCCTGTTCGCCGGTATCGGGCTGGGACACCAGCAGAGAGTCCACATCCACGCCGAGCGCTTGAGCGTATACCGGGTCAAGTGCATGTTCGACATCAATGAACGCGGCCTCTCCCCCCATCTTCTGCGCCTCAGCCACCGCATGAAGGGCAAGCGTCGTTTTTCCCGAAGCCTCCGGGCCATAGATTTCCACGATCCGGCCGCGGGGCAGGCCGCCGATGCCAAGGGCGGCGTCCAGAGTCATGGATCCGGTGGGAATACAGTCCACGTTCATACCCACATTTTCACCCAGCCGCATCACCGCGCCTTTGCCGTAGTTCTTCTCAATCTGGGCCAGCGCCGCCTCCAGCGCCTTATGTTTGTTCTCCATCTGGAGATCTTTCGCCTTGTCCGACGCTCTTTTTTTATCTTCCGCCATAAAACGCGCCCTCACTTTCCACATCTGCCGGTATGCCCGCCGGCCCGTCGGTTCACTCTTTTGATTATAGACGATGCGGCGGTGAAAAGCAAGAGGATTTCCGTCATTTTCAAACATTTGTTCTCTCTTGTGGACGGCTTTCACTTAAATCCCGCTTTTCGCATAGACTGGATATGCAGGATCATGGGCAAGGCTCACTCACCTAGATCAAAGGAGGCCATTCACTTGACAATACGAAAATTCGGAAAGCACGTCTGCGGTATTCTGCTGTGCGCCGTTCTTTTGGCGGTCACAGCCATATCCGCCTTTGCGCTTCCGCCGGTCGAAGGACCCCAGTATAACGGCATCGACATCAGCCGCTGGCAGGGCGGCAGCATCGACTTCTCCCAAGTTCAAGAGGCCGGATACAGCATCGTCTATATCCGGGCAGGGGGCGGCGGTGATTATACCGACCCCGATTTTGAGCGCTATTACACGCAGGCCAAAGCTGCCGGTTTGAACATCGGGTTTTACTATTATGTGGACGCGACAAATCAGACGGAAGCCGAAAACCAGGCGGCCCATTTCGCTTCGCTGGTCCGGGATAAAGAGGCCGACTGCCGTCCGGCTATGGAATTCGTCATGGACGGCCTGGATCATGCCGCAGTGAACGAACTGGCTCTGGCGTTTTTGGAAAAAGCGGAGGAACTCTCCGGATTGGCTTTGTGTGTCTACACCAATGCCTATAATGCCGGCCATGTCTACAGCGGATCCATTACCGCCTATCCCCTCTGGATCGCGGAATACGGTGTGGAGAAGCCTTCCGACATCGACACTTGGAGCGCCTGGGCCGGCTGGCAGTACGATGCGTCCGACAGCGTACCGGGCGTGGACGGCGCCGTGGACCGGGACATCTTTACGGACGGCATCTTCCTGCCCCAAAACCCTCCCGCCTCTTCCGAGCCTTCTTCCCCTTCGACGGGACGGGTTTCCCGGATCTGGATGCCCTTCGCGCTAGCGGTCTGCGCGTTGAGCGCCGTCTTCCTGACACGCCGCTCAAAAGCGGTTTAATTCGGTAATGCCACTGAACGATACCGTCTCACCAATATATACGTTGGCACGGGGCCAAGCGGGTTGGCGGTCATTAACAGGTGATCGCCAACTATCGAGGGGCCGGGCAAAGGAAATCCTTTTGCCCGGTCCCTTGTCCGCCTATTGGAGCGCAAGTCAAATTATAAATATTCTTGGTTCCTAATAGAATTAACAGGTATTTCCATCACGGATCAATATATTTTCCCTCCACATAAAACACACCGTCTGTCAATGGCTCATCTAAATCAGGCATATGCAATACGCCACGGCGGATTAACTCATCGGTTACATATCCGATAACCTGAAAGAGATATCCGGAAACCCATTGGTTAATCTGAGCATTAAGACGTGCCGGTACAAATTTTTCAAAGCTTTTATGAACGTCAACAATCCATTCCGAAAGTAAATCATCCAGATGTTCGTCGCTTATATCGAATAAAGCGATAAATTCTGCAAACTGTTCCTGAGTAAAACAAGCAAAATTCAGTTTATATTTATCACCTGATTTTATAACAAGGTTATTTTGAATGAGCGTGCAGCATCTTCATTTGTTAAAATACTTTTCTCTACCATACCTTCTTTACTGGACTGAGGAATTCCCTTAGCACACAGCCATTGCGTTCCGCCATTATGATAAATGTTATGATTGAAATACTTAGCAATCCAGTAATAGTAGATATGTGACAAAACTGCGTTTTCACTTCCGTTGTCATTCCCGGCAACGTTGCAACCGGTGTTATACTCTGCGCAGTTTTCATTTTCATCCACTGTTTCTTCCACAATGAACCATCCATATCCGCCGTCCTTGCGCGGAGGAAATAATCCATTGTCATATTTTAAGCGTGAACTTTTAAGCGTTCCTATCTTACATCTCAAAACATACGGAATTAAAAGGAATCCCAATCTATCCATGCCAAAATCATGTCCGTAAAAACCGAGATGGCTTACGGAAGGCTCTTGACTATGCAGTAGTGCCTCAAATCTGTCAGCAATCTCTATTACGATCTGAGCAGAAACGCTCTCAGTCATTTTTCTATCTTCTAATCGGAAGATAATGAAGTTTGTCGCAAGATAGATAATTAATCCAAACCGTTACGGTTTGTCCATCAATAGGTATTTTTATTATGGCAGGGGCAGAGGACTCGAACAGACCCTCTTGCGGTGCCCAAAACGGCTTTAGCAACTGTTGGCACGCCGTTTCGACCGCCGCACCAACAAATTCTCGCTGTTTCCGCCACTGGCGGCGCTCGGATGTGTTACCCGACACGCACGCGTGCCTTTGGGTTCACGCCAATTCACTCTCATACAAAAAGCAGAAAGAGCCGCACATGCGGCTCTTTCTGCTTTTGTCATAGTTGACCGTTTTTACTGGCAGTATCAATGTGGCACAAACGCACATTTACTCTTTTTCCCATTCTGTCCATACAATCATAGGCTGATATCCAATTTTAGCGTAAAATGGATTCGCTCCCCCTGTCATATGTGTTGCGCCTAACGGCTTCATTCTGCGATATAATTCTGACAAAGCAGCAGAAGCCAACCCTTTATGTCGATATTCAGGAACTGTAGCCAGAGGTTCCATATATGCCAAATGATTTTGGGGTGTCCACCACATTCCAGCATAGCATACATATTCACCTGACAAATCATTTTCAATAATTACAGGGTATTGGGGAGTGCAATGCGGAGCAGTCAACAAAATGTATCCGTCATCTATATGATCGTTAGTCCATGTACCTTCCTTTTCCTCATGATCAAACCCTTTCCACAAGCATATCAACTGTTTTTCTAAAGAAAATTTGTTGTTATCCACAAAATGAAATCCCGAAGGCAAGGGATAATCTAACGGAACATTCTTTTCAAAATCATAAATCATATCGGTATGTTCATAAATTTTGTGATATCCATTGTTACGTACAAGATTTATCAAAGTATTTTGCCCTTGAAATAAAACAAAGCTCTGCTTTCCTTTTTTATGTAGCATGTTTTTTTCAGCATGCTGTATCATTTCACCTGCCAGATATTCATAGCCCGGACGCAAGCTGAAAAAGATCTGTGAAGGATCGTTTTCGGTAAAAACAAAAGCAATGATCTTTTCATCGTCAAACCAAATCCGATTGCGGTGCAAATAGCGCTTATCCATCCAGGTAGTACAAAGGGCATATTCCAAAAAAGGAGCTGGAACTCCATTTCTCCAATCGCGCTCATAAATCTCGATCATAAAATGATAGATTGCCGTATGGTCAACCAAATATTGATATGCTCTTGAGGTGATCATTAGTTCAAACCTTCTTTAGAATACTAAGAAAAATGTGACCGATCATAAAATCGGTCACATTACTTGGTTGCGGGGAGAGGATTTGAACCTCTGACCTTCGGGTTATGAGCCCGACGAGCTACCGGACTGCTCCACCCCGCGCTGTATAACTTCCTAAAAGGAACTTATACAGTATATCATACCGTTTGTTATCTGTCAATACCCAATTTGCGAAAGCCGGCAAATCAGCGATCCTTATCCTGGTCATACGGCTTAGGCGGGTTCCGGCGGGAGATATCTTCCCGTCCACTGTAGATATCCCGGGAATTCGGATCGTAATCCTGCAAGATGTCATCCAACCGGACATACTCCTCAGACGGTTCTTCCTCCGCGTCCTCTTCCTCCGGCAGATCCTCGAACTCCTCCTCATCCCTTGGTTTGCGGATAACGAAGAAGTAGAGCAACAGGCCGGCGCCGACCAGGAGCAGGATACCGACGATCAGCAGAACGATCACCAGTATCGACACGGGAGAGGAGGAACCCGCATCCCCCAAAAATCCCAGCAGGACAAAAGTCCCCATCGTGTTCGTCTGGAACGTGACCGTACCGTCCTTGACCTCCACCTTCTGCGGCTGAACCAACGTACTGCCGTCATAGATGGTAAGCGCAACCTTTTCGCTGTTCTTCATGGAGTTCGGAAGGGGAAGCTGCACTTCATAAATAGACTCTGGAATGGTTCCAAGCTCCGAATACTGTCCGTTCGTCTGCCCAATCATCGACAGATCGAACGCCGCCACCGCGCGCTGTGAGGTGGGATAGGCGGAAAATTCGGAATTGCCGCTGATCGCTGCCTGCACCAGCGTATCGGAGATAACGACACTGGAAGAACGGATACTGAGCATCAAAATGCCGTCGGTCCCTACCAGGCCCTGATACGCTTCAGGGGTCAGCAGCAAGCGGCCTTTGGTCGCGAAATCCGTGCGGGAAAGGCCAAACAAATTCAGAATCCCTGTGTCAAAAGACAGATTGACCGCAATTTTTCCATCGGCACTGGCGGTGGTTCCCGCCCCCAGGATCGTCGGATAGGTGGAACCCGTGGTGGGGCTCGTCGTAATTCCCGTTGTCGCCGCCGGATCTTTCGTCCCGGTGGTAATGACCGGCGGGCTGGAGGTCGTCGTGGTTGTAGAAGGAGGTGTTGTCGGCGCATCGGTAGGCGTCTGGGTCGTCGTCCCGGTCCCGGGCGGCACGGTAAAGCCGTCGAAGAAGCCTTTTTGGGTTCCCAGATACCGGATGGTGATGCCATTCTCCCTCTCGGTGGTGTTTTCCGCAATGCACAGCACCGTCTTTTTGGCATCGTCCGTATTCTCAATCGGAGTATCGGAAGTCACCTGACCGTTGGCATTCGTGACCTGGGTTTCAGTGATATTGCCGACCTGCATTTTCACGGTGTAATTGCTCACCGGGCGGCCGTGTTCATCCTTCAGGGTGGCGACCACCTTGCCGGACGCGTTGCGGCTCAGGTCATCGAACTTCAGGTTGAGATCGCCGCCCTTGATGACACGCAGATCCTGTTCGACGTACTCCTGTTTCGTTCCGTTTAAAAGCGTGAAACGCACCTGGTCATAAATCCCCGTTTTCAGGGCGTCCAACGCGACGGTAAACGTATCGGGGCTCGACGCGGAAATCGTCACGGGCATATCGGCGTCATCGATCCGCGCAGCCGTCACCATCGCCCCGCCGGCCTCCTCCTGATTCCATTGGACGGTCAGGGTGCTTTCCGTTTGAGATGATTGAATCACTCTGAATTCAAACGGAGTGACGGGATCGGAAGGTTCGGTGACATCCGGTGTCGAGGGATCCTCCCCCTCTGCAAGAACGAGACCCGAAACGGTCATAAACATAACCAGACAGAGTAACAGAGATAAAAACCTTTTCATGTGCAAGCTCCATTTCTCCGGTTGAATCCGTCCAAAGGCGGAATGCCGGCCGAATCGTTTGCCAAAACGGCGTATTTCATGATGGCGGGAGACGTAAACCCTGTAAAACTGGAAATCAAACATAAAATACCACATTTTGAGCCGGTTGTAAACTCCTATCCTGAAATCCGCCTGAAACAAAACAAATCTGTAATCTTTTTATCCAGATAGGCTTGCTTTTTTCTTGCCGCCCCTGTATAATAGTGCTGTGATCTGTCCCATTTGAGACAAAATTGGGGGCTATATGAGAAAAGACACAGGGGATTTTCCGGGTTCCGCTTTAAAACTCGGGGATTTTTTCATCTGGCGCGGACTGTCGCCGGAAGAATCAAAGGCCGTTTTGGGTGACCTGCCGAAACCGGAATCTTTTTCAAAAGGTGCGCGGATTTTTTCCGGCGTTCATTTCCGGCGGGCGCTCGCCATGATTCTGTCCGGAGAAGTGCAGGTTTTCCGCGCCGGCGACGGCCGCCGGGTGGTGATGAACCGGCTGGGCGCCGGGCAAATCTTCGGCGCGGCCGCTTTGTTCGGTGAGACAGACGCCTATGTGACTGAAATCGAGGCGCTGCGCGCTACCAAGCTGTTGTTTATCCCCCAGGCCCGGATGTCCGATTACATCGCGCGGTATCCCGCCGTGGCCGAAAACTATATCCGTTTTCTCTCCGACCGGATCCGCTTCTTAAACCACAAAATCGCCAGCTTTACAAACGGGCCGACCGGGAACCGCTTATACCGGTATTTACTCGAACACCAACGGCCGGACGGATTGGTAAGCATCCCCGTCAGCATGGTGGAACTGGCCCAGAGCCTCAACATTGGCCGCTCCAGTCTTTATCGCTCTCTTGACGCCCTGGAATCGGAGGGCTGGATCCGCAAAGAGGGGAAAAACATCCGCATCACCAAACCTTAGGCTGTCCTTACCTATTCCCGCCTTTCGGCGTTCTTATATTTTATTCTTATTCAAAGGAGACTTCGTTCATGAACAATCGTTTTACCCGCTTTTTTTCAACCGTTGCCGCCTGTCTTCTCGCGATTGTCCTGGCCACGGGGTGTACCTCCACGCCGGAGGTTGCCTCGTCGTTGGCCGACTCTTCCACGTCGTCCGAAATAAAAACGGCTGTCCGTGTCCAAACCATCAAGGGCCCCACCGGCATCGGTATGGTTCACCTGATGGATGCCCAGGAGAAAGGCACGGCGCAAAACGACTATACTTTTACGGTCGCATCCTCGCCCGATGAGATCAGCGCCAAGATTCTGAATGACGAGGTGGATATCGCAGCCGCGCCGACCAATCTGGCCGCCGTCCTGTATAACAAAACCGAGGGCCAAGTAACCATGCTGGCCGTCAATACGCTGGGCGTGCTGCATATTCTGGAAAACGGCGACACGATCCAGACCGCCGCCGACCTCAAGGGCAAGACCATTTACACCACCGGACAAGGCGCTAATCCGGAGTACGTCCTGCGCCATATCCTGCAGAAAAACGGCATCGACCCGGACAAGGATGTCACCATCGAATTCGTCCAGGAAAACGAAGAACTCGCGGCCCTGATGGATTCCGGAAAAGCCTCGGTCGCGATGGTGCCCGAACCCACCGCCACCACTGTACTCGCGAAAAACACGTCGATCCGCCGCGCCTTGGACATGACCGCTGAATGGGATAAGGTCGCCGACGGCAAACTGATGATGGGCTGTGTCATCGTAAGAAACGCCTTTTTGGAAGAACACCCCGACGCGGTGAAGACCTTTTTGTCGGAGTATGAGGATTCGATTCAGGCGGCATCCGACATCGACGCGACTGCGGCGCTGTGCGAAACCACCGGGATTATTCCGAAAGCTGCTGTCGCCAAGCAGGCGATTCCCGGATGCAACCTGACATTTGTCGCGGGAGAGACGATGAAGGCCGAAATAAACGGCTATTTTGCCGTCCTTTTTGAAGCCAATCCCAAATCGCTCGGAGGGACGCTGCCCGATGACGCTTTCTACTACACCGAAGCATAAAAGAGAAAAAACCAGGCCTGCCTCGCCCTTGCGGCGGATTGTCACAGGGGCGGGGGTAACGCTGTTTTGGCTGCTTGTGTGGGAAGGGGCGGCTCTGCTTGTAGGACAGGAACTGCTCATTCCCAGCCCTTTGACCGTACTCAAAACGTTATGGAGGCTGATCGGAACCCCTCTGTTTTGGAAGGCGGCGGGCTTTTCCCTGCTGCGGGTGGCGGGAGGATTTCTCGCCGCCGTCGCCGCAGGATGCGCGGCGGCGGTTCTGACCGCCCGTTTTTCCCTCGCCCGCTCCCTGCTTGCCCCTCTGCTGCATATCGTGCGCGCGGCGCCGGTCGCATCCTTCATCATTCTGGCGCTGGTCTGGTTCCGGACCGACATACTGCCGGTGTTTATCGCCTTTTTGATGGTGATGCCGGTTGTCTGGGCCAATGTGGAAAAGGGGATCCGTGGAACCGACCCCGCTCTTCTCGAGATGGCGGAGGTTTACCGTTTCGGCTGGTTCAAGACCCTGTTGAGGATACGGCTCCCGTCCGTGATGCCTTATTTTCTCGCGGCTTGTACCACCGGTTTGGGCTTTGCATGGAAATCCGGAATCGCCGCCGAGGTGATTTGCCGGCCCGCCCTGTCCATCGGGCGGCAGCTTCAGGACGCGAAGATCTATCTGGAAACTCCGGAGGTTTTCGCCTGGACCGCCACGGTCGTCGCCTTGAGCATTCTGCTCGAAAAGGGGCTTTTGAAGCTGGCGAAACGCCTTGGACGGCGATACAATGCCGCAGAATGAGGGGGGAAACGATGAACCCGGCGCTGATGCATGTCGATTTCGCATACGGTCCTCTTCGTATTTTGGAGGACGTTTCACTTGTTTTCCCGGAAAAAGGGGTGGTGTGCCTGTCCGGGCCTTCCGGATGCGGCAAAACCACTCTGCTGCGGCTGCTGGCCGGTCTGGAGCAGCCCGCGCGCGGACAGATCGGCGGTATGACAGGCCGGAAAATCGCCGCTGTATTTCAAGAGGACCGGCTGCTCCCTTGGATGACGGCGCTCGACAATGTCGCCCTGGCTTTGCCCGGCGGGCTGCGTTTGAATCGGGACCGCGCCGCTGAAGCCCTCGCGCTTGTGGGGCTTGCCGAGCAGGGGGCACTCTTTCCTTCCGATTTGAGCGGCGGGATGAAACGCCGGGTGGCTATCGCGCGGGCGCTCGCGTCAGACGCCGACATATGGCTGCTCGACGAACCGTTTACCGGCATCGACCCGCAACTGCGGGACCGCATTGCGTCCTTGCTGCGCAGGCGGGCGGAACAGGCACTGCTCGTCCTTGTCACCCATATCGAGGAGGAGGCCCGGCTCCTGGGCGCGCACATCCTCCCTCTCTCCCCTCCTCTGCGGGGGGAATGGCACTTTACTTAAAAAACTTCTCTAGAAACGGATGCGGGCCCGGATGTTTTATCAAATGAAACACCCGGGCCTCCTTGTCAACGAAGCGGTTTACCGATCTGACAGCCGCCATTCGCTATCACTTTTTTAACCAGAACGGCGCCTCTTTCCTGCAGAATCGGCCCGTCAGAAAAAATCCCCGGCACATAGGCCGGGGACAGGGGCATCAATCCAGGCCGAATACCGTCCGCAGGGTATCGCATACTCCATCCTCGTCATTGGTTTTGGCGGTGACAAACCGGCAGGCGGCCAGCACCGCAGGATGGCCGTTTTTCATGCCGTAGCTTTGCCCGCAGACACGCATCATATCCAAATCGTTGAGATAATCTCCAAAAGCCATGCATTCGTCCGGGGCGATCCCCTCCCGCCTTTGCAAAAACACAATGGCGCTTCCCTTATGCGCGGACGGATTGGTCACGTCCACCCAATGGTCTCCAGACAGCGTGACCTTAAGGCCCGGGAACTGCTTGCACAGTGTGGGATAGACCTCGGTTTCGGCCTCTCCCGGCACATAATAGGTCACTTTGCAAATGCGGTCCCTTTTGAGCGCCTGCGATAGATCGTCCACCCGCTCCAGCCGGTCGTAATACAAGCGGATTTTTCTCTCCAGAGCGGGATCAATCCGGTCGATATAGGTTGCCTCCACGCCGCAAAGCCCCGGAATAAGGCCCGAACGCCCACCGGCCTGCGCAAGCAGGGCGCGCACATCCTCCGTCCGCATCTCGTCAAAGGCGAGAAGGCTTCCCTTTTCAAACACGGCGGCACCGTTTTCTGCGACAAACGTCAGGCGGTCCGCCAATGGATGGAAAAGCGATTCGAGGTTATAATACTGGCGCCCGCTCGCAATGACGAAGCGGATTCCCCGGTCGGTGAGTTCCCGGACCAGGGAAGGCAGGCCGGCTGGCAGCCGGCCTTGGGAATCGAGCAGGGTACCGTCCATATCCACGGCAATCAATCGAATCGGCTTCATTTTTCCATCCTCCGCAGCAGGGGTTCTCCAATCCCGCATCAGCGCGGGAGTTTTTTTCAGTGTATCAGGAAAATGGGCCCTTTGTCAAAGTTCGGGGCCTGATTTTTCCCCTTTGCCCAGAATTTGGGCGTAATCAGCGGAAGTTCCGTTTGTTTTTGCCCTTTAGTGGAGGGCGCTCGGTTTCTCAAGCCGGTCGTGGTGCGCCTCCGGTTCCTGCTCCATGCGCGCTCCGGTCAGGTTGGCTACAAAATCCTGCATTTCTTCAAAAGAACCAATATCCTGCTTGGCAATCCGTTTTTGCAGATCCTCCGGCAGGGAATGGTAATATTCATAACAGCTCAAGTTTTGATCGAGCAGGTCGCTCAAACCCAGTTGATAACTGCCTTCCAGCATCCGAATGTCCTCCTTTTCCATCGTCATGGGACAGCTTTAGTGTTTGCCCGCGCGCCATGCCCATCCCCGGAAAAAGTTGCGAGGCTCGGAAATTGCTGGAACCGGCCCGAGGCGGAGCGGAAGGGAGCAGACGCACTCCTATTTGTTGAAATTTACGAAATCGTCACAAAAGCCCCTTTACATTATCGGCTAATGTTGTATAATATGGATGGATAATTCCTCTTTCTGCGAATATAACGGGGGCGCGATCCGCCTCCGCGAAGGGAGTACGCCAATATGGAACTGACCAATTTGATCTCCACCAGCGATACCGTCGATGTTTACAAAGTTGGGAACATGGCCATCAAATTGTTTAAAGAGGGATCGGCCAAAACCAATGCGCTGTATGAGGCGCTGACCCATTCCCGCGTTGAGGCCACCGGCCTGCGGGTACCGGTCATACACGAGGTGTCGGTCATCGGCAACCGTTGGGCAATCCACATGGATTGCATTGAGGGCGAGACCCTCGCCGACCGGATGAAAAAGGATCCGGACAATATCGACCGGTACATCGAACAGATGCTGGACATTCAGCTGGAGATCCATTCCAAGATAACGCCGAAACTCAGCAAACTCAAGGATAAGCTGAACCGGCTGATCAACTCCCTGGAGTGTATCGACGATGTGAAGAAGTACGAACTGCTCACCCGGCTGGACAGCATGCCGAAACACGTGAAACTCTGTCACGGCAATTTCATGCCGGAGAACATCATTCTCAGCGACAAAGGCGTCTATGTGGTGGACTGGGTGGCTGCCCGCCAGGGCAACGCGAGTGCCGACGTGGGCCGGACCTATCTGCTTCTCTGCCTGAAAATGCCCGAAATCGCCGAAAAGTACCTCAACCTGTTTTGCGAAAAAACCAAGACCAGTAAGAAATACGTCCAGGAGTGGCTTCCCATCGTGGCCGCTGCCCGCCTGACGGAGGGGATCCCCGAGGAAAAGGATTTCCTGATGAAATGGCTGGATGTCGTAGCATACGAATAATCGGATAAGCAAAACCCAGGCGGGGTCCATACGGATCCCGCCTGGGTTTTTTCTCATTCCGGCGGCGGTTGTCTATACCGACGCATTTTGCTATAATGGGTGCGGATTCTTCCGCCCGCTTGTCAAAACAGACCGCCGATAATTGACATATCATCCAATTTTCTCATTTTATTCTTGTTCAATACTGTGAATATACCGGGATTGACAGAGGGCATCGGATGCCTTATAATGAAGTTGTTAAAAAAATAACAATTTGCCGATCCGTTCTAGTTCATTAACAAAGAAATGGGAGGAACCCGATCATGGAGAAAAGGGATCAAAAGGCCGTCCCCCTGGTGGACAATCTGGACGCGCTCAACGACAAGCTGTGTCAGGTACGCGAAGCGCAGCAAATCTTCGCCACCTACACCCAGGAACAGGTGGACAAAATCTTTTATGCCGCATCCATCGCGGCTAACCGGCAGCGGATTCCGCTGGCGAAAATGGCGGTGGAGGAAACCGGCATGGGCGTCGTGGAAGACAAGGTCATCAAAAACCATTACGCCGCCGAGTATATCTATAATCAATACAAAAATACCAAGACCTGCGGTGTGATTGAGAGCGACCCGGCCTACGGTATTCAGAAGATTGCGGAGCCCATCGGTGTGGTGGCGGCGGTCATCCCCACCACCAACCCCACTTCCACGGCTATTTTCAAAACGCTGATCTCCCTGAAAACCCGCAACGGCATTATTATCAGCCCCCACCCCCGCGCCAAAAAATGCACCATCGAAGCGGCCCGGGTGGTGCTGGAGGCGGCCGTGGCGGCCGGTGCGCCTGAGAATATCATCGCCTGGATTGATATCCCCTCTCTGGAACTGACCAACGCGGTCATGAAAGAGGCAGACATCATTCTCGCCACCGGCGGTCCCGGCATGGTCAAAGCGGCTTATTCTTCGGGCAAGCCCGCCCTGGGTGTGGGCGCCGGCAATACCCCCGCCATCATCGACCAGTCGGCCGATATCCTGCTGGCGGTCAATTCCATCATCCACTCCAAGACCTTTGACAACGGCATGATCTGTGCCTCTGAACAGTCGGTGATCGTCCATAAAAAAGTCTACGCCGCCGTAAAAAAAGAGTTTGCGGCGCGGGGTTGTTATTTCCTGAATCCGCAGGAAACCGAAAAAGTCCGCAAGACGATTCTCATCAACGGCGCCCTCAATGCCAAGATCGTCGGCCAAAAAGCTCATACCATCGCCTCGCTGGCCGATGTGGATGTTCCGGAAGAAACCAAGATCCTGATCGGCGAGGTCGAGAGCGTGGACATGGAAGAGGAATTCGCCCATGAAAAGCTCTCCCCTGTTCTCGCGATGTACAAGGCGGATTCCTTCGACGACGCGGTGGCTAAAGCCGAACGGCTGATTGCCGACGGCGGCTACGGTCACACCTCTTCGCTGTATGTGGATCCGGTCAATGATAAGGACAAAATTGACCGCTTTGCCGCAGCGATGAAGACCTGCCGCATCCTCGTCAACACCCCCTCCTCACAGGGCGGCATCGGCGACCTCTACAACTTCAAACTCGCTCCTTCCCTGACATTGGGCTGCGGCTCTTGGGGCGGCAACTCGGTGAGTGAGAACGTGGGTGTCAAGCATCTGCTCAATATCAAGACCGTCGCCGAGAGGAGAGAGAATATGCTGTGGTTCCGGGCGCCTGAAAAGGTGTATTTCAAAAAGGGCTGCATGCCGGTCGCTCTCGATGAACTGGGCACCGTCATGCATAAGAAAAAGGCGTTTATTGTCACCGACTCCTTCCTGTACAAAAACGGTTATGTCAAACCCATTGAGGAAAAACTGGATCAAATGGGCATTCAGCATACCTGTTTTTACGAGGTCGCGCCCGATCCCACTCTCGCCTGCGCCAAACAGGGCGCTGCGGCAATGACCGCCTTTGAACCCGATGTAATCATCGCGCTCGGCGGCGGCTCCGCGATGGACGCCGGCAAGATCATGTGGGTGCTGTACGAACATCCGGAAGTCAATTTCGCCGATATGGCCATGGACTTCATGGACATCCGCAAGCGGGTTTACACCTTCCCGGAAATGGGCCAAAAAGCCTATTTTGTGGCGGTCCCCACCTCTTCCGGCACTGGCTCCGAGGTGACGCCTTTCGCCGTTATCACCGACGAGACCAGCGGCGTCAAATACCCGTTGGCCGACTATCAGCTCATGCCCAACATGGCGATTGTCGACGCGGACAACATGATGAGCCAGCCCAAAGGACTGACCAGCGCGTCGGGCGTCGATGTCCTGACCCATGCGCTGGAGGCCTATGTCTCGGTCATGGCCAGCGATTACACCGACGGTCTTGCTCTGAAAGCCATGAAAAGCGTGATGACCTATCTGCCTTCGGCCTATGAAAACGGCGCCAAGGATCCGGTTGCCCGGCAGAAAATGGCCGATGCCGCCTGCATGGCCGGTATGGCGTTTGCCAACGCGTTCCTTGGCCTCAACCACTCGATGGCCCATAAACTCGGCGCGTACCATCATCTGCCCCACGGCGTGGCCAATGCCCTGGTCCTGACCCATGTCATGCGTTACAACGCGGCAGAGGCGCCCACCAAAATGGGGACCTTCCCGCAGTATCCGTATCCGCATACCCTCTCCCGCTATGTGGAGTGCGCTCATTACTGCGGCATCGTGGGTAAAAACGATCAGGATACCTTTGAAAAGTTCCTCGCCGCCATTGAAGATCTCAAAGAGAAGGTCGGCATCAAAAAGTCCATCAAAGAGTATGGGATTGACGAAGAGACCTTCCTCAGCACCCTGGACGAGATGGTCGAAAACGCGTTTGACGATCAATGCACCGGCGCGAACCCCCGGTATCCTCTCATGAGCGAGATTAAGGAGCTTTACCTGAAAGCCTATTACGGCAAATAATCTCCCTTAAAAGCCAGGCGGCGCATCGGTCGATGCGCCGCCTTCTTTTCATCACGGTAAAATTTTAGGGGAGGTCTACCCCGGCCTGAATGCCGCCGGCAGGTCGGGCTGGAGAACCGGTTTCCTCCGAAAGCGGTGCCAAAGGGAGACATATCCAAGCGGATTCTGCGTTGGGTGAAGGCGGTTATCTCCCTTCGCGGTTTGCCTCGCCATCACCCGGCTGCCGTTTTTTGCGGATGACCAAAAGGATCACCGCCGCCGTGGCAAGGAGACAACAGGCCGCCAGCGCGATGAGAAACGGATTGGCGCCGGAGATAGCCGGTCCCGTACCCTCGCCGGGGAGGGAATAGCCGTCCCCCCCGTCTTCCGCAGGAGAGGAAACCTCCGGGGCGGCGGAGAGGGATTCGGCCCCCGAGGGGGAAACCGCTTCGCCGGTGAGCCCGCTGATCTCCGCCGTATAAAGCGTTTCCTGTCCTGCCCGGTCGATTAAAATACAGGCGATATGAAAAACCGGCTCGGTTTCACTGCCGGTGTCGTTTTGCAGCCGAAGAGAAAACAGAGGCTGTGGATCCAGACCGGCAAAGGACGCCGTCTCGGGTTCCAGGAGAAGAAGCAGATTGTCCGCATTCCACTGCGGCGTAACCAAAACCCCTTCATCCTTCGGCAGCCAGGAAAAAGATTCCTTCTGCACTGTGTAATCGCCCGGCAGCAAGGCGAGTTCAATTTGTGCGTACAAAAGGCCGCTTCCCTTCGGCAGCGAGATAAGGGAGAAGGTAACGCAAACTTCCCCATTTTCCTCTGGGGCGGACTGCACCGTCCAAACCGGCGGATCTTCTGCGGCGGCGGGAGGCATAAACTGCGCGAATACAGACACAAGCGACATCAAAACAACGAATACCCTTTTCATACCGCTCCTCCCTACCAGCCCATAATGGCGCGGATCTCTGCCGCTAACACCTCGGCAATGGCCCTGTGCCCCTGCGCATCGGGGTGATTGGACCCTCCCGATGTGTTTTCAGGCAGATGCACGAAATACGCATTTTGATCCTCACGGGCAAAGGCCTCCACCGCGGTCTGAATCCATGCGACACTGGGATGGTCGGAATCCATGGCGCCATATGCCCATACAAGGGCGGCATAGGGATTCTTCTGGCGCACCAGGGCCAATAGGCCCCGCACATTTTCCTGAATCTCCGCTTGCGTGCGCGCCCAATCGTTGGTCCCCAGGTTGATTACCACCACCTGCGGCTGCCAGGAAAAATCGTAATAGCCGGAGGCGGTCGTGTCGCGCATGGTGGCATAGGGATAAACGCGCTGAATCGTGTAGCTGGGGCTTACGGTATAGCAGAGCTGCCAGCCACTGTTGGCCACCGCATAATAATCGGCATCCAATAAGCCCGCGGTAAGGTGAGCATAGCTGAAATAAGAGGCGGTCTGCCCATAACGGGCGAACAGCTCGGACTGGGTTTGCGGATGAAAAACCCCGGCGCCGGCGGTGATCGAATCCCCCAAAAATTCTATCCGCCGGTCCGCCCCCTCGCTTTTTTCCAAATAGCCGGAATAGGAAACCGCGTAGAGGAACAGGCTGTCGTTCCTAGCGTCGGTACTCTTGGAAATCGTGATGGTGTGCCGGCCCGGTTTGAGGTCAGAGGCCACCTTCACGCGTACATATTCCTCCACCGTATTCAGAGGATAATACTGCATGGCGCCATCCACCTCTACAAAAAGGCCCGGCTGATCCATGGGGTAGCTGGCAGCCTCGACATAAAGGCTGCAATGCACGTCGCCCGAAAAGTCCCCGGTGAGGGTGATATTCGAGGCCGAGTGTTCCAAATAAACGGCGCCGTTCACCTCTTGAATGCGCCCGACGGGGTTCGCGTAAACCAATAAGGTCTCCGCCCCGACTGAATGGGCGGGATAGGTTTTCTTGCCCAAAATCCGATCCCGGATGGCGGACACATCCGGTTCGTCCACCGAGGAGGAGCCATCCAGATCCAGCGCGGAAGCGGGGGTTTCCCGCCTCCGGCCGAACAGGTATTCCTTGGCGAGATACAGATCCCGGATATCGACCACCGTGTCGCCGTTGGGATCGCCCGTCAAAGGGCCCAGGGTGTAGGTCACGGCATCCTTTTGTCCCGCGTGATAGACTAAGGTCATGCCGCCCGCTACCGGGGCGTCGTCTGCGATCCGCTGGCCGTTTTGATAGACCGCCATGTCGCCGGCATTTTGAAAATTGCTTTTGAGCATCTGCGCCGTGGTGCCGAAGGGTACGCCCAAAAGCAACCCGTCCGTTCCGATTTCATACGGAGAACCGAACACCAGACCGGCTGGACGGACGGGTCCGGACACGCTGACGGTAAAATCGGGATAATCGCCGAAATTGTAAAAGAACCAGATGCTTTTGCGCACCAGGCTGCTGCTGGTGCCCACGGTGAGTTTTTCATCCTCCGCCATGGAATAAACCACGTCGCCGGCGGCGTTTTGAATCATCACGTCCCCCATAGAGAGTTCACCGGCCATATACCATAGATGGATCCCCACAAAAGACAGCTCGTCCGTTGCGGAAAACCGGCTTGAAAACGCTACCCAGGAACCATTCGTATCCGCAACGGTTTGGCCGAACACGTGAGCGGCCGGGATATTGCCGGTCTCTTTAGGCATTCCGGCAATTCGACGGAACTTGTAATAGCCCGTGACCGTGAACGGGCCGCCGCTTTGAAACCGCTCATCAGCGGTATTCAGCGAGGCCAACGGATTGATCGAGCCGCTTTCGGTATTCGGGGCGCACACGGTCACACTGCGGCATATGGCAGGTTCTGCCTTGACCTCGCCGCCAGGAAACCCTAAAAGGGGGGGCAAAAGGGCGACACACAATAACAGCACAAGGGCCTTTTTTCGGTTCATGAACGGCTCCCCCCAATATAGGCACAGGGTCATTGGGATACGGCGGACCATAAAAAAACCAGGCACAGTGTTCCATCCGGCTGATGGCCAGATTTTTTGTCCCCACCTTTTCCCGCCGCGCATAGAATGGGACGAGATCAACCCGAGGAGGTCCCCTATGTGTACCATCAGCCTGTGCATGATCGTGAAAAACGAAGAAGAGGTCTTGGCGCGCTGCCTCGACAGCGCGCGGGATATCGCCGATGAAATCGTCATCGTCGACACCGGATCCACGGATGCCACCAAGGAAATCGCCCGGCGGTATACCGATAAGGTGCTGGATTTTGCGTGGATAGACGATTTCGCGGCCGCCCGCAACGTCTCTTTCGATCACGCCGTCATGGAATACTGCCTCTGGCTTGACGCGGACGATGTCATCGAAAGCGCCGACCGTTTGCGGTTTCTTGAGCTCAAGCGCGCACTCCCCGCCGGCACCGACATGGTGATGCTCCCCTACCACACGGCTTTTGATGAGGCGGGCCGCCCCACCTTCACCTATTACCGGGAACGCCTGATCCGCAACCGGCCCGAATACCGTTGGACCGGCGCCATTCATGAAGCGATCAAGCCGGCTGGCCAAATCGTATACGGCGATGCGGCCGTTTCCCACCGGAAACTTCGCCCCGGCGATCCCGACCGGAATCTCCGGATATTTGAAAAACTGCGGCAAAAGGGCCATGCCTTTTCGCCCCGGGAACAGTTTTATTATGCAAGGGAATTGTACTACCACCAGCGTTATGAAGAGGCTGCTCAACTTTTCCACGGTTTTCTGGAGGAGGGCCGGGGCTGGGTGGAAAACAACATCGACGCCTGCCGGCAGCTTGCCGCCTGCCACACCGCCTTGGGCCACGACCGCGAGGCACTGGAAGCCCTGCTGCACAGCCTGTCCTATGACGCGCCGCGGGCCGAGAGCTGCTGCGACCTGGGCGAATACTTTTTCGGTCACGGGCAGATCCCCACGGCGATCTTCTGGTATGAGCTTGCGCTCACCCGCCGCACCGACCCGCGCAGCGGCGCCTTCGCCTGCCCGGAGTGCAGCGGTTATATTCCCTGTATTCAGCTATGCCTCTGTTACGACCGGCTCGGCGACTGGGAAACAGCCGCCGCTTACAACGACCGGGCCGAGACCTTTAAACCGGGGGACGCCTCCTGCGCCTATAACCGCACGTATTTCCAAAACCGGGCCGCGCAATCCGCGAACCCTTCCCCGTCTTAAAGCTGGTCCGCGCACCGAAGCCGAGCCTCCCGATGACAGGCTCGGCTTTCTCCTGCAGGGATCCCCTGCCGCCCTTTGCGTTATCCGGCTGCCGTGGAGGCGGCTTTTTTTATTCATCGGAAGAATCCCTCCGGCGGAGATTCCGGGACCGCCGCGAGGCCTTGAGCCGCCGCCGGACATACTTCATCAGTGAAAAAGAGGAGGCCGCCAAATACCATCCCCAGCCGATCCGTTTCTCCCGGCGAAGCATCCGGTAATTTAGCAGCTCGCCCCGCTCCATCTCCCGGAGATGGGAGGACAGGCTCTGTCTGCCGGCGCAGGCCTCGTCATCCTCGTAGATTATCAGCTTTTCCCTCAGCACCCGGACCGGTTCAACACACGCGATCCGCAGCCAGAGGTTGTAATCCTCGGCATACCGCATCGTTTCGTCAAACCCCCCCAGATCTTCCAGAAGGGTCTTCTCCGCCAGCACTCCACTGGTAAATACCGCGTTGCGAAACAGCATCTGCCGCAGCGATACGACCGCGACGGAGGGAGAAGCCGCCGCCTCGGCCTTCAAACATGAAACAAACCGCCCGCCGGTATCCCGGAGACAAGCCATTTGGCGTTCCAGCTTCTGCGGCAACCACACATCGTCGGCGTCGAGAAACGCCACATAAGAGCCACGGGCTAGGCGCACCCCCTCGTTGCGGGTGCAGGAGACCCCCCGGTTTTCCCGCGCCAGCACCGTGGCGGGCAGCGCATGGCGGCCGATATAGTCCTGTACAAGGGCCAGGGTTTTGTCCTTCGAGCCGTCGTCGATGAGAACCATCTCCCAGTGGGGATAGGTCTGCGCCTGCACGCTCTGAAGAGCGCGAAGGATGGTCCGCTCCGCATTATACATGGGGATGACCACACTGACGAGTTCCATGCGGCTCTCCTTTCCCCCGCTCACCCGGCGGGCTTGTCCACGTCAAATACCGACCGGAAACGTTCCAGCACATCCTTGAAAGAAAAAGCCTCCCGTGCAAACGCCTCCGCCTGCCGGCTCACTTCAGACAAATCGTCCCGTTTCATGAGTTCGAACAGAGAGGCCTCGATTGCCTCCGCCGTCGTGCCGGGCAAAAACCAGCCGGTCTTTTCTTCCTCAATCACGTCCGGAATCCCGCCGACGGGAGAGGCGAGAACCGGGGTTGCACAGCACAGGCTCTCAATCACGGAGTTGGGCAGCCCCTCGTAATTGCTGGGAAATAACAGCAGCCGCCAACGGCTGTAGCAAGCCGCCATCTCCCGGTTGTCCACCCAGCCGAGCAGCCGGATGCGGCCGTCCTCGCCCAGTTCGGCCACCCGTTCCCGGCAGAGCTGGAATTCGGGACCGTCCCCCGCGATCTCCAGACACCAGTCCGGGAACGTATCTCTCAGGCGATGGAACGCCTCGATAGCCTCAAGCGGGTGCTTATTGCCCTGCAGGCGGCAGGCCATGCCGACCACCCGCTCCCTTTGCTCATAGGGAGCCGGCTCCCCGTCGCATTCATCGACATACAAATGCAGATCAAACACCTTGCCGGTACAGTGCTCAGGCAGAGACCACTGAGAAAGTACCGAAGGCGTTTCCACCCCGATCTTATCCGCACGGGACGCCATAAACCGCATTATGCGGGCGATCAGGGACGCGTACAGGGTAGGCTTGTCCTGCTTGTATCGGGTGTTTCCATACAAGAAAACCACCGTTTTTTTCCCCGTCCATTTACAATAAAGAAAGGGCAGGATCATGGGCCCGCTTAACCAAAATACAACCGGCATACCCTGGGTATGGTGCCGCCGGATCATCCGGATCGCCCGGCACTGCATTTTAAAATACCGCAAAAGGTTTTTCTTTTGGGAGGAATCCCATTGAAAGGGGATGTTTTCCACCGTCAACCCGGACAAATCCGCAAGCAATTCCTGCGGATAATTCGAGGTGACAAACACCGTTTTTTCGCAGCAGGAGGCGGCTAACTTCAGAAATTTCCGGTTAAAGCCGACATTGGCCTTGGCGTTATCCACCACATAACTGGATAAAACGAGCATCTGCATACCTGTGACCTCTCTACCGTCATACAAACCGCATCTGTATCTCAAACGTTGTCGTATTATATCCTTTTTTAGGAGAAATGTCAAACGCCACGATCCCCCGTCCTCACCACCGCAAAGGTTGGATACCCCCTCCATATAGCTATAGTATAGGCCGCCGTCTGCATTTTCACACAACTGCATGCCAAACAAAGGGGGAAAGCCGCGCTCTCTGCCGGCTTTCCCCCTTGCCGTCTCTTTTCCTGGCGTTTTTTAGGTGACGGAAAAACGGCGGCCGCTCACCGGCTTCAAATACCGGGCATACACATCCGGCTCCTGTTCCCGAAGCGCCGTCGTATCCAGCCGGTTGGCCGTATAGGTGGTCCAGCGAATCCGCGTCCCGTCCACCAGCAGTTCTTCCCGGCTGCCCATATGGGCTTTGATCGCCTCCTCCGCCTCTTCCATGGCCTCCTTGAGCTCCGCGATTTTCAGCCGCAGTTCCCGATACTCCGTCAATTTGGCCCGCAGTTCGCTCGTCAGCATCCGAAAAGCCTCCTTTCGTTCCCTGTTCCATTTCTATGAACGAAAGCGGCTTTTCATGCAGACCGACGATCCCGAATCCTCCGCCCAGGCTTTGTCGTTTTTCGTCTGTACAGCCGTTTCAGGACAGGCCGGGGGTGGATTCCCGGCAGTAAAGAGCCCGCAGCTGGATTTCCTTGCGCGTTTTCAATTCTTCCGCGTCGATGTCCAGCAACCGGCAATGGGCGCACATACCGTATTCGTTGACCGCAATGGATTGGAATAAGCAAAGGCCCTCATCCTGGTAAATACAATATTGGTTGTCACATTTTAACATAGAATCTTCCTCCCTTACCGGTTATTATAAAAAATATATGGTAAAAATACAATGTAAATTTCTGATTTATGAATTTCTTACCACTTGTTTTATACTAAAAGAAAAAGGGAGGGATACTCGAATGCCTTATTCGTTTATGAAAAATAAGAAAAAAGTACCCTCAAGTTATAAAACCCTGTATCTATCCAATACCCTCATTGATAAAGTGAACCAAATCGCGGAAGAGCACCAAACTAGCTTCAACAATGTTGTTGTCAGCATGATCGAATATTGCCTGAACTCCGAGACCGACGGCGGGACATAGATTCCCCCATCGGTTCAACCATTCTCCCGCCGGTGCGGGTCCTGCCCCACCGTTTTTTGCTCCAGTACGGTCATATATCCGGCGGTAAGCGGCGCAAGCCAGAGGGTTTGCGCCGCTTACCGTTTTGGGTTCTATACGGTAAGACGAACGACGAAATGTCAACGGCTTTAGGACCCTCCCGGAATGTTGTTCCACGGTGCTCTTGCTCCGCATATATTGGCAGTAGGTGCACGGCCGTATCCAGAACGGTAGGATAAAGCGGCAGGCGGCAGGGCCTATGCCGCTTGGAGAAAGGTAGGGATTACACCATGGAATGGATATTGCACGTCAGCTCCGTCACCAATGCGATGCGGGGCAAGGCGCTCCTGGAGCGCCATGGGTTTACGGCTCATGTTCAGCGCGCCGTTGACGCACAGGGAAACAACGGCTGCGGTTACAGCATACTCATAAGCGGAAACGGCGACAGAGCGGAACAGATATTGCAAAACGCCGGCATTCGCGTCCGCGGGCGGCGGGAGGCGGGCTCACATGATCTATCTCGATAATGCGGCCACCACCTGGCCGAAACCTTTATGCGTCCGGGAAGCGGTGCAGCAGGCGCTGAACGTTTACGGCGCCAATCCCGGAAGAGGCGGGCACGCCATGGGAATGGCGGCCTCCCGGGAGATATACCGTTGCCGGGAGACCGCCGCCCGGTTTTTTCATTTGGATAATCCGGCCCATGTGGTGTTTACCATGAATTGTACGATGGCACTCAATATGGTCCTCAAGGGATTGTTGTGCCATGGGGGGCATGTGGTGGTCTCCAGTCTGGAGCACAACGCGGTCATGCGCCCGCTCAACGCCTTGTCCTCCAGTGGGCCGGTGTATACCATAGCTACGGTCGTTCCAGGAAATCCGGATGAAACGGTTCGCAATTTCCGCCGTTGTGTCACCCCCCGGACCAAGGCCATCGTCTGTACCCATGCGTCGAATGTATTCGGCTGCCGTCTTCCGATTCGGCAGATCGGCGAACTGGCCCACCGCCTGGGCCTGCTGTTTGTCGTCGATGCCGCCCAGAGCGCCGGCGTCCTGCCCATCGACATGGCGGCCGACCATATCGACTATTTATGTGTTCCGGGTCATAAAGGCTTATATGGCCCGATGGGAACCGGCATGCTGCTCTGCGCTCCCGATACCCCCCTGCCCACCTGGATGGAAGGGGGCACAGGCAGCCAGTCCCTGCTTCTCGACCAACCGGACGAACTGCCCGACCGTTTGGAAAGCGGCACGGTCAACACGCCCGGCATCTGCGGGCTGCGGGCGGGTATGGAATGGGTGATGGGGCTGGGCATCGACCGGATCAGCCGCCATGAGATCCGCCTGATGGCCATGCTTCACGACCGGCTGAACAGCACGCCGGGAATCCGGCTGTATACCCCCCGGCCGCGGATCGAAGAAACCGCGCCGGTACTCTCGCTTCGTATCGACGGACAACCGAGCGAAGAGACGGGCGCCTTTCTGGACCGCATGGGCGTCGCCGTCCGGCCGGGCCTGCACTGCGCACCGAGCGCCCACCGGCAATGGGGAACGGCACCGGACGGCACGGTCCGCCTGGCCCCCTCCGCATTCACCGATGATGCGCAGATTAAGAAAACCGCGTATCTTCTCCAGGAAATCGCAAGAAAGTCATTGCAATAATCGCATAGTATGGTAAAATAGAAGCGATTAGGCGCTCTGTGGGCGTTGGGAAAGCGTGGTGAGGCGCATGGGGGACTTTTTCGCTGATGTTTGGAACCATATTGTGAGGTTTTTTTCATCCTATAACTATCTGATTGATACTCTGGACATTCTGCTGGTGGCCTTTGCCGTTTACAGCCTGATTAAGCTGGTGCGCGATTCCCGGGCGGAGCAGCTCCTCAAGGGCCTTTGCCTTCTGGGGATCGCGTACGGCGTGGCGTATCTCCTGCATCTGACCACCTTAAAATACCTGCTGAAAATCGTCTTTGATAACGCGCTGATCGTGTTGGTGGTGATCTTCCAGCCCGAAATCCGGCGCGCCCTTGAACAAGCGGGGCATTCCCGTATCGGCAAACTCAATATTTTCGGCGGAAGCGACGAGGAAAACGAACGGTATATCCAGGGCTGGCAGAGAGCGATTTCGGCGGTCTGCGGTGCCGTTTCAACCCTCCAGCGCCAAAAAATGGGCGCTCTGATCGTGTTTGAACGCTCCACCAAGCTGGGGGAGATCATCAAAACCGGCACGATTGTGGACGCCGATCCGACCCCCGAACTGATCGGCAATATCTTCTTCAACAAGGCGCCCTTGCACGACGGCGCCATGATTATCCGGGACGGCCGCGTTCACGCGGCCGGATGCATCCTGCCCCTGTCCGACAATATGCAGATCAGCCGGGAGCTGGGCACACGCCACCGCGCAGGGCTCGGTATGAGCGAAAATTCGGACGCCATCGTGGTCATCGTCTCGGAAGAAACCGGGACGGTTTCGATGGCGCTTTCGGGCGAACTCAAGCGCAACTACAGTCCCGAAGCCCTCAAGGTTGCGCTCGAAAACGGCATCCTGTGGGACAAGTCCCGCGGCAATAAGGATGGAGAGTCCCGGAAGTTTGGGCTGTTCCGGAGGTGGAAGTCCAAATGAAAAAGAAACCCACACTGAATTCTCTTATGCATAACGATAAGCTGATGATGGTGTTCTCCCTGGTGATCGCCATCGTAGTCTGGGCTTTGGTGGTCAACGGGCCCGCCAACATCAAGACCACCACCCTCAAAAAACAAGTCACCATCGACTTGACCGATACCTATGCGGAAAACAACGACATCCGCGTCATCGAGACCCCCGACCTGACCGTGGAGGTGACGGTCAGCGGCCCCCGTTCGGTTACCGACTACCTGGGCAGCGAAGATATCCTGGTCAATGCGGAGACCAAACTCATATTGGGGGCCGGCCCGGCCATTCTCAACATTTCGGTGTCCAAAACCAATCGAAACGCGGACTTTGAAATCACCGGCTATTCTCCCTCCACGATCACCGTGCAGTGCGATTACTGGGACACGGTGGATCTGCCGGTGCGGATGGATATCTCCTCGGTACAGGTGGAGGATCCGGCCTCGCAGCAACTCGGAGAGCCGATACTGGACCGAACGAATATCCAAAGCGGCACGATCCGATTGGAAGGTCCCCGAAGCACCGTGAGCCAGGTGGCCGCCATCGTCGCTCGGGTGGAGACGGACGAGCCGATTCGCTCGGTGCAGGTCTATGCGGCCAGACTGGTGGCGCTGGATGCCGACGGAAATGAGGTGGATCTCAAGGGCTGTCAGCTCTTCGACGCTTCGACGGAAGAGCCTCTGCAGTCCGAGACGGTCAACGTCACCGTCCCGGTTCTTGTTCAGAGGAGGGTGGAGTTCACATACGACCTGCTTCACGTTCCGTCCGCCATCGCATCCAATCCGAACCTCGTCACCCTGTCGGTTTCCTCCATTACCCTGGTAGGGCCGCAGGAGTCGGTAGACAGCGCGGCGGAATCCCTTGCAAACCTCGGCGCCATCGACTTCGACCATCTGACGCCGGAGGACACGGCCCGTGTGGTTTCTCTCAATATTCCCGCCGGAGTCACCGTGCTGGAAAATGTCAGCGAAGTGACGGTGTCCCTGGATATCGGCGCGTATACCAGCAAAACGCTGGACATGTCGCTGATGACCGAGCAGGATGTGGTTTTTGAGAACCGCCCCGCCAACCGTTCGATTTCGGTGCCCCAGCAGGTGATCCGCAATATCCGGATCTGCGGTAATGCCGCATCGGTGGAGGCTATCACGGAAGCGGATCTGATGGCAACCGTGGACGCGTCGGCAAATTCCAGCCTTGGTTCCGTCCGGTACGCGGTCCGCATCGAAGTACCGTCCTACGACGACGTTTGGATCTATTATGGGGTGGAGAACCAAACCGGCTATGAAATCTACGCGACGGTGACCTGACCTCAGGGTTTATGGGGCCGGTCTGGTAAAACGGATCGCCTCGGCTGCTGGCAAAGAAACGGCGGAAGCGTGCGCTTCCGCCGTTTCGGTATCTTGATCGGGTTGAACCCGGTTTGGTTCCTTCACGCATGCCAGCCCATGGTAAAGCCACGGGCTGTCTATTACCGGTTCGGGCCATAAAAAAGGTATTCAGAAAACGGCAGGGCCTTCCCTGCTATCCGGTCAGCCGTTTGCGCATCTCCTGCAAAATGACCCGTTCCCGCCGGGAAACCTGTACCTGGGTCATGCCGAGTTTCTCGGCCGTGGCCTGCTGAGTATGACGGTTGAGATACCGCAGAACAATCAGCGCCCGGTCCCTGGGTTCCAATTCCCCAAGCACCTGCTGCAGGGCCAGGCGGTCGGTGATTGCCTCCTCCGGCGGTGTGACCGGCAGATCAATCTCCTCTCCATCGTCGTCCTCCCCCGATCTGGTCAGGGACAGGGCCGGCATCGACGCGCCCAGCGCCTCCACCGCCTGTTCCCGCTCCACTCCGAGCAGGTCGGCCAGTTCTCCGACAGTGGGCTCCCGCCCCTCGCGGGCGGCAAACGCATCCCGTTCTCTCGAGGCCCGCAGAGAAAGCTCCTTGAGGGAACGGCTGACCTTGACGGTACCTCCATCCCGAAACAGGCGGCGGATTTCGCCCAGAATAACCGGAACCGCATAGGTGGAGAATTTAAGCCCGCGCTCCTCATCGAAACCATCCGCCGCCTTGACCAGCCCCATACAGCCGGATTGGAACAGGTCGTCGTATTCGATACCCCGCCCCATAAACCGGCGGGCACAGGTGTGTACCAGCCCGATGTTGTCGCAGATCCGCTGTTCCCGTCCGTTCAAGGCAGCTTCGCCTGCCGTTCCCGCAGCACTATGTATTTTTCCAAAGTCACCACGGTTCCCTTTCCCTTGCGGGAACTCACTTTCAGCCGGTCGGTAAAGCTTTCCATAACGGAGAAGCCGAGCCCGGAACGGTCGTCACCCCCTGTCGTGAACAGAGGTTCCATCGCCTGTTCCACATTCTCGATTCCGCAACCGCGGTCCCGGACCTTGACAACCGCCCGTCCGTTTTCATACAACCGCATTTGTACGGTGATATCCCCGATGGAATCGCGGTAGGCATGTACGATGCAGTTGGTCACCGCTTCGGATACGGCGGTACGCAAGTCGCTGAGTTCATCCACCGCGGGATCGAGCTGGGACAGAAAGGACGCCACAACAGCACGGGCGAACCCCTCATTTGCAGAGCGGCTGGGAAAAGTCACTTTCATCTCATTGATGGGCTTCATGGGAATCCTCCTTCTGTTTGCCGTCATCCGACCCGACCTCCTCTAAAATATGCAGCCGGTCGAGGCCCGCCAGCCGCATGATCTTTCGGATCCGTTCCGAGGCCCCTGTGACATACAGCTGACCGCCGGCGAGCTGCATCAGCCGGTACCGCCCCATAATCAGGCCGATGCCCGAACTGTCCATAAAACTCACGCCCTCAAAATCCAGCCGGAGCCGCTTGGCACCGGTGCGGTCCACGGCGCCGTCAATCTGGTCCCGCAGAGACCGGGCCGCATGATGGTCCAGTTCACCCGAAAGCCATATCGTAACGCCGGAAGGTGACGCATCCATGCGAATCACCATGCCGATTCCTCCTGCCTGTTGAATGTCCGGGAGCGGCGGACAAAAAAACCGCAAAAAAACAAGCCCCCGTCATGTTTCCATGATAAGGGCTTGTCTCATACGATGCATGAGAATCCCGCCGTCGAATTCCGGGAACCAAACCGGAATCCGGGCGGTTTTTTTATGGTTTTGTCAGATAAGGGCGAATGGCCGACGCGAGAAAGAAGGACCCCCCCACCAGCAGTGGGCCATCGCCCGCCGCTTGTTTGGCCAGAACAAAGGCATTCTCCGGACTGTCCTCGGACATCGCCTGCACACCGGCCTCTCGAAAGGCCGCAGCCAGCTCCTGGCCGGGCAGAGCCCTGGGATTGTCAGGGGCGCAGCACACCGCCCGGGCGGCAAAAGGCGCAATCAAAGAGACGGCGGCCCGGATATCCTTGTCCCGCAGCATTCCCCACAACAGGGTCAGCGGCACGCGGTCTTCCTCCGGTATCTCCGAAAGCGTTTGGGTCAGCGCCCGGATGCCGTCGGGATTGTGGGCCCCGTCCAGCATGAGCATCGGATGGCGGCAGACCAGTTCCTGCCGGCAAGGTATTCGTATCTTTTCGAGCACTGCAAGAGCCTTCTGCCGTTGGAATCTGTACCCTTTCCCCTCCAGCAGCCGCAGGACGCACAAGGCTGTCAGGGCGTTGTCCCGCTGAAATCTTCCGGTCAGGGAGAGGGCCACCGGTTCGCCCTCCCATTCAAATACCAAACAGCCGGGCCCTTGCTCCAATACCGGCGCGGATGCGGCGCCCGGCATGTGGACGGTCAGGCCCCGTGCGGCCGCTTCTTCCAGCAGCACCCCCAGCGCCTCCTCCGGCTGGCCCGGGGAAACGGCCACCAGGCAGTCCGGCCGCAGGATCCCGCATTTCGCCCGAACGATCTCCTCCACGGTAGAACCCAGCACCGCCGTGTGATCCAGCCCCACCGGGGTCAAGACCACGGCAAGCGGATGATCAAACACATTCGTCGCGTCATCGCGTCCGCCCAGGCCGCATTCGATCACACACAAGTCGGTTTCTTCCCGCGCAAACCAGAGTATCGCGAGGGTGGTGAGGAGTTCGAACTCAGACAGGCTTCCCGCCTCGCCCATCGCGGGAGACAAAGCCGTAATTTCTTCAACGAAAGCGGCGAAATCCTCCCTCTGAATCGGCTTCCCGTCGATGCTGACCGTTTGGCGCAGCCCCATGACCGGCGGAGAGGTGAACAGGCCGGTTTTGTAGCCACTGGCCGACGCCATGGCCTGAATCATCTGGGCGGTGGAACCCTTGCCGTTGGTTCCGGCAATGTGGATCACCCGGAGCTGGTCCTGCGGCCGCCCGAGCAGGGACAGAATCCGCTCCATCCGGGCCAGGCCGTATTTCATCCCGCCGGGTTTCAGTGCGTCGATATACGCTCTGGCCTCGGTGTAGTGCATAGTCGATACCCCCTTGTTCGGCAGATCGCCTTATTATAGCACATCCCGGCTTTGCGAAAAAGGCCGGCAGGAAAATTCCTGCCGGCCGCAAAGGCACCTTATGCAAAAAGGGGAAGGGAACCCGGAGATATATACGCCGCCGGCACAGCACGGCCTTGCAAGGACACGGGAAGAACCCTTAGAATCGCAGCGCCGTCCGGCTTCAGCAATCCGTGGAAGCCGGTTGGGCCGAGGACTCCCCGCCGCCGAACCATTCGCCAATCCGATGGGTCAGCCCTTCCCACCATTCCACTATCTTGAATTTGACCTCATATTTCTGCGGCTGGGTGACGATCTCCACCTGTCCTTCGTCCAGCACGTCGGTCAATTCCTTATGTTCCGACGCCGCCGGCACACAGATGGGGGGAAAAACGACGCACCACCAGTTTTTCCCGGCGCCCTCGCCGATGGTGATCCGCACCGCGTCGTACATCCCCGCAGGCAGGGTCCCCGTCTCATAGGTGCGGGTGGTGAAGTACATCCGGGTCATCTCGGCGCCTACCGGGTAATCGTATCCTTCGTCGTATACCCGTTGCTGCGCCGCTGCGAGGATCTCCGGCAGCGATTCTTCCGCGATGGCCAACGCCTCGCCCGCGTTCGCCGCCGTATCGAACAGGCCGGCCGCCGTTTCGGTGACGGTATCCCGCACCTTCAGCTTCAGCGCCTGATCCTCCTCGCTGTCGGAATTGGCGAGCACATGCAGACGGACCACCTTTTTGCGAATTTCCTCGCAGTCCTTGGCGAATCCCCAGGGAAAGCCGCACAGCGACAATCCCAGTGTCAAAACCAGCCCGCAGGCCAGCGCCTTACTCCATTTCCGCACGATAACCCCGTCCTTTCTCCGGTTACGGCGGCGTGCCCGCCGCCAGATACCCAGAGTATGGACGAGAAAAAGCCCGCTATGCACACCTGAGGAAAATTTTTACAGCTCCCCGTCATTCGGGGTACCGGATAAACGACGCTTCAGCCTCGCACAACCGGTCCATGCGGACAAGGGCGGCATATAAACACCTCTTCATAACGCCGCCGGAGAACCGCCGTACACCGGCGGGCGGCTTCATCGTCGTCGAAAAGCCCGAACACCGCCGAACCGCTCCCCGTCATCCGGCATCCGAGCGTACGATGCTCCCGCATCACACGCTGGATCTCCGCCGTTTCCGGCAGGGCGAGCGCCTCTTCAAACACATTGCAAAGCTCTCGCACCACCGCCGCAAGATCCCCGGCACACAGCGCGTCCGCCACGGCGCCGGTATGCGGGCGGCGGGAAATCTCCGCGCAATCGAGCCGGCGATACGCTTCCTCCGTCCGCATACCATCCACGGGTTTTGCCACGACAACCGCACAGTCGGGAAGACTTGGCAGTGGCGTCAAAATGGTGCCGGTTCCCTCCGCGTATGCGGCGGCCCCCAGCACACAAAAAGGCACATCCGCCCCCACAGCCTCCGCCACGGCGCACAGTTCTTCCGGCGTCATCCGGGTATCCAGCAGCCGGTCGAGGGCCACCAGGGTTCCGGCGGCGTCGGCGCTCCCCCCCGCCAGGCCCGCCTGCAGGGGAATCCGCTTATGCAGGGTGATCTCCACCCCGGGATTGGGCAGCCCGATGGAATTGAAAAATGCGTCCGCAGCCCGCAGGGCCGTATTGTCCGGACCGTCCGGAACCCGCTCGTCCCCGCAGGCAAGCGTAAACGCGCCTGGTTTTCCCGTCAGACGGACCGTCACCCGATCATACAAATCGACGGCCTGCATGACGGTCTCGATCAGATGATAGCCGTCGTCCCGGCGGCCGGTCACATCCAGAGTGAGATTGATTTTCGCCGGTGCTTCAACCGTCACGCTCATACGGCGCCCTCCTTGCCGGCCGGTCATCGGCCGGCATGTTCCTCCACAAAAGCCCGCATCCGGTGCATGGCCTCGGCGATATGTTTGAGAGAATAGCAATAGGAGATCCGGACATAGCCTTCCCCGCAGTCGCCAAACGCCGTGCCCGGAACCACTGCGACCCGCTTTTCCCGCAGCAGGCTTTCGCAGAAAGCGTCTGAGGTCATCCCGGTCACCTTCACCGACGGGAACACATAGAAAGCGCCCTCGGGTTCAAAACAGGTCAATCCCATTTTGTTGAGTTCATCCACAATGAAGCGGCGGCGCACGTCATAATCCGCCCGCATTCTCTCGACATCCTCATCCCCATTGTCCATCGCTTCAATGGCCGCGTACTGGGCGGTGGTGGGCGCGCACATCAGCGCAAACTGATGGAGTTTGAGCATCAGGTGCATAACCGGCGCGGGGGCACAGGCATACCCCAGCCTCCATCCCGTCATGGCAAAGGACTTGGAAAAACCCTCCACCAGCACGGTCCGCTCCCGCATCCCCGGCAGCGAGGCGATGCTGACATGGGAACACCCGCCATAGGTCAACCCACTGTAAATCTCGTCCGACAGCACCATCACGTCGGTATCCCGCAGAACATCCGCAATCGCTTCCAGATGCTCCCGGCGCATCACGCCGCCGGTCGGGTTGTTGGGATAGGGCAGGACGAGCAGCTTGGTTCTGGGGGTCAGGGAGGCCCGCAAGGCCTCGGCTGTCAGGCGGAATCCGTCCTCCGCCTTGGTGACGATGGGGACGGCGGTGCCGCCCGCCATCACGGTGAGCGGTTCATAGCAGACGAAACTCGGCTGAGGGATCAACACCTCATCCCCCGGGCAAACCAGGGAACGCAGGCACAGGTCAATCGCTTCACTGCCCCCGGCTGTCACCAGAATCTCGGTCTGAGGCTCGTATTCCACCCCGCTATGCCGCCGGACATATCCCCCAATCGCCTGCCTCAGCCGCAGCAATCCCGCATTCGCCGTATACCAGGTTTTTCCCTTTTCCAGCGACCGGATCCCCTCCTGGCGGATATGCCAGGGGGTGGAAAAATCCGGTTCCCCGATGGACAGGGTGATCACGTCCTCCATTTCGTTCGCAATATCAAAAAACTTACGAATCCCGGACGGCTTGAGCCGCTGCAGGGTCGGATTGGTCAGCTTCTCGTAATTCATGGGTTTATAAGGCTCCTCTCTCGTCCTTTTCGTCACCCAGGAACATAACGCCGTCATCCTTATAGCGGCGCAGGACGAAATGGGTGGCAGTCGACAGCACGGAATCCAGCGTGGACAGGCGTTTGGCGACGAACATGGCCACATCTTTGAAGGTCCGTCCGTTGACGAAAACGGACAAATCGTAGCCGCCCGACATCAGATAGACGCTCTCCACCTCTTCAAACCGCATAATGGTTTCAGCCACCGCTTCAAACCCGAGATCCCGCTTCGGCGTGACTTTTAATTCGATAATCGCGGTCACGTACTCCCTTTCGGTCCGGTCCCAGTCGATGAGAGCCTTATAGGCACGGATAACGCCGCTTCTTTCAAGGGAGGCGATTTGCGCCGCCACCTCATCCTCCGTCCGGCCCAGCATCACCGCGAGCTGGGCATTTGTCAGCCGCGCGTTGGTGTCCAATAATTTCAGCAGCTTATCCATGACCATGGCCTCCTTTTAAAAGATAAAATATGAGGGTATTATACCGAAATATAGGACAAAGTACAAGAGCCGGTTGAGCGGCGCTTACCCGATCCGCACGTAAACCGGCTTACCGGCCCGGAACTGACAAACCTGCCGGAATCCGGCCTCGCGCGCGAGCGCCGCCGCCGTCTCAAGCCCCGCCCCCACGTCCTCGGGACAATGAGCGTCGGACCCCAGGGTGATGTTCTCCCCTCCCAGTTCCCGGAAACGGCGGATAAGAGGCAAATCGGGCGACGTCAGCCCGATAGCCTGCCGCAGACCGGACGTATTGATTTCCAGCGCGATGCCTTTCTCGGCCATCCGGCGGAACATCGTATCAATCACATCCTGCCAGCGGCGGGTATCCGTGGGCCGTCTGTCTTCCGGCATGTAACGCATAGGATAGGTCAAATGGGCCAGGGAATGGATCCCCCCCATTTCCACCAGCGCCAGTTCCGCACGGAAATACTGGTCCAATAAGGTGTCGATATCAGCCGAGGCGTAGTCGACATGATAATAATCCACGCCGTCCTCCAGGTTGTGGATGGAGCCGAGCACGAAATCGTACGCATGATCCGCCAGCAGCCGGGCGGAGCGTTCCGGATCGAAAATCGGTTCCCCCAGTTCCACCCCGGCCAGAACCTCCAAACGTCCGGCAAAGTGCTCCCGTATCTCGACGGTCTGGGCATACGAGCGTTCGCTGCTTTGGTCGTACCCGCCAGCGAGAAATCCGGTCATCTCCACATGATCGGTAATGGCCAGGGCGGGCAGGCCCAGGCGCAGGGCCGCCCGGCACATAGATTCGATTGGAGCCTGTGAATCCGGGGAAGAATCGGTATGAGTATGTAGATCCGCTAGAGGAGCCAACGACATAAAATAGCCTTCTTTCTTTGGGATGACAGCCGATCCAGTCCAGAAAACCGGAGCCGCCGGCCGGACCGGAGGCCGGGAACGCCCCGGCATGCCCGTTCCAGTCTAGTATACCACATAATTTTCACCCCGCAATCTCCCCTTCCCATTTTCTTTTACCGCCGGTTATGATAGAATGAAGCATAGCGCTTTTTACCCACTGGGGAGGACGATCTCTATGCCATTCACCACTTTTTACAGATGGCCGCGCCGGGCGGCCGCGATTTTAGCGGCCACTGCGCTGGCAATTATGGCCGCCGGATGCGTCGTGCGGGAAGCCTCGCAGTCTGCCGATTCACCGCCCGGAACTGCTGCCCTTTCCTCCTGTCCCGGGCAGGGTGGAGACGCGGCGGGAGAGACCACCGCCGACCTGCCCGCCGTGGTAACCCAGGCGGACCCCATCCCTTTGCCCGAAGCGGCGCCCGCCTTGCCCCCTGCTGACGACAAGCCTCTCAATGCGGCGCTGACACCGGTGCAGAAAAACAGCTATTACGGCTTGAACGTCCTTCGCTCCATGTCCAGGGCGGACAACCTGGTGGCGGCGTATTGGCGGCTGGTGGCAGGGGTGGAGGCTTGTGAAACCCCGATTTTGCTCAATGATCCCGACCTGCCCGTCTCCGCCGATGAGATACAGATGGTTTTTACTTATTACCGCTATGATTATCCGCAGCATTTCTGGATTGATGTGCGTGCCGAAAGCTACCCCATCCAGACCTCCGGCGACACGGTCCTGTCCATTACCCTGCCGTATACCATCACCGGCGCCGCTTTATCCGAGGCCAGGGCCGCCTTTGACACCGCCGCCTCCGCCATGCTGGAGGGGTTGGACGCGGCTATGGAAGAAGCCGAACGGGAGCGGATTCTCCACGACCGGCTGGTCGGGGCGGCGGCATACGACGCCAGTCTGAGCCAACCGGACATTTATAACGCATACGGCGCCCTCGTCAACGGGGAAGCGGTCTGCGAAGGGTACGCCAGGGCCATGCAGTATCTTCTTTATCAGGCCGGCATCCAGTGCCTGATCGCCGTCGGGTCGAGCAAGGGGGAAAGCCACGCCTGGAACGTGGTATGCATCGACGGAGCGTATTATCATCTCGATCCCACGTGGGACGATCCGATCCACGACGCGGATTTCGACTTTGTCTCCTATGCCTATTTCAACCTCACCGACGAGGAAATCCGGCAGGATCACGAGATCGACGAGGCAGGCTATTACCCCCTGCCCCGCTGTACGGCTACAGCCGCCCACTATTACCGCTCCCGGGGCCTCGTTTCCAACGCCTATTCCTCGGCGGATGTTGCGGCCCGGATCCGGGAGGCCAAAAGCCGGGGAGACACCCTTGTGCGTTTTTGGGTATCCGGAGACGCCGGGGCTTATGCGCAATCCATATTAGACAACTGGAACGAAATCTGCCGCTTGTCCGGGATCTGGGGCAGTATCCAGCTGATTACCCCCAGCACGCCGGAAATCCTGTTTTCTTTTCAGGAAAGCGGCGGCGGATTCTGATCCCCGCTCGATGAAAAGTCTTTCTTTTCAAACCGCCCGGATTATGGTATAATGCTGGCGCCGGCCTGCGGGTATCCGTTTGGACCCGGCGAACGCAGGCTTACTCCGATAAAGAAAGGCGTTGACCCGAATATGCGTGCTGTCATCACCGTCATTGGAAAAGATATGGTGGGCATTCTCGCCCGCGTATCCTCCGACTGCGCCCGCCATCATATCAATGTGCTGGAAGTCACCCAGTCCATCCTGCAGGATATGTTCGCCATGATTATGATGGTGGATATATCGAACAGCGACATTCCCTTTACCCAGTTTGCCGACGAGATGGCGGCCGCCGGGCGGGAGATGCATCTCTCTATCCACGCGATGCACGAGGATATTTTCAATTCCATGCACCAGATCTGAATCTTCCGAAAGGCGGCTATTCTTCATGCTCAACGCTCACGACATATTGGAAACCATCACCATGATTCAGGAGGAAAACCTCGACGTGCGCACCGTCACGATGGGGATTTCCCTTCTCGACTGCTGTGACCCGGACATGGCGCGCGCCTGTGACCGGGTATACGACAAAATCGTCCGGCGGGCGGAACGCTTGGTTGAAACAGCGGAACAGATCGAAAAGGAATACGGCATTCCCATCATCAACAAGCGGATTTCCGTCACCCCGATTGCCATGATTCTGGCGGCGTGTTCACAGAAAGATCCCGTCCGCATGGCTCTGACCCTGGAACGGGCGGCCAACACCTGCGGGGTCAATTTCATCGGCGGGTTTTCCGCTTTGGTGCAAAAGGGCTTTTCCCCCGGAGACCGGGATCTGATCGAAAGCATACCGGAAGCCCTGTCCGTCACCGGCCATGTCTGTTCGTCGGTAAACATCGGTTCCACCAAGGCGGGCATCAACATGGACGCCGTGGCCATGATGGGGCCGGTGGTGCGGGCTGCGGCCGAAAAAACCGCCGACCGGGACTGCATCGGCTGTGCGAAACTGGTGGTATTCTGCAACGCGCCCGAAGACAATCCCTTCATGGCCGGCGCTTTTCACGGCGCGGGTGAACCCGATTGTGTCATCAATGTGGGGGTTTCGGGTCCCGGTGTGGTGCGGGCCGCCCTGGCCAAGGCCGGGGACTGTGATCTCACCGCGGTATCCGATTTGATTAAGCGCACGGCGTTCAAGATCACCCGGATGGGCCAGCTCGTCGCCAAGGAAGCCTCTTCCCGGCTCGGAGTGCCGTTCGGCATCGTCGACCTGTCCTTGGCCCCCACGCCGGCGGTGGGCGACTCCGTCGCCCATATTTTGGAAGAGATGGGGCTGGAATGCTGCGGCGCCCATGGCACCACCGCCGCCCTCGCCTTGCTCAACGACGCGGTGAAAAAAGGCGGCGTCATGGCCTCTTCCCACGTCGGCGGCCTGTCGGGTGCCTTCATCCCGGTTACGGAGGATGCCGGCATGATCGACGCCGCCCGTTGCGGCTGCCTGCGGATTGAAAAGCTGGAGGCTATGACGGCCGTCTGCTCGGTCGGCCTGGATATGATCAATATCCCCGGCGACACTCCGGCAGAGGTGATTTCCGCTATCATCGCCGATCAGGCCGCCATCGGCATGATCAACTCCAAAACCACCGCCGTTCGGGTTATCCCGGCCATCGGCAAAAAGGTCGGAGAGGAACTCTCCTTTGGGGGACTGCTCGGCGGCGGACCGGTGATGCCTCTGAACACCTGGTCTCCCGCCCGCTTCATTGCCCGCGGCGGCCGGATCCCCGCCCCGATCCAAAGTTTAAAGAATTGAGCCTTCTGCGAGAACGCGGCATCCCGCCGCGTTCTCATTTTGCCAATATCCCGGCGCTATTGATCCTGTACAAACAACCGCTTTGCCAAATGGAGACATATGGTCGCCTTGCCCGAAAAGAGGCCGTCCTCATCCGTTCAAAATCGACAAACTCACCATTGTATTTGCCTGCGAATGGGTATATACTAAAGCGGTATCCGCGCCGATGTCGCGGTAAAGGGCTATGGCTGGGGCCGTGGCCCTGAATTGCATTATATTGCCGGCGGAAAGGGTGGCTGGTATGGAAGAGATGATCAAGCGCATTATTGATATGGACAGGAAGGCCCGGGAAATCACAGACGCCGCGCAACAGGAGAAAATCGACTGTGAAAAGGAAATCGCCCGGAAAGCCGCGCAGATCCGCAGCGAATATCTGGAAAGGGCCCGCCGGCGCATTCAGGTCAATGCAGAGGCCGAACAAACCCTCGCCGACCAGGAATGGCGCAGGCGAAAAGCCAAATACGACAAGCAACGGGAGGACCTGCAGGCGTCATTCGACGCCCATCGCGAGGCTTGGGTGGCGCAGATCGTCGCCAATGTGCTCGCCGACTGACCGCCGCATATCTTCATGCAGAAAGGACATGGTGCCGGGATGCCAGCCTCTCCGTATTCCTCCAACGTCATCTTCGCCAAGGCCCGCGCCATGTATGGCCGTTGCCTGACTGCGCAGGATTTTCACAATCTGCTCGCCTGCCACAGCGTCAGCGAGATTGCCTCCTATCTGAAAACGCACACCGCCTATGCGGGGGTGCTGGCGGATATCAATGAAACGACCATCCATCGTGGCTATCTGGAAACCCTGCTCCGGCGGAAACTGTGGAACGATTACGCCTCCCTCTCCCGCTACGACCGGTCGGTAGGGATGCGGATGTCGGAATATCTCATCCGGCTGGCCGAAATCCAGTTGATCCTCTCCTGCTTGCGTCTGATGAGCGCGGGCAGGGCGGAAGAATTCTTTTTTGCCATGCCGATGTTTCTCAACGGCCATACCGAGCTCGACCTGACCCGGATGGCGCATTCCAAAAACTTCGGTGAACTGCTCGACGCCCTCGGCGGCACCTCCTACCGCAAGGTGCTGGAGCCGTTCTCTCCCGAAGAGGCGGGGCAAATTCCCTTCACAGCCATTGAAAACGCGCTGTATACCGGGCTGATGAACACCCTCCTTTCCATTATCGACAGCACAAAAGGCGATCTGCACCGGGAACTGCGCCGCTTATGCGGTTCTCAGATCGACACCCAAAACGTTTCCCGTATCGTGCGGCTGAAAACCTATTTCGGCGCGGATCCCGATACCATCCGCTCCCAACTCCTCCCCTCCGGCGGCACCATTCCGGACAAGGTTCTCGAGCAGATGCTGCAGGCCCCGACCACGGACGAGGTACTGACCCTGTTCTTCGCCACCCCGGCGGGACGGCAGCTGCCTGCTGCACACCGGGTTTTCGTTTATGACCTGTATCACCGCGTCCCCTATTTCAACGCCCGGCACGCCATGCATTTTTCCACCCATCCGATGGTGGTGATGATCTCCTACATTCTCATCACCGAAGTGGAACTGGACGATATTATCAATGTCATTGAAGGCATCCGTTACGGCCTGTCCCCCGAAGAAATCAAACCCATGCTGGTTCTTGTCGAACACTAGGAGGTGATCCCATGGCTGTAGCCAAAATGAAACTCGTCAGCATCATTGGGCATATGCAGAGCCTGGATGCGGTGGCGCGCGTGTGCGGCAGCAGCGGCGTATTTCAGCCGGACGACGCCTTATCCTTTTTTTCAGACACCTCCGGCTTTGCCACCATCAAGGAAGACAATCCCTATGCCGATCCCCTCAGCCGTTTGGAGGCCGCTGTCGGCCGGGCGGGCGGAACGCTGTCCCTGACCGACCTGCCCGAAACCTTGTCGGACCGGGAACTGGCCGATTATGTTCAGGATTTCGCTTCCCATGTATCCGATCTGTCGCAGCAGTTGACGGATCTCGCCGCCAGACAGGAATCTCTGAGCAAGGATCTCGAGCAGTTCCAGCATTTTAAAGGACTGGATATCGAACTGGAGGATATCCTGTCCTGCAAAACCATCAAGGTACGGTTCGGCCGCCTGCCCAAAGAGAGTTTTGAAAAGCTCAAATCCTATCACGACAACCCTTATGTCCTCTTTTTCCCCGGCGTCGCCGATTCCGACTATTATTGGGGGGTCTATTTTGTTCCCGTGGAGGAAGCCGCCGAGGTCGACCGGATCTTTTCGAGCTTGTATTTTGAAAGGCTGCGGATTCCTTCGGCCGTGGGCACTCCGGACGAAATCGTCGAGAATTTGAAAGCCGATCTACAGAAGGTCGCAGAGGACACCGAAAAAGCCCGGAAAAATCTTGCCGACTACTGGCAGTCCGAAGCATCCCACTGCATACAGGTGTACAGCCAGCTCAAGGAACTCGATTATTACTTCAGCGTGCGCCGCTACGCCGCCCGTTACAACGATAAATTCATCCTGGCCGGCTGGCTGCCGTCGCGGGAGGAAAAGGTCCTGCGCGCCGCGTTGGACAAAGTGGACGGCATCGAGTTTTCCTTTGATCTGCCGGGATCGGACACCCACCACGTGCCTCCGGTCAAGCTGCGCAACTGCCGTCTTTTCCGTCCTTTTGAATTTTTTGTGGATATGTACGGGCTTCCCCGGTATAACGAGATCGACCCCACCGCTTTTGTGGCGATCACCTATACCATCCTGTTCGGCATCATGTTCGGGGACCTGGGGCAGGGGTTGTGCGTGGCTGTGATCGGTTGGCTGATGTGGAAATACAAACACATGGCGGTCGGCCGCATTCTGATCCCCTGCGGCATATCCTCGGCGGTGTTTGGTCTGGTATTCGGGTCGGTATTCGGATTTGAACATGTCCTCGACCCCCTTTATCACGCCTTGTTCGGCCTGGAGGAAAAACCCATCGAGGTCATGAATCCTTCCATGACGGTCAACATCATACTCGGTGCCGTTTTCATCGGTTTATTCCTGATTATGGCCGCCATGGTCCTCAATATTTATTCAAGCCTGCGCCGCAGAGACTATGAAAACGGCATTTTCGGGGCCAACGGCGTGGCGGGCCTGGTGTTTTACGCCTCCCTGGTGGCGGGTGCCGGCGGTCAATTCATCGGCCTGCACCTGCTCAATGTCCCGTATGTCCTGCTGCTGATTATCCTGCCCTTGATCCTGATTTTCCTTCGGGAGCCTCTCGGCCGCCTGGCGGCGGGCGATCCGGACTGGAAACCGGAAAAGTGGGGCGAATTCATTTTGCAGAATTTCTTTGAACTTTTCGAAATCCTGCTCTCCTATCTGTCCAATACCATGTCTTTCCTGCGGGTGGGCGCCTTTGTATTGGTGCACGCGGGCATGATGATGGCCGTTTTCGCCATCGGCAACATGTTCCACACCTTTGGGTTCACTGTGGCCGTCGTTATCGGCAATGGCCTGGTCATGGTCATGGAAGCCCTTCTCGTCGCCATTCAGGTCATGCGTCTCGAGTTTTATGAGATGTTCAGCCGGTACTACAACGGCGACGGCCGTTCTTTCAAGCCCCTGTCCCTGTCCGTGGGCACCAAGTCCGGGCGCTGAACCCGGTTAACGCTCTGTCTGTCGTCAAATCAAAGGAGGAATTGTCATGAACCCCATTCTCTTTCTTATTCCGATCACCCTGCTCGCGCTGTCCGTCGTCCTGGCGATGGTTCTGGTAAAAAAGGGCAAGACGCCCCGCCGCGCTATGGCGATCCATTTTCTCTCGCTCGCCTTGATTCTGGCCGTCTGCGTGATGCTTCCCTTTGGAGCGGCGGCAGCGCCGGCCGAGGGTGCCGATGAAGACACCACGGTCACCGATCAGACCGCAAACAGCGGGTTCGCAGACGGGATGAAAAACATCGGTAAATACATCGGCGCGGGCCTGGCGGTCGGCTTGGCAGGCATCGGCGGCGGTATCGCCGTCGCGGCAGGGGCTCCTGCGGCAATCGGCGCCACGGCTGAGGATCCGAAATCTTTCGGTAAATCCATCATCTTCGTGGCTCTCGGGGAAGGCTTCGGTCTCTACGGCCTGCTGATCTCGATTCTCTGCCTGATGATGTGACTCCAATCCACCGGAAGGAGGCATCTCGCCGTGCGTTTCTATCTGATCAGCGACAACAACGACACCCGGCTTGGGATGCGTCTGGCCGGCATCGAAGGTGTGGTTGTGCATGAACCCGATGAGGTCAACCGGGCGTTGTCCGACGCCATGAACCGGGAGGACATCGCCGTCATCCTCATGACCGAACGGCTTGTCAAACTCTGCGGCCCGTTGGTGGACGACCTCAAGCTTCACCGTTCCCAGCCCTTGATCGTGGAGATCCCCGACCGCCATGGGGGAGGACGGGCCCGCGACTCCATCACCCGCTATGTACGTGAGGCTATCGGCATCAAGATCTAATGTACATCTGCCCGCAGAAAGGCGTGATATCTATGGCGAACAGCGACGAAAAAATCAGCAAATTTGTGCAGGCCATCACCCAATATGCGCAGGAACAACGGGATAAAATCCACCAGGAAGTGGAAAATTTCAAATCCGAGCGCCTTCAGAACGCCGAACAGGAGGTTTTGCGGGATTCCTACCACCTCATTCAGAAGGAACGGGCTGAACTGCGCAACCGGATGAGCCGTGAGATGTCTCGCCGGGATCTGGAGGCGCGCAAGGCCCTGCTCGCCATGCGCCGGGATAAAATGGAACAGGTTTTTTCCGATGCGAAAGCCGCTTTGAGCGCCTATGCCGGCACACCCGCTTACGCCGAACGTTTGAAATCCAGCTTCGCCGCACTCATAAAGGCGCTGCCGGCCGAGGGAACCGTTTTTGAAATCTCCCGCCGGGACGAGCCACTGTTGGAATCGCTGCAGTCTCTCTGCCCTCCGGGATGCTCCGTCGAATTGACAGACGATATCCAGCTCGGGGGTATGCGCGCAAGCAATGCCGCGGCGGGGCTGCTCGCCGACGACACCCTCGACGCCCGTCTGGACGGCCAGCGGGAATGGTTCACCGATCATTCCGGCCTGACCATCGGTTGACAGAATCCTATTTCGGAAACTCTCGGGCCGCCGGCTGGCTGTTCATCAGCCGGCGGAGCGGGGATCCGTTAGTCTCCCGGCGGCGCATTCATCGGTCATCAGAAAGGCGTGATCCTGCATGAGCAACACCATATACGGCATCAACGGCCCAGTCGTGACCTTGCTTGGCGAGACCGGACTGTCTATGATGGAAATGGTCCTGGTAGGGGAAGAGCGGCTGGTGGGGGAAGTCATCGGCATCAACGACCGGCAGACCACCATCCAGGTATATGAAAACACCACCGGCCTGCGCACAGGGGAACCCGTGCAGGCCACGGGGGGCCCGCTGTGTGCCACCCTCGGCCCCGGCATCCTGACGAATATTTTTGACGGAATCGAACGGCCGCTCAAGGCAATCGCCGAACAGTCGGGCGACTTTATCAGCCGTGGCCTGTCGGTATCCGCCCTCGACGAAGAACGAACCTGGGACGTCACTGTCACCGTGAAGCCCGGGGACCGTCTGACGGGCGGCGCTGTCTACGCGACATGCCCCGAGACACCGATTATCACACACAAATGCATGGTTCCGCCCGCGCTGTCCGGCGAAGTGGCGGAGGTGAAACCAAACGGCTCCTACCGGGTCCAGGACACGATTGTGGTCCTGAAAGACGACAAAGGTGCGTTTCATAATCTTTCCCTTTGCCAGCAGTGGCCCATTCGCATTCCCCGACCGATTCAAAACCGTTTGTATGCCGACCGTCCTCTGATCACGGGGCAGCGGGTCATCGACACCCTGTTTCCCGTTGCAAAAGGCGGCACCGCCGCCATCCCCGGGGGATTCGGCACCGGCAAAACCATGACCCAGCATCAGCTGGCCAAATGGTGCGACGCCGACATCATCGTCTACGTGGGCTGCGGGGAACGGGGCAACGAAATGTCCCAGGTGCTGGAGGAATTTTCCGGCCTGGTCGACCCCAAATCCGGACGCCCCATGACCGACCGCACCACCCTGATCGCCAACACGTCCAATATGCCGGTCGCCGCCCGCGAAGCGTCGATTTATACCGGCATCACCCTCGCGGAATACTACCGCGACATGGGATACCACGTGGCCATAATGGCCGACTCCACCTCCCGCTGGGCCGAAGCACTCCGCGAAATTTCGGGCCGCCTTGAGGAAATGCCGGCCGAAGAGGGATTCCCCGCCTATCTCCCCTCCCGACTCTCCGAATTCTACGAACGGGCCGGCATGGTGACAACCCTGGCCGGCGTCGAAGGCAGCGTCACCATCATTGGGGCCGTCTCTCCCCAGGGGAGTGACTTTTCCGAGCCGGTGACGCAGAACACAAAACGCTTCACCCGCTGTTTCTGGGCGCTGGACAAAGCCCTGGCTTACGCCCGGCATTATCCGGCCATCAACTGGACCCAAAGCTACAGCGAATATTTGGGCGACCTCTCGTCCTGGTACGCGAAAAACGTCGGGGAGGATTTCCTCACCTGCCGCAGTCAGATCGCCCAGCTGCTCCAGGAAGAGAGCCGCCTGATGGAGATCGTCAAGCTGATCGGTGCCGATGTGCTGCCCGACGATCAAAAGCTGGTGATTGAGACCGCCCGCATCATCCGGGTCGGTTTTCTCCAGCAGAACGCCTACCATAAAGAGGATACGTATGTACCCCTTGCGAAACAACTGGGCATGATGAAGGTTATTCTCCATCTTCATCAGTCCGCCAAAGCCCTCGTCGCCGCGCAGGTTCCTCTTTCCGCCATCCTGGCGACCGGCTTGTTTGACCGGGCGTCCAGAATCAAATACGATGTTCCGAACGATAAGACCGGGCTGCTCGACGACTATATGCTGGATATCGACAAAACACTTGAGGACCTGCGGAACTCCCGCCCGGCGTAATAACCGTCCCGGTATTCTCCATTCGAAAGGATGAAGCCTATGATCATCGACTATATCGGCGTCAGGGAGATCAACGGATCCCTGATCGTTCTCGACGGTATCCGGGACGCCACCTTTGAGGAGACGGTCACGATCCGGCTGGAAAACGGCACCGCGCGTTCCGGCCGGATCGTCGAGATGGAAGGAGACCGGGTGGTCATCCAGGTGTTTGAAGGGACCAACGGTCTCTCTCTTACCAACACCCGCACCCGCTTGCAGGGGCATCCCGTCGAAATGCCCCTCTCGCCCGAACTGCTCGGCCGGATCTTCAATGGCGCCGGGCGGCCGGCAGACGGCCTTGGGGATCTCTTTCCCGTTGTCCGGCGGGATATCAACGGCACGGCGATCAACCCGGTCTCCCGGGTGTATCCCCGCAACTACATCGAGACGGGGATCTCTTCCATTGATTGTATGATGACCTTGATCCGGGGGCAGAAACTGCCGATCTTTTCCGGTTCCGGTATGCGCCACAACGAGCTGGCGGCCCAAATCGCGCGGCAGGCTAAAATTGCCGACGAGCGCGGGTCGGACTTTGCTATCGTGTTCGCCGCCATGGGCGTGACCAATGACGTGGCTGACTACTTCCGCCGCTCCTTTGAAGATAGCGGCGTGCTCGGCCGGGTGGCCATGTTCCTCAACCTCTCCAGCGACCCGATCATCGAGCGCATTCTCACCCCCCGCTGTGCCCTGACAGCGGCGGAATACCTGGCTTTCGACCTGAATATGCATATTCTCGTCATCCTCACCGATATGACGGCGTATGCCGAAGCCATGCGGGAATTCTCCGCCTCCAAGGGCGAAATCCCCGGACGGAAGGGATATCCGGGCTACTTGTATTCCGACCTGGCGTCTATTTACGAACGGGCCGGCATGATTAAGGGCAGCACGGGTTCCGTCACCCAGATCCCGATCCTGACCATGCCCAACGACGATATCACCCACCCGGTTCCCGATCTGACCGGGTATATCACGGAAGGGCAGATCGTGCTTGACCGGACCCTGGATAACAAAGGGGTCTATCCCCCTGTCTCGGTGCTTCCTTCCTTGTCCCGCCTGATGAAGGACGGCATTGGCGAGGGGTTCACCCGGGCCGATCACGCCGCGGTCTCCAACCAGCTTTTTGCCTGCTACAACAAGGTGCAGGAAGCCCGTTCCCTTGCGTCCGTCATCGGCGAGGAGGAACTTTCCCCCACTGACAAACAGCTTTTGGAGTTCGGCCGCATGTTTGACGAACGGTATATCAACCAGGGGCCGGAGGTAAACCGCTCCATAGATCAAACGCTGGATCTCGGCTGGCGCCTGCTGTCCACCCTGCCACGGGAGGAACTGGACCGCGTGGACAGCGAAACCCTCGATAAATACTATCATCCCGAAACGGCATCCACCGGTATGCCTGTTGTCGGCGCGTCGTAAAGAAACCGCAGGGGCTTGTCTGAAAACCCGGAAAGGAGGGACGGCGCCATGGCCGAGCAGGTATTCCCCACCAAAGGCAATCTCATCAATACCAAGAAGTCCCTGGCGCTGGCCAAAGTCGGGTTTGAACTCCTCGACCGCAAACGAAACATCATCGTACGGGAAATGATGACCCTGATCGACCGCGCCACCGCCATCCAGTCCCGGATTGATTCCACTTACGCGCAGGCTTATCTTGCCCTGCAGCGGGCCAATGTCGCTCACGGCATCTGTGACGAGATCGCCGAGGCCGTTCCGGTTGAAAACGGCCTGTCCCTCTCGTCCCGCAGTGTCATGGGGGTGGAGATCCCCATGGTCCACCTCGATGCCGAACCGGTGGTGCTGTCCTATGGCTTTATGAACTCCAGTTCTCTCATCGACGAAGCCTACATCCGTTTCGACCAGGTCAAAAAGCTTACAGCGGAGCTGGCCGAGGTTGAAAACAGCGTCTACCGTTTGGCAACCGCGGTCAATAAAACCCAGAAGCGGGCCAACGCCCTCAAGAACATCATACTGCCCCGCCTGATCTCCACGGTCAAATACATCACCGATTCCCTGGAGGAAAAGGAACGGGAGGATTTTTCCCGTCTCAAGGTGATCAAGGCGCAGAAAAAGGCTGCCCAAAAGGAGACCCAACCCTAATCCCTTCTGTCCAGCCTGTTTTACAATCGCCGGAGGCTCTCTCCCCCAAAGGCAACGATATCCTGCAGGCGATGTCAGGCTTTCTCACAAGCGGCGGAAGCCTTCGGGAAGATTAGGCCGTTATTTTGAGCGAGACGGATACGGTGCAGAAAAATGGCCTGATGAAGGATGGCTTTGCTTATCAAGCGGATGCCGATAGGACATTTGTCTATGAAAAAGATCAAATAGCTCTTCCTCAGATCGACCTCCCCGCCGGTTTCATGTTAACGAGCCAAAAAGAGGATGCCGACGCACAAGCGGTTGACAAGCAGCGTTTCTTTTCTTTCAATCCCGGCGCTACATACGATGAGGGGATGGACCGAGTTTACCAATACAACCGAAAAAATCCTTTTCTTGTGCCGGAACTCCAGATTGTGCTGTTAAACGAACACGGCAATCCCATTTCCTCCTGCATGGGGTATTGAGATCGGGAAACCCACATCATGGAGATTGACGTGGTGGCGACTTTAGGCGGATACGAAAACAGGGGATTCGTTAAAAAAACCACTTCGAAATGGAATCGGAGAGGTTTGGATTTCGGCGTGAATAGGATTGAAATATCGGCGTGGGAAGACAAAACAAAGCATTTGTATGCTTCGTTCGGAAACCCCACTGCTGTTCAAAAAATCAAGATGGTAAAGCCGTCAGCCCCCGTCTGATAAACCCCTCAGCCGGCCACTGCCGCCGTCTCCGGCGAATCCTTCCAGGCGCCCGGCCGGTGTCATAGCCACCGCAAGAAAAAAGACTTGAATTTGTCCCGAAGCCGTGATATACTGTATTTCAATATTTTAACGCCATGAAGGAGAAAGTACTCCCATCCCCTGCCGCGTCAGAGAGGGCCGCCGTCGGCTGCAAGCGTCCTGCGGAAAGATTGGGAGGAAGTTCGCTCCAGAGCGGCGGTGCCGAACTCCGGATCCTTGGATACGGGTCAGTAAGCGCCGACGGACGGCCCCGATACCGGCCGGAAAGTGCCCGCGCGTTTTGGTGCGGGAAACTGGGTGGTACCACGGAGACAGTCGCCTTCGTCCCTATTGGGACGAAGGCGTTTTCTTATTGTCCCCCACCTTTCGAGAAAGGACTGGTTGTTGTATGAAAGAAAAGCTGAAAGCCCTGCGGGAAAAGGCACTCCGAGAGCTGGCGGATCTGCACACGGTGGAAGAACTGGAAGAATTCCGCGTGCGGTACATGGGGAAAAAAGGCGAGCTGACCGCCCTGCTGCGGGGGATGGGCGCCCTGCCGGCGGAAGAGCGTCCGGCGGTGGGACAGTTGGTCAACGAGCTCCGCTCTGAGCTCGAGACGGCTGTAGAAGAGCAGGCTTCGGCCATCCGCACGGCCATGCAGGCAAAACGTCTTCTGGATGAAACGGTGGATGTCACCCTTCCCGGCAAAAAAGCTCCTGTCGGAAGCCTCCATCCCCTCAACCTGGTACTCGCGGAACTGGAGGAAATCTTTCAATCCATGGGCTTTGACGTGGTGGACGGCCCTGAGGTCGAGACCGAGCATTATTGCTTCGAGGCGCTGAACCTTCCCAAAGACCATCCCGCCCGGGATATGCAGGACACCTTCTATCTTGCGGAAAACCTGCTGCTGCGCAGCCAAACCTCGGCGGCTCAGATCCGGGTGATGGAGCAGCGCAAGCCCCCAATCCGGATGATCTGCCCCGGACGGGTCTACCGCGCCGACGAGGTGGACGCGACCCATTCCCCTGTCTTCCATCAGGTGGAAGGACTGGTCGTCGACAAGGGGATCACCCTGTGCGATCTGAAGGGCGTGCTCGAAGAATTCGCCCGTCAAATCTACGGGCCGGACACCAAGGTCCGCTTCCGCCCGTCCTTTTTCCCCTTCACCGAACCCAGTGTCGAGGTGGATGTCTCCTGCTCCGCCTGCGGCGGCAAAGGCTGCCGCGTCTGCAAAGGCGCCGGCTGGATTGAAATTCTCGGGGCCGGTATGGTGCATCCACACGTTCTCTCCGGCTGCGGCATCGACCCGGAAGTCTATTCGGGTTTTGCCTTCGGCATCGGTTTGGACCGCCTGACCACCACCCGGCATAAAATCAGCGATATTCGCCTGTTGTTCGAAAACGACGTGCGTTTTCTTGAACAATTCGCCTGATATCACGGAAGAAAGGGCTGATCCCCATGAAAATATCCTTGAATTGGTTAAAACAATACGTCGATATCCCGGTTTCGGTCGAAGAACTGTGCAGCCGGATGGTGATGGCCGGTTTTGAAGTGGAGGATATTGCGGATCTATCGCAGACCATGAAAAATGTCGTGGCCGCCCGGATCCTCCGGCTTGAAAAACATCCCGACGCCGATAAACTCCAGTTGTGCGAGATGGACGTGGGCGCAGACACCCCCATTCAGATCATCACCGGCGCCACCAATGTCTTTGAAGGCGCGCTGGTCCCCGCCGCTCTGCACGATTCCCGCCTCCCGAACGGTACCCATATCAAGCGGGGCAAACTGCGCGGTTTGGCCTCGGAAGGGATGCTCTGTTCCGGTGAGGAATTGGGCCTGAAAGAAGCCGACTACCCCGGCGCAGAGGTCAACGGCATCCTGATCCTCCGGGAGGACGCCGCCCCCGGCACCGACCTGCGGGATCTCCTGGGACTCAACGACACCGTCATCGACTTCAAAATCACCGCCAACCGTCCGGACTGCCAAAGCGTCCTGGGCGTAGCCCGGGAGGTCTCGGTGGTGCTGCGCACAGCCTTTCATCCTCCCGTCCCCACCTATCCAACCGCAGGCGGGGATATTCGGGAGCACATGGCCATCACCGTGGAAGATGTTGACCTCTGCCCCCGCTACCTCGGCCGGGTGGTCCGAAATCTGCGGATCGCCCCATCCCCAAAATGGATGCGGGAATTTCTGCGGGCGGCCGGCATGCGCCCCATCAATAATATTGTCGATATCACCAATTTCGTGATGCTGGAGACGGGGCAGCCCATGCACGCCTTTGACCTGCGGGATGTCCGGGGCGGGCAGATCATTGTGCGCCGTGCCCGTCCAGGGGAACCCATCACCACTCTGGATGGACGGGAGCATACCTTGACGCCCGATATGCTGGTTGTCGCCGACGCCGAAGCGCCCTCCTGCCTGGCGGGGATCATGGGCGGACTGGACAGCGAAATCAAAGCGGATACCCGGGATTTATTCCTGGAATGCGCCAAATTCCGGCGGGACAGCGTGCGCCGCACCGCCCGCGCTCTGGGGATCCGGACCGAATCCTCCGCCCGGTTTGAAAAAGGCGTGGATATCCGGGGCGTAGAATATGCGATGGATCGAGCCTTGCAGCTCATCAGCGACTTGGACGCCGGCGATATTGTGGAAGGAGCCATCGACCGCCACCAGGGGCTGCCGGAGGACCGGGTTCTGTCCGTCCCGGCCTCCCAGATCACCGCCCTGTTGGGCGTGGAGGTCCCGGAAGAGACGATGGCGGATATTCTCAACCGTCTGTCCATTCGGACAACACTCAAAGACCATATTCTGACCAGCCGTGTTCCCTCCTTCCGGGACGATGTGGAAGGCCGGGCCGATCTGGCGGAAGAAGTCATGCGGATCTATGGATACGACCATATCCGTTCCACCCCGATGCAGGGAGAAATCACGCGGGGGAAAAAATTGCCCCTCCTGCGGAACACCGACAGGCTGAAATCCGTCCTCACCGCTCAGGGCCTGCGGGAAATCACCACCTATTCCTTCATCAGCGCCAAAGCGGCCGATCAGCTTTCCCTGCCTGAAAGCGATCCCCGCCGTGCCGTCGTCCCCCTGCTCAATCCGCTGGGCGAGGAATATGCCGTCCTCCGCACCCAGCTTGTCACCAGCATGCTGACCGTCCTGTCTGTCAATAAGAACCGAAAAAATCCGGTGGCCCGCCTGTTTGAAGTGGGCAAGCTCTTTGTCCCGAAATCCTTGCCTCTGACCGAACAGCCCGACGAAATTCCCGCCCTATGTATCGGCCTGTATGGGCAGGGGGAAGATTTCTTTACCCTCAAAGGGATTGTGGAAATCTTGCTCGCACGTTTTGGGGCGGACGCTTCCTTTATCCGCAGTTCCGAACCTTTTCTGCACCCCGGCCGGCAGGCCAGCATACAGGTGGGGGGCCTGTCCGTAGGCGTGCTCGGAGAACTGCACCCCGACACCGCACAACGGTTTGGCCTCGATAATCGGGTATATGTAGCCGAACTTCGGCTGGAACCCCTCTTCGCCTGTGCAGGGGACAAACCGGTGATCTTCCGCCCCCTGCCGCGTTACCCGGCGGTGGAACGGGATCTCGCCCTCGTCTGCGATGAGGGGATGCCGGTGGCCGACATTCAGCAGATCATTCTCCGTGCGGGCGGTCGCCATCTCGAAAGCGTCGCGTTGTTCGACGTTTACCAGGGTTCTCAAATCGAAAAGGGCAAGAAAAGCGTGGCCTTCAGCCTGCGTTTTCGCGGCGCAGACGGCACCCTGACCGACGAGGATATCGAACCCGCCCTTCATAAAATCTTTACGAATTTACAAGAAAAAGGATGCATTCTGCGTTCATAATCCCCTTGAAAATCGGGCGGTTATGCCGTATAATAGGGATACCACAGCGACATGTCGTGAATGTTCTCCACGACACAGCGGAAAGGAGGGACGCGCTGTGCTGGACAAAACCATGACCTTCTCTCTGGGGGAGGACAAGGAGCAGGAAATGAAGCAGGTCTTGACCACGGTGTACGATGCTCTTCGTGAAAAAGGATACAATCCCATCAATCAGATTGTGGGGTACCTTCTTTCAGAGGATCCGACCTATATCACCACGCACAACAATGCCCGCAGCCTGATCCGCAAGCTGGACCGGGACGAATTGCTGCGCGCCCTGGTCCGCTCCTATCTCAATCAGTGATCAGCAGGGTTTTGGGGACGGGAACTCCCCTTAAATGATGACTTTTGACGGCGGACGGGCGTCCCTTTTCGGGACCGGCCCGCCCCGCTGTTTTAGGAAAGGATGCGAGAATATGGCGGATAAGGCCAAAAAGCCCGACTTTTTGATGTATAAAGGCAAACCGCTTGTACGCAGCGGGAATACGCTGTACTATGGCCATATGGCGGACAAATGCGTGGTAATGCTTCAGATCCTCTCCACCAAAACGGTGGGCGATATGACGGTGGCGGATAAAGTGCAGGTACAGCTGCTTTCCACCGACCCTGAGCTGCGCATGAAAGAGCGGATCCTGAAGAAAAGCGAAAAAACCGGCCTGTACAACGCGATGGACATCGGCAGCATCTGGCTGGAACGCGCGCTTGAGAATTAAAATAGGCCCCGGGAGACCTCGTGTCATCCCCAAAGGATGGAGTCAAAAGCGGCAGCCGGCCGGTGACGGGGTGGCTGCCGCTTTTGTGTCGAGGGCCTATACGAATAGCGTTTTTCAAACTTTGTGTTCCGGTGAAATGCGACGGGGGCCTGGCCCCCGGCCCTGCCGCCTTTTGAAAAAGGCGGGCGAAGACTTTTGCATTTGCAAGGCGGCTTCTTGGATAAGAGGAAGAAAGACAGACGGAAAATCCGTCTGTCTTTCTTTTGATGCCCGGTTCCGGGCGGTTCTTTACTCTTCCTATCGCGCCGGCTCTTTTTCCAGCCTTTTGTGCCCTTTTTCCCGGTGAGCCGGCACGGTCAGCCGCCGACGGCCCCGGCCGCCCCCACCACCAACGGCATGGTGAGCATGGAACACAGCGTTGAAAGGGCTACCAGATTGACAGACAAACGGGCATCCTGATTATAGCGGGCGGAAAACATGGTGGTGGCCGCCGCTGCCGGGGCGCTCGCCGCGATCACACAGGCGGTCAGCAGGGCGCCGCGCATCCCGCAGAGGTAGAGCACCCCGAGTGTCAGCAGGGGCACGGCCAGCAGCCGCAGACCTATGGATAACAGGAGGCGCTTGTCCCGCACAGTGCTTTTTAAATCCGCGTCCGCGAGATAAAAGCCGACGATCAGCATGGGCAAAGGGGTATTCAGGGATGCCAGATGTCCAACCGGCCCTTCCAAAAAAGCCGGCAGCCGGAATCCTGTAAAAAAGAGCAGCAGCCCGGCGGCCAAACCGATGACCCCTGGATTGAGCACCAGTTTGCGGGCCGAAAGGGCGCGCCGGTCTCCGCTCATGGCCAGCACGCCGTAGCTCCACAGGACCAAATTGAACACCGCCACGTACGCCGCGCCGTAAAAGACCCCCTCTTCCCCGAGCAGAGCCTCCTGGAGCGGAATGGCCATATACCCGGCGTTGGAAAACACCACCCCGAAACGCAGCACCCGGTCGCGGGCTGCCTCTCCCCGAAAAGCGAGATGGGCGGCGGCGATCCCCAAACCGTGTACTGCCAGAGCAGCCAATCCGGAAAACAACAAGCCCATCAGCATTTCCGGCCTGTTTTCCCGTTCAAAAGACTGAATAATGACGCACGGCGTCGCCAGCAGCAGGACGAGTTCAGCACAGCTTCGCACCGCCGGCAGTGTCAGAATGCCTTTTTTCCCGCACAGTACGCCGATGCACACCAGGACAAACAGGCCGAGAACCTGTTGTCCCACCGTCAGAAAGCTGTCTACAAGATGGGCCATGGCGGATCCTCCCTAATCCCAGCCGCATATACCCGCCCCCAAAACGGCATCCGCTTTAAGAGGGGGCAATATGCTTCCAGCCGGAAAAGCGCGTGTTTTGGCAACCCAAATGGGGAAGGCGCGGGCCGGTCAAGACCGCGTCACTTTGTGGAAAGCCTTTTTGCCTTTTTTCAGCATGACCTGGCCTTTATCGAAGTCGGAAGCCTGCACCACAGCGGCCATATCCGACACCTTCTCCCCGTCCACCGTCACGCCGCCCTGCTGAATCAGGCGGCGTGCCTCGCCTTTGGAGGGGGCCAGGCCGGTCAGGACCAGCAGGTCGATGACCGGCACTGCACCGTTTGTGAATGCCTCCTGCGGCAAAACGGTCGAGGGCATGTTCTCGCTGTCCCCCCCGCCTCCAAACAGGGCGCGGGCGGCCTCCAGTGCCTTGTCAGCCTCCTCCCTGCCGTGGACGAGCGCCGTCAGCTCATGAGCCAGGCGTTCCTTGTTCCGATTGACATCGCCGGTCCGTTCCATGGCCTCGATCTCGTCAACCGGCAGGAAAGTGAGCATCCGCAGGCATTTGCCCACGTCCGCGTCGTCGATGTTGCGCCAATACTGGAAAAACTCGTAGGGCGGGGTTTTTTCGGGATCCAGCCATACAGCCCCCTTCTCGGTTTTGCCCATTTTTTTGCCCTCGGATGTGGTCAGCAGGGCAAACGTCATGCCGTAAACCTCTTTTCCCGCTTTCCGGCGGCAGAGCTCGACCCCGCCGAGAATATTGCTCCACTGATCGTCCCCGCCGAGTTCCAAGATGCAACCATATTGCTGATTCAGATAGTAGAAATCGTAACTCTGCATCAGCATATAGTTGAATTCCATAAAGGACAGGCCCCGCTCCAGCCGTTGTTTGAAACACTCAAAGGTCAGCATCCGGTTCACCGAAAAATGCACCCCGACCTCCCGGAGAAACTCGACATAATTGAGGTTCAGCAGCCAGTCGGCGTTGTTGACCATCTGCGCTTTTCCCTCTGAGAAATCTACAAACCGGGACATTTGTTTTTGAAAACAGGCCACGTGATAACGGATGGTCTCGGGGGTCAGCATTTTCCGCATGTCGCTCTTGCCTGTGGGATCGCCGATCATGCCGGTCCCGCCCCCCAGCAGGGCAACCGGCCGGTGACCGGCCTTCTGCATATGGGCCATCACCATCAGCTGTACGAAATGCCCGACATGTAGGCTGTCCGCCGTCGGATCGAAACCGATGTAAAACGTCACCGGTTCCTTTCCGCCGAGCAATTCCCGAATTTTTTCCGCGTTGGTGGTCTGGGCGATCATGCCGCGGGTGTTCAGTTCGTCGAAAACGTTTGCATTCATACAGGGATCCTCCTTGCTTTTTCTAAGCAGGGGAAAGAAAAACGCCCCCTGCAGCGTATGCAGAGGGCGGAAGATTCCGCGGTACCACCTCATTCACCGTTCCCTTGCGAAAACGGCCTTATGGGCGTCGATAAAAACGTCCCGCGCTGTAACGTGCGCACACGGCTTCCCCTACTCGGCGGCAGCGCCGCTGTTCAGGTCACGGCTCCGGGATGTATTTCACCCTGCGCCCAGTCCGTTTTACACCAGCCAACGGATCTCTTGGCTGTGCGGCAGTGGCTACTTCTTCCCTTCATCGCCTGTGATGCTCATTAAAGCATATTCCGTCCCGTCTGTCAAGTCCCCGATGCCTCCACCCGTGCGCGCATTTCCCGGGCGGCTTCCCGGCTGGCCGGCGTAGATTCGCCCCCGATGATCCGGGCAAGCTCTTCCAAACGCCCTTCCGCATCCAGTGGCTGGACATCGGTATAGGTACGGCCGCCCCGGACCGATTTGGAGATGAGCAGATGGTGATGCGCCTGGGCCGCAATCTGCGCGAGGTGGGTAACGCAAAGCAGCTGGCGGCTGCGGGCGCTGTCCGAACCCCGGGCCGTCTCCCGCAGCTTGACCCCCACCTTCCAGGCAGCGCGGCCGCTGATACCGGCGTCTATCTCATCGAAAATCAAGGTGTCGATGTCATCGGCATCGGCCAGGACCGATTTGATCGCGAGCATGACCCGGGACAATTCACCGCCGGAGGCAATTTTGGCGATGGACCGGGGCGGTTCACCCGGATTGGCGGACATGAGGAATTCCACCTGATCGGCGCCGTCGGACGACAGGGGGGCCGGCCGCATGGAAACCTCCATAGTCACATGAGGCATGTCCAGAAAGGCCAGTTGCTCCATGACACTCTTTGAAAACCGCTGCGCAGTCTTCTGCCGGGCGGCGGTCAGCCGGGCGGCGGCGTCCGTGGCGTCCCGCTCCGCCTCCTCCAGGGCCTGCTTGAGGCGTTCAAGCCGCTCATCCGCGTGTTCTATATCGTCGAGTTCCTGCCGGGCCTGTTCCGCATAGGCAAGCACATCGGGAATGCCCGGGCCATATTTGCTCGTCAGGCGGCGAATCCGGTCCAGCCGGGCCTCCACCCGGTCCAGTTCAGCGGGATCGAACTCGAGACGGGAGAGCAGTTCCCGCAGTTCGTCCGCACAGTCTTCCAGTTCATACAGGGCGCTTTCCATCCGTTTGGCCAGGCCGCCCGCCTCTTCCATATACCGTCCGGCTCCGGATAGCGCCGACGCCGCCCCCTCCAGGCGGGAAAGCGCGCCGAGGGATTCTTCATCTCCGGAAAGAGCTTCCTTCGCCGCCATCATCCCCTCCGCAATGGTTTCCGCATGGCGGAACATGCGGCGGGAAGCCTCCAGTTCCACATCCTCTCCCTCGGTCAGACCCGCCGCCTCGATCTCCTCCACCTGATAACGGAGCAGATCAATCCGGCGGGCCTTCATGGTCTCATCCATATCCGCCTTGTCGAGTTCGCGGCGCAGGGAACACAGGCGGTCATATGCCTCGCGGTAGGTTTCCAGGAGGGGTGCATGGCCTCCGAGACGGTCGAGATAGGTCACGTGACGTTCCGGGGAAAGAAGAGCCTGATTTTCGTGCTGGCCGTGGATATTGACCAACAGGCGTCCCACTTCCCGCAGGATCGAGACCGTCGCCGGCCTCCCCCCGATGCGGCAAGTTCCTTTTCCGCCGACTGAGATGGATCGCTGGATCAACAGGCCCCCATCCTCATCCGGTTCCACGCCCCACTCCCGCAGAGTCTGCACCGTCGTCTCCGAAAGGCCGGTAAACAGCGCCGTCACCCGGGCTTCGCTGCTGCCGGCGCGCACAATATCCCGGCTGGTCCGTTCTCCCAGCACGGCGTTGATCGCGTCGATCACAATGGATTTTCCCGCGCCCGTCTCCCCCGTCAGCACATTCAGCCCGGCGTCGAACGCGATATCCGCCCGTTCGATTACCGCGATGTTTTCAATATATAGGCTTTGCAGCATCCTACAGGGCCCCTTCCCGTTTAACCGCCCTTTAACAGTTTTTTGAGCTCCGCCGTCAGCGAAATGGCCTGTTCTTCGCTCTTGGTTATGCAGATGAAGGTGTCTTCTCCGCCCAAAGTCCCAATCACCTGATCCCAGTGCAGGGAATCCATCGCCGCGCAGGCGGCCTGCGCCATCCCCGATAAACATTTGACCACCACGAGATTGCCGGCGTAATCAATCCGAAGCACGGTTTCTGAAAACAGCGAATGAAATTTGGATGAGATGTTTTCGTTTTCCAGCCGTACCGTGGAATACCGGTAACGGCCATCCGGCCCCATCGCCTTGATTAACCGCAATTCCTTTATATCCCGGGAAACCGTCGCCTGCGTGACGTTGTAACCGTCCTTGCGCAGCAGACGGAGCAGATCCTCCTGCGTTTCCACCGATTTTTGGTGGATGATTTCCAGGATCTTGGCGTGCCGTTTGGTTTTCATCGCTGTCCCTGCCTTTCCTCAGCGGTTCATCAGTTTGCGGTTGAGCACCTCGTAAAAGGGCTTGCGCCCCAGCATAATCAGGCAAGCCTCCGTTTCGGCCCTGGAAAGGAGGACTTCCTCCCCCCTGCCGAGGGGAACCGCCTCCTCCCCATCCACGGTCAGATAAACCGACGCGTCCGGGTTTCCCGCCGGGCGGATAGACAGTGCCGCATTCTCATCGAACAGATAGGAACGGGTATAGAGAGAATGGGGGCATATCGGCGTCATCAGCAGACAGCGCATGGCCGGATCAATCACCGGCCCCCCCGCCGAAAGGGAATACGCGGTCGAGCCGGTCGGAGTCGCTACAATCACGCCGTCGGCCCGGTAACGGGCCACCTGTTCCCCCCGGTTGGCAACCTCCAGCTCAATCATCCGGGACAGCGAGCCACGGGAAACCACCGCCTCGTTTAAGGCGCAGTAACGGGCCGCTTTTCCTGTATCCGAACGAACGGCGATTTCCAGCAGCATCCGTTTTTCCACGGTGTATTCTCCCCGGATCAGCGCCGGAAGTTTGGTGAGTTCATCCGCTTCAAGGCCCGCCATGAACCCGAGGCGTCCGCAGTTTATGCCCAGGACGGCCCGGCCGCAGATGGCCGCGCGCTTGGCGGTATGAATGATGGTGCCGTCCCCGCCCAGGGCGACCGCCACGGCGCTTTTCCGAATGAGCGCATCGGCATTCGGGCTGGGGAAACCATCCCCTTCATCCGGCAGCAGCACCTCGGCGCCCAGTTTTCGCAACGCGTCACAGACGCGGGGGAGCGCCTCGCGCACACCCGACGCGCGCGCGTTCGGCAGCACGGCAATCCGCATGGGAGATCCTCCTTTTAAACAGGATTCAGGCGGCGGGAAAAAGAGGAAAATGCCCTTTCCACCACCGCTTCCGTATCCGGGAACAGGGGTGTGCCGGATACCGGGGGAGCGGTCAGCGCCGCCAGATATTCGATGTTCCCCTCTCCGCCCGTCACCGGAGAATGGGACAGCCAGTCGAGACGAAGCCCTTCCCCGGCAAAATACCGGAGCATCCCGTCCAAAACCCGGCGGTGAACCCGGGGATCCCGCACCACGCCGTTCTTGCCGACCGCCGGCCGGCCGGCTTCAAATTGCGGTTTAATCAAAACCACAAGCCTCGCGGACGGCGCGAGGTAGGGCAAAAGGTAAGGAAGAACAGCCTTTTCGGAGATAAAGGAAACATCTGCTGCCGCAAACGTTGCCGTTCCCTGCGGAACGGCGGCCGCCATCCGTTCCGACCGCACATCGACCCCTTCGAGGCTGACCACCCGGGGATCGGTGCGCAGGGACGGATGAAGCTGGCCGTGACCCACGTCCACGGCGTAAACCTTGGCGGCGCCAAAACGGAGCATGCAATCGGTGAATCCCCCGGTGGAAGCCCCGATATCCAGGGCGGTCCTTCCCTCGAGTTGGAGCGGTACCTCTCGCACCGCCTTTTCCAGTTTCAGGCCGCCCCTTCCGACATACGGACAGCCCCCCTCACACCGAATATCCGCGTCGCCGTCCACCTGCGCAGAGGGCTTGACCACCGCCCGCCCATCCACAAAGACCTGTCCGGCGCGGATCTGCTCCTTGGCCCGTTCCCGACCGGAGGCCAGCCCTTTTTCCACCAGCAGGGCATCCAGGCGTTTAGTCCGGCCGTCCATGGGGTTCCGCCTCCCGTACCGCCTTTATCATGCCGTCCACATCCAGCCCTGTCCGGCGGAAGCCCGCCGAGACGGAACAGGCCGGAAGGAACTCATCAATGGCCCGCAGGTAAAAATCCCCCTGGAAGCCGGTTTCCAGCAGCCGGCTTTGCAGATGCTGGCCAATCCCTCCCTGGCGGCTTCCCTCTTCAAAAAAGAATACCCGGCCGTATTCCCCGGCGGCAGTTTCACATTCCTCCGGCAGCGGCCAGATGCGCGTCAGCTTGAGCAGCGAAACCGGCACCCCCGCGTTTGACAACTCTCTCGCAGCAATGAGCGCATAAGAAAATAGACGGCCATAGGTGATCAGCAGCGTCCGGGCTTTGGGGTTTACCAGATGGGTATACGGCTTATAATCCGGTTCAAATCCCTCACAGCCGGGCAGCTCCCCTCCCTTTGGATACCGCACCGCCGCGATCCCGGATGCGTCATACAGCGCCTGTTTCAGGCAGATATCCAGCTCCGCAAAGGTGGAGGGACTGTAGATGGTCACGTGGGGGATGGTGGTTAGGAACGGCACGTCGAAGACCCCCTGATGGGTTTCCCCGTCATCCGGCACTATGCCGGCCCGGTCCACCGCCAGGACGATATGGTTGTTCATGATGGACGTGTCGTTGAGTATCTGGTCGTAACACCGCTGCAGGAAGGTGGAATACACAGCAAAAACCGGGAGCATCCCGCCGGTGGCCAACCCGGAAGCAAAGGTCACGGCATGTTCCTCCGCGATTCCCACATCAAAGAAACGGACCGGGAAGCGTTCGGCAAATTTGGTCAGGCCGGTTCCGCTCTTCATGGCGGCGGTGATGGCGCAGATCCGCAAGTCCTCCTGGGCCAGACGGCACAGCCCCTCGGCCATGGTCGAGGAAAAGGATTTGGAAGACGGCGGCGTTTTCCCGGTTTCAATGTCAAACCCCGACACGCCGTGGTAGGTATCGGGATTCTGCATGGCAAAGCTGTAGCCCTGCCCCTTGACCGTCTCCACATGCAGCAGGACCGGCCGGCTGAGATTTTTGGCCGTTTGCAGGGCGATTGTCAGATCATGAAGATTATGCCCGTCCACCGGTCCGAGATAGTAGAACCCCATCTCCTCAAACAGCGTGCTGCTGTGATACAGCGCGTTTTTCAGCCGGGATTTCACCCACACAATCATCCGCTGGACGGGTTTGCCGATCAGGGGAATACGGGCGATCAGGTTGCTGACCCCCATTTTGAAACGCACATACCGGGGCCGGGAGCGCAGCGTGGCCAGATGGCGGGCGACAAACCCGACGTTTTTGCTGATGGACATCCGGTTGTCGTTGAGGACCACGATCAACCGGTCGGAGCTGCGTCCCGCGTTGCTCAACCCTTCATAGGCCAGCCCGCCGGTCATGGCGCCGTCCCCCAGCACCGCCACCACATAGCCGCCGTCTCCGGACAGGGCTTTGGCCTTGGCCATCCCGTTCGCCGCTGAGACGGCGGTGCTGCTGTGACCGGCGATGAAGGTATCGTACTCGCTCTCCTCCGGCTTGGGGAACCCCGAAATCCCCCCGGTTTGCCTAAGGGTGCCGAACCGCCCGTATCGTCCCGTCAGCAGTTTATGGGCATAACACTGGTGCCCCACATCCCAGACGATACGGTCGCGGGGGGTATCGAACATTTTGTGCAGCGCAACCGTCAGTTCCACCACCCCGAGGTTGGAGGACAAATGCCCACCCGTCTTGGAAACCGTTTGTATCAAGGTCTTCCGCAGTAAGGTACACAGATCCTCCAGTTCGTTCGGCGCCATTTTGCGTATATCGTCGGGGGAATGGATCTGCTCAAGCGACAATTTCATGGGCCAAGCCTCGTTTCCTTGCAGTTGCCGGCACGTGCCGTCACGCCGGCACGATCATCCCGATCAGAATCCCCAGCAGCACACCGCCCAAAACCTCCAGTGGCGTGTGTCCGATAAATTCTTTTAAATCAATCTCCGTGACTTCCTTATCGGGAACGCCGTCTCCATTCACATCGGCATTCTTGGTTTCAATCTCATTCAAGTATTTGTTCAGCAGGCGGGCGTGCTCCCCCGCCTCCCGCCGGACGCCCATCGCGTCGTACATGGTGACGAAGGCGAACATCACCGCCAGGGCAAAAAGCGGATCCGAGACACCGTAAAACCGGGCGACCGATATCGTCAGGGCGCAGACCATGGACGAATGAGCGCTGGGCATGCCGCCGGCTCCCCAGAGACGCTCCACATTCCACTTTCTGGTCAGGCAGGCGGTGATGATGAGCTTGAGCACCTGGGCACATAACCAGCCCAGAACCGCGGCGAACAGCACCCGGTTGGCAAAAAATTCTCGGATGAGATACATTCCATTTCACGCCTTTCGGTCGCAAGCGGCGTTATCGGGTACGATTGAGCAGGCGATTGGCCAGCAGGCGCAAATCCTCCGTATCCTGCGGAAACGCCGCAAGCGCCTCGATGGCGGACTCCGTGTGTTCCCGTGCCAACCGTTGGGTCCCGTCCAGCCCGAGCAGGGAGACATACGTCGTCTTCTCGTTCGACGCGTCGCTGCCCACCGGTTTTCCCAGCTGCTCGGATGTCGCCGTCACGTCCAGTATATCATCAATCATTTGAAAACACAAACCGATGTGCAGGCCATACCGCCGCGCGGCGTCCGCCTGCGCCTCTTCCCCTCCTCCGATGATACACCCCGCTTCACAGGCCGCCGCCATCAGCGCGGCGGTCTTTCCCTCCTGCAGAACGCGCAGCCGGTCCAGGTCAATCGCGCGCCCTTCGCTTTCCAGATCAATGGCCTGGCCGCCTACCATCCCATAGATCCCGGCCGCTCTCGCAAGCGCGTAGGCGGCGGATAACACCCGGCCGGCCGGAACATCCGGCCATCCGGCCGGATTCAACATGGTTTCAAACGCCAAATTGAGCAGACCATCCCCGGCGAGAAGCGCCATATCCTCTCCGAAAGCCGCATGAACCGACGGCTTGCCGCGGCGCAGCGGACTGTCGTCCATGCAGGGCATATCGTCATGGACAAGCGAATAGGAATGCACCATCTCCACAGCCGCCGCAAAAGGCATGGCCCGTTCGGCCTCCCCGCAGCACAAGCGGCAGAACTCCAAAGTCAACACGGGGCGCAGGCGCTTCCCCCCCTCGGAACAGGCGTACCGCATCGCCTGCACGACCGTCGTCTGAGGAGGAGTCCCCACGGGCAAAAACTCCGGCAAAGCCTTTTCTACCGCCCGGCGGTGTCCATCCAGCACTGGCGTATAAAACCCGCTCAACAATCGTCCCGCCCTTCCGCCGTGCCGCCGGGTGTCTGGACGGCCTCGGGCTCTCGGATGCCTTCCGCCTGTTCGACGGCGGTCAGCTTGACGATTTTCTGTTCGGCTTCGTTCAGGGCTTTGGTGCAGGAAGCCGTCAGTTTCGTTCCCTCTTCAAACAATTTCAAAGACTCGTCCAGGGTGCAGCCCCCGTTTTCCAACAGGCTCACAATCTGTTCAAGCCGGGCCATCGCCTTTTCAAAAGACAGTTTTTCCGCCATGCTTTCACCTTCCTTGCCGGGCTGCCGCCTTCCCATCCACGACAGCCCGTTTTGCTTCGCAATCCACCCGTCCGTCGGACAGACGGAGGGTCAACCGGTCCCCCGGGCGAATCTCTTCTGCCGAACGGATCACCGTCCCCGCCTCCGAGACCGGGATCGCATAACCACGGGACATCACCTTGAGGGGACTGAGCGCATCCAGCTTGCCCGCCGCGCCGGCCAGACGGCGCTCGGCCTTGGTGATACAAAGGCCGGCCGCCCGCGCAAACGCCTTCGCCGTGTAATCGAGCCGCATACTCCGTTCTTCCACATAAAAAAGGGGGGTTTTCAGACATCGCCGGGCTGCCAGCTGTTCGAGCCTCCGGCGCTCCTGCCGGATATGCGCGGCCGCCCCCTGCAGGATCCGCGCTTGCATCTGCGCCAACCGGCCAAGCAGCTGCCGGGTGTCGGGCACCGCCAGTTCGGCCGCTGCGGATGGGGTGGGGGCCCGGAGATCGGCGGCAAAATCGCAGATGGTAAAATCGGTTTCATGCCCCACCGCCGATATGACGGGAATCGGGGAGGCCGCCACGGTGCGGGCCACCTGTTCATCGTTGAAAGCCCAAAGTTCCTCGATAGACCCGCCGCCCCGCCCGATTATCAGCACATCCGGCGCGTATTTGGAACCGGCCTGTTTGAGCGCCGCAAACCGTTTTAATGCATCCACCAACTGGGCGGGCGCCCCCTCCCCCTGCACCAGCACAGGGGCAAACAGGACCGCCGCATAGGGATACCGCCGCCTTAGAATATGGAGGATATCCCGCACCGCCGCCCCCGTCGGGGAGGTCATGACCCCGATCAGGGAAGGATAGGCCGGCAGAGGCCGTTTGCGCTTTTCATCAAACAAGCCCTCGGCGGCCAGTTTCGTCTTCAGTTGTTCATAGGCCACCTGCAGCGCGCCCACCCCGTCGGGCTGCATCTCCTCTATATAGATTTGGTAAGAACCGTCTTTATCATACAGGGATACCCGCGCTTTTACAATCACTTTCATCCCGTTTTCCGGCATAAACGGCACCTTGGAGGCACAAGCGCGGAACATGACGGCCTTGACCACCGCCCCCTCGTCTTTGAGGGACAGATAAAAATGCCCTGAGCGGATGTGATTGGTAAAATTGCTGATCTCTCCGCTGATGTACACCCCCGCCAGGTTCGGATCCCCTTCGAGCAGGGACTTGACATACCGGTTGAGCTGGCTGACGGATAGAACCCGCGCCGGCTTCCCCCTTTCCGCTTCCTGCATAACTGCCTCCTGTCCCGTTTGGATTCCCGCCATGGAAACATCATGAGCCGTATGTAGCCCGGCGCGCGGACTGGACCGCCGCGAGATAGGCGATTCCCGCCGCATTGTCGGCGGAATAGGCCGGCGGCGCGAAGACCCCGCCGTACCGCTCTTCGAGTCCGCGCCGAATCAACGTGTTCGACATGACCCCTCCCGCATACAGGAGGGGCAGGTCGCCGAACCGCCGAAGCAGCGCCGCCGTCATCCCATCCAAAGCCGCGAGCACGCTGAACAGGCAAAACCGGGCGACCTCCTCCGGTGCCTCTCCCCGGGCCAACCGGTCACGGCACTGATTCTCCACCCCGGACAAGTGGCAGTTTCCATCTTCCAGCGCCGGATGGGGCCGGTACACGCCACTGCCGCCCAAAGCCAGCCGTTCAAGCGCCGGACCCGCCGGAAACGGCAGACCCAAGGACCGCCCCACCCGGTCGATCAGTTGTCCGGCTTTCAAATCCAGGGATGAGCCAACGGTTTCGCAGTGAAGGACCGTCTGCGCGTCGGGGTCGACGAGCAGTGCATCGGTCGTCCCGCCCGACACGTGAAACGCCAGAAAACGGCGATGGAGCCACTCGGTCTTCTCCGCCCCGTATGCCGCGGCGGCCACATGCCCCTGCTGATGGGAAAACCGGTAAAACGGCGCCCCCGTCACGGCCGCGAGAGACCGGCCTGTCCCGGCCCCGGCCAAAAAGCAGGGCATATAGGATCCCTCGGCCTGCCGTGGGCGGTCGGAAGCCGCCACGCCGTCGATTCCACGAGAAGGGCATCCGGATTCCGCCATCAGTTGTTCGAGTACATCCGGAAGCTGACGGGTGTGGTGGAAAACCGCGTCGCTTTGACGCAGCCCCAGTTCACCCTCCTTCACGGGAAGCGGCCGCTTGACTTGCCACATCCGGTCCGCCTGAACATCAAACGCGGCGGCGGAGGTGGTGTAATTGCTGGTATCCAGCCCCACATACAGTCCCACAACGACCGCGCCCCTTATTCCGATTTCGGCTCTTCCGCCTCGACCGGCCCGCCGCTCCGGCGGGCCACGCCTCCCAAAACGCCGTTGACAAAGGGCGCGTCGTCATCCCCGCCGTATTTTTTCGCGAGTTCGACCGCTTCATTGATCGACACGCTCACCGGGATATCCGCTTCAAACTCCATCTCATAAATTGCCAGCCGCATGATCGAGAGGGCTACTCGAGAAAGGCGGTCCTTGTTCCATTTACGGGAAAAAGCGGAGATCAGCTCGTCCTCCTCGGCGAGATGAGCCGCCGCCCCCTCCGCCAGTGACAAGGCGAAGGCGTCGTTTTCCACGTCCCGGGCCTCGGCCGCATTCCCGTACAGAATATGGATCGGATCACCAGTAAAGGTCATTTCAAACAGGAGAATAAACGCCAGTTCCCGCGCTTCCCGCCGCGTCATATACGTCACGCCTTTCAATAACGTCGATGGATCAAAACAGGGAAAGGCGGCGTCCCCCGGCACGGCAAGGACCCTCCACATGCCTGCGGAGGGTCCGCGCTTCTACCGGGTGGCCGCCGTTTTTCAGGCTTCCGCCTTTTCCTCTTCGAGAACGATGCCCGCCACATGCACATTCACCTTGGTCACGGGCTTGCCCGTCATCGACTGCACCGCGACCTTAACGCCGTGCTGCACCGCTCCCGCCACATCCTGAATTCGAACTCCCAGGCGGAGATGGATATACACATCAATGATGGTCTCGTTTTCATTGTTGAGAACCTTGACCGATTTGGCGGCAGTGGAACTGATTAAGCCCCGGATATCGGTAGGCCGTTGGGCCATGCTGGCCACCCCCGGCACCTCCAGCGCGGCGGTGCTGGCAATGGTGGCGATCACATCTTCCGATATAATGCAGCTGCCCTCGGAGGGTTTGTATCCTTTATCATCCATGTCGATGGCCTCCTTGCACGATAATCGTATAGGCTCCGGCCGGCGGCCTGAAAAGCCCCCGTCCCTTCTGCCGGACAGAAAAATCCGGCATACGCCTAAACGGCAAGCTTATTATACCACAAAGTCCGTCCAGGGCAACTCTTTTTTCTCAATTTACCGGAACAATATTGATATTTTGCGCCGTAATATCCGACTGCGAGGTGACAATCTCGGTGATCTGGACCGTATCCTGCACCTGCAGCCCCTCGCTGCGTACCACCACCTGGCAGTTTGTGTCTTCTATGTACACGACGCAATCGGCAAATCCCTTCGCCTTGATCAGGCTCTCAATTTTGCTTTCCTGTTCGATCGCCTTGGTGATCGCTTCCACTTTGTCGGCCGCCTGTTTCTTGATCTCGTCGGTCGCCTTGACATCGTTGAGGGTGTCTTTGACCAGGTCAATCTGTTCCTGACGGGCGTTTTCCCGGTTGAGGCGGGTCTGCACAAAATAGTCGGAAGGATCTTCTGCCGTACTGGTGTCCCCGTCGGAGACGGTGGACGGATTTCCGACATACTGGGCGTCCCCCAGGTTTTTATCGCTCGAAGAAGTGCCGGTCCCGGTCTCAAGCGCCGGCGCCTTGTTGGCAAAATAGTAGTTCAAATACACCGCCAGTCCCAGCGCCACGATCAAAGTAGCCAGCAGCACCTGCTTTTTTCCGAAGATCCCGTTCATCCCATCCATTCCTTTCACCCAAAAAATTTAAGAGGATTTGGTCACGCACACCCGCTTGGAGGATATATTCAGGGCGGTGGTCACCGCCTCGATGATCCGTTGCTGCACCTGGGGAAGATCACCTCCTTCACAGACCACGACGACCCCCTTCACCGTGGGTTGGATTTCCGTGACCAGCAGGCCCTGCCGGCCGTTGTCCGTATCCACAAGGATGATGCTCTCCTCCGTCCCGTCCCTCTGGGAGACTTTGTTGGAATCCGAGGCGTTATCCTCCGTCCGGTCGGTGTTGACCTTTTGCTCGCTGGCATACACATACTCCACGCCGTTCTCCAGCGTGACCATTACCTGGCATTGTCCCGCGCCCTCGATGCTGCCGACGATCTGGTTGAGCTTTTCCTCAGTCTTGGCCACGAATTCATCCGTCGAAGCCTTCGCTAAGGCCGATTGGGCCTCTTTCGGCCAAAACTCCGACAACAGTATCAAGGCAATCCCGAGAATTCCCGCGGCTACAATGAGACGCTGCCCGCTTTTCCCCTTGAAAAACTCCATCCATTTTTTTCTGGGCGGCACTGTCCCGGCCGCCGGCTTTTCATCCATATGCCTTCTCATCCTTTCACCCCGTCGCGTCCAACACGACGCTGACGCCCAGCTGCTGTTCCAGCACCTGCTGTACAGCCAAGGCCTTCGGCTTGTTTTGTTTGTCCAGATAAATGGTAACCTGCTGTATATATATGCCGCCGTCTTCGGAAGTATCCATCGTCACGGCAATTTTCTCCGCCTCAACATCCCGGTTTGCAAGGGCCGTTTCCGCGAGCTTGACGACGGCGCTCTCCACCTGCCGGCGCAGTTGAGCATCCACCTTTTCCTGCAGCAGTTCGTTGGTCACGTCGCTCGGCAGGCTTCCGACATCCAGGCTGGTAATGGAACCCATCTGCAGCAGGGGCATCCCCATGCAGCAGAGAAAAAAGGCCCCGAGCATCAGCTTGAAAATCCGGCCCAGCCCGTCTTTGGGCGCCAGCATCTGCATAAGGGCACAGCCAATCGCTGCGACGCACAACGCCGCCGCCCAGCCTTGGATGCCGTCCATATAACCGGTTCCCCCTTTCGCCCCCTCAGCCGGCGGGCATGGACATGGTGACAATGGCGGTGGATACGATCAGGAACATCGCGCAGGAGGCGAGTACGCCGATCAAGGTTTTGACCACCCCCTGTGCGGTTTTAAGGAGCGTGGTCAGCGTGGCAAGCCCAAACATCTCGGACGCCATCGCGCATAAACTGAGCCCCAGTGTCCAGGCGATGCATTCCAGTAGCGGCGGCAGCACCATCAGGGCCGTCGCGAGAATGCCAAATCCGCCGAGCGTGGATTTGAGCAGGTGCAGACAGCTCCGTATGGTGGAAAACGCCTCTCCCAGCGAATTGCCGACCACCGGCACAAAACTCGAAAGGGTGAATTTAACCGCCCGACCTCCCAGAGTATCCGCCGCTGCCCCCGCCAAACTCTGCAAGGACAACAGCCCTACAAAAAGGGTGCAGCACAGGCCCAGCAGCCAGGATGCCGCCTTGTTGAGCAGGGTGCCCGCCGCATCCAGCTTCATCCCCGGCGTCACCGACCCGGTCAGCCCCATGGCCAGGGATATGGTCATGAGCGGCATCACCACCTGGGAGGCCAGCAAAGAAATCAGTTCCGCCGCAAACAGCACCACCGACTGATAGGACACAGCGGTGGCGGCCTGCCCGGAGGTCAGCAGCACCCCCGCATAAACCGGGACATAACTCGTCATGAAAATCGAGGCGCTCTCGACTGCCTCGGATACACCCCGGATGCAGGAGACAATCGGCACAATCACGGTCCCACAGGCCGCTAAAGCGCAGATGACGCCGAACACCTCCGAGGCCCCCGGTTCCCGGACGGTATGCTTGAGCCCATCCATCCAGGCGCACAGCAGAACAATGCCCAGCACCACTCCGCAGGCCCGGATGGGAGAACCCGCCTGGGACGCAAACAGCGCCAGCATCTGGCTCCACACCGACTGGGGATCCAGGGAGGAAAACGAATCCATTTCCAGACCGGTGATCCCCAGCTTGTCCAGCAGCTGCCGTGTCTCGTCGGGAAGATCCTGAAGCAGTTCCTCGCCCCCGCTGGCCTCAAGCTGTTCGTTATATAAATCCTCGACGGTTTCCGCCCCGGCCGCCATCCCCAGCGCCGCAGCCAGAAAAAGAGCCAACAGCAGGATTTGAAATGCCTTCTTCATCCGGCTGCCCCCTGTCCGTCGATTAAGGACACCGCCAGCTCCCCGATTTTCTGAAACAGCGGCAGCGCCAAAACCAGGAGTGTCGCCTTGCCCGCCAGTTCCGCTTTGGAGGCCAGGGCCGACTCTCCCGCGTCCCGGCAGGCATCGGAGGCGAGCTGGGTAATCAGGCAGATCCCCAGAGCCTTTAACAAAATGAGTCCATATTCGCTCGGCATATCGGCGGCGCCCAGCAGGTCTCTGAGCGTATGGATGACCGGTGTCACCTGCACCAGAACCAGGGCCAAAACACCGATTCCCGCCACAAGGGCCACCGCCATCGCCTGCTCAGGCCGCTGCTGCCGGAGAATCACCGCCAAAAAGGCCGCGAGGACTACCACCGCCGCAATTCCGCCCATCTCCATAGCATCACAACCCAAAAACCGACTTGACCATGCGGAACAGGTCGCTGATTTCGGTGACAACCATCGTCAGCACCACGATCAGGCCCGCCAGGGTGGTGAGCATGGCCTGTTCTTCCCGGCCGGAACGGATGAGTACCTGGTTGAGCACTGCAACGATGATCCCGATCGCCGCAATTTTGAAGATCAGATCCACGTCCATGACGACAAACCATCCTTTCTTTGCCGGCTTGTCCGCCCTCTGTTACAGCAGGAGCAGCGCCATAGCCATACCGCCGGCGAATCCCAATGTCAAATACAGCCGTCCCTTAGCCGCCGAAGCCTCTCTTGCCTCGGCCAAACGCTGTCCCAGAAGATCGCCGTATTGCCGGCAGTTGGCAATCTGGCCTTCGACGTCGGTTTTGCCGAACTGACTGCCGAATCCCCGCAACAGATCCCGGTCGCCTTCGGTCAGCCCGCTTTCCCTTCCATCCTCTTTCACGGCGTTTTCCCAGGCGTCCGGCACCCGTTCTCCACTGCGAATTCTCGAACAAATCCGCCCGAGAAGCGGGAGATCGGCAAATTCGCCGGAATGTTCAGCGGCTTCCAGCAATTCCTCCACCGGTGCCGCCGTATAGCGGACCTGGTCCGCCATCCGCGCCATAAACCGGGACAACTGGTCGAGCGAGGCCACCCGGCGCCGAAGGCCTCCCGCCGCCATAAGCCCAAGCAGCAGTCCTGCCGCCACCAGCAGAAGCAATCCCACCGTTTTCATGCAGCCACGCCTCCGTTTCAAAAATGCCTGCCACCTCGCCCGGCCGGCCCCGGCCGGCCAGCATAACCACATAGTCGAACGCGCCGCTCTCCAGCGCCCGGCGGATGGCCTTGCGGCAGAGCAGAGATTTCCGGTCCCGGCAATGGGCGGACGCGATGGCGGCTACACCGGCGAAAAGCCCCGCCGTCACGGCATCCACCTCGTCCTCACTTCCGAGTTCGTCGAAAAGCAGGACATCGGGGGCCAGACACCGCACCGCCTGTCCAATACCGGCCGGTTTTGGGCAATACAGGAGAACGTCGCAGTTTTGCAGGGAAGACTGCCCGGGCGCTTCCGGAACACCGGAGAGTTCGCCGCGCTCGTCGATGACCGAGACACGGTACCGCCGGCCCGCCAGCCCCTGGGAGAACTGGCGGGCCAAATCCCGCAAAAGGCTGCTTTTGCCGCTCGACGGTTCGCCGCAGAGCAGCGCGCTATGTACATGCCCCCGGCTGTCTATCAGGCTGTTCGCCAAGGCGGCGGCACAGCCGGGATGCGGTCTGGCCACCCGGATGCACACAGAGGTGATCCCCCGCATCGAGACGATCCGCCCGTTTTCCACCACGGCGGCGCCGGCGACTCCGGCCCGGCAGCCGTTGCGCGTGCTGATGTACCCTTGCCGCAATTCCTGCTGATGGGTGTGAACCGAGTATTCGCACAGGGCCTCGAAAGTCTCCTCCAGTTCCTGTCTGGAACAGATGCGCCCTTCCTCTTCCGCCCTGGAAGTGATCTGCCCGGCGGCGGTCACCGCCCATTCTCCCGACGGGGCGGACAAAAACAAAGGGGCGCCCGCCCGTATGCGGATCTCCTGGATCTCATTCCTCAGCGAGAACGGGATTCCCCGCAGAGCCCCTCTCAATCCGGCAGGCAGATAGCCTGCCGCCCGGTCAAAACTATCCATGAGCCTGTCCTCACCTCGTCTAATAGATATGAAGGGCCTTGTCCGGGTAGAACCAGATTTTTTATAAGCGGCCGTACAGTTCTCCACCCGCCATGAGAGCTGTCTTGAACAAAGAAAAGCGGGCGGATGACAAGCATCCGCCCGCTTTCTGCCCTTCTTGCCGATCCGCACCGTGCGGTTTCCGAGGGCAGGTTCTCACTTTATTTGGTTTCGCGGCCGATGGTCACGACCGGATCTACATACGTTCCTTCTGTCAGGATTTCAAGATGGAGATGGGGCTCATCGACAATCTCGACGGGGATTTCCGACAGGGTTCCGATCACATCCCCGACCTGCACCTTTTGTCCCTGGGTCAGTTCCTTCGCCGTCACGCCGCAGTAACGAGACACGATGTTGAATCCATGGTCGATTTCGATGACGCCGCCCCAAAGCGGATCGTTCTCCACCTTCAGGATCGTGCCGTCCGCGGCCGCCTTGACCTCGGCCCCGATCTCCCCTTTGAAATCGGTGCCGTTATGGGTCCGCCAGTCCTTCATGGTTTCAGAGTATACCGGCTGCACGTCGCTGAACGCCTTGAGCACTTCATTGCCGAGGGGCAGCATAAACAGGTCGGCCGGTTTCGTATCCACCGGCTGGGTGGGCGGCGTTGTCGTTGTCGTGGCCGGTTTCGTCGTAGTGGGGGCTTCATAGGGAACGTCGCTGACCGGGTTGTCCACCGGTTTCTCGGTCGGAAGGGTGGTGACAAGCGGACTGCTTGTGTCTGGAGCACTGCTGCCGTCCTCTTGCTTGGTGGGCAGGGAGTCGACAAATGTGGCCACCGCCACCCCGCAGACCGCCACAAGACAGACGGCCAACGCCACATAGAAGCCTTTGCCGGTGAAAAACCGTTTCCATCCGGATCGTTTATCGTTACGCATACGGCTCAAGATGAATCCTCCATTCCGTTCATTGCCGGCCGGTTTTGTCGACATCCGCCGGGTTTCTACCTCTAGTCTGGACAGATTCACGCCGGTTATGCAACGGGCCGCATCTCCCATCATGAAAATTTTTGCTGGCCGCCGGCCGGTCGGCGCTCTGCTTTCCGGCGGCAACGGCGGCACAAAGACAGGGTGCGGCAGAAAAAGGAGAAAGCAAGAAGGCGATTTCAATCCTTTTTCAACCTTTCGTGCTATAATACCATCAGACGGAGGTGATGATATGAAACTCTTATTGGTGGAAGACGAAACGAGAATGGCGCAGGCACTTTGCGAAATTCTGCGCCTTGGGAAATACGATGTGGATCATTATGCGGATGGATTGGACGGCCTGTATGCCGTAGAATCCGGCATCTATGACCTTATCATTCTGGATGTTATGCTGCCCCGAAAAAATGGCTTCGATATTGCCAAGGAAGCCCGTGAAAAAGGGATTCGGACCCCGATTCTCATGCTGACGGCCAAAAGCGATCTGGATGACAAAGTCACGGGACTGGACTGCGGGGCGGACGACTATCTTACCAAACCTTTTATGACCAAGGAACTGCTCGCCAGGCTTCGGGCCCTTGGCCGACGGAATATGAACACCTCTGACGGCGCGCTCAAATTCGGCGATATTACCTTAAATACCGAGACGGCGACACTCGCCTGCGGGGAGAACAGCGTGCGTTTGAGCGAAAAGGAGCTGCATATTTTAGAATACCTGATTGCCAACCAGGGGCAAATCCTGACCCGCGACCAGCTTGCCGTGAAAATCTGGGGTTACGACAGCGATGCGGAATACAACAACGTGGAAGTGTATATGTCCTTTACCCGCAAGAAATTACACTTTGTCAAAGCCAAGGTGGAGATCAAGGCGGTGCGCGGCATCGGCTATGAATTGAGGTACGACCATGTTTAAAAAATCCAGGCGGAAAATTGTCGCCGCCATCCTATCCGGTTTGGTTCTGCTGCTATGCGGGACCTTCTGCATCATCTATCTGGCGAGCTACGCGGAAATGACCACAGAAAACCGGGGGCTCCTTGAACAGTATGTCAGTGCCTACACCCTTCCGGGAATGTTGAGCAGCAATCCCGACACCGGCAAAACAAAAGACGACCGGGGAAATCCGCCGGCGAAGCCCCCCATGCTGGAACTGTCCACCTTTTATTCTGTGGCCCTATCGAAAAGCGGCCAGGTGCTGAAGGTCGATACGGCCGACATCTCCACCTTCAGTGAAGAACGGCTGACCGAACTCGCCCGTCAAATTGTCGAAAGCGGAAAAACCGACGGCGTGGAAGACAAACTGATCTATCGGATGGAAGACAAGGGCGAATACCTTTTAGTCGCTTTTTTAGACAACACGGTGATGCTGGAAAACGTCGGCACTCTGATCAACTATACCCTGATTTTCGGCGGGGCGGCACTGGTGCTGATGTTTTTTCTGGCGCGCTATCTGGCGAACAAAATCGTGGCCCCTCTGGAAGAAAGCTACCGCAGGCAGAAACAGTTTATATCCGATGCGGGCCATGAACTGAAAACACCGGTAGCGGTGGTGAATGCGAACCTGGAACTTCTTTCCCGCGAAATCGGTGAAAATCCATGGCTTTCGAACATCCAGTATGAAAACGAACGCATGTCGGCGCTGATTATACAGCTTTTGGAACTGGCCAGGGCAGAAAACGTAACGCCCCAGATGGAAACGCTCGACTGGAGCCGTCTGGTCTGCGGCGAAACCCTGCCCTTTGAAACGGTTGCATACGAAAACGGATTGGCCTTAAACAGCCGCATCTCCGAAAACATCTGCGTTCATGGAAACAGCGTTCAATTAAAACAACTTACATCCATCCTGATTGACAACGCAATCCGTCACAGCAGCAGTGGAAAAGAAGTGTCCATTGCCTTAAAAAAGGAAAAGGGCCACGCCGTTTTGTCGGTTGTCAACGATGGGGAAGCCATCCCCGTGGAACAGCAAAAACATCTGTTTGAGCGTTTTTACCGGACCGACGCGGCAAGAACCGGCGAGGATAAGCATTATGGTCTGGGGCTTGCCATAGCCAAAGCGATTACGGTGACACATAAGGGAACAATTGAGGTGGGGTGTCATGACGGAAAGGTGAAGTTCACGGTGAAAATCCCACTGCAAAAATAAAGCGGAAGCCGTCCCATGACCTTCAATCATATTTCAATCTTCCTCCTGTATCATACCCTCATCCGAAGTACAGGAGGAATCTCTATGGCCTATCAGACCGTTTTCAAGCGTTACGAACTGAAATACCTGCTGACGGAAGAACAAAAGAAAAAGGTGCTGCAGGCGATGGAACCCTATATGGCCCTTGACCAGTACGGGCGCACCGTCATTCGCAACCTTTATTTGGATACCGATTGTTACCGCTTGGCCCGCCATTCCATTGAAAAACCCGCTTACAAGGAAAAACTGCGCATTCGCAGCTATGTTCGGGCAAAACCCGGCAGTACGGTATTTGTGGAACTGAAAAAGAAATATCAGAAAGTCGTCTATAAGCGCCGAATTTCACTGCCGGAGGAACAGGCGATGGACTGGGTGCTGGGCGAACACCCTTGTCATACCGACACCCAAATATCCGAGGAGGTAGACTATTTCCTGAAGTATTATGCATACCTGCACCCGGCGGTCTTTCTTTCTTATGAAAGGGAGGCGTTTGCTTCCAAAGACCAGTCGGATTTCCGCGTCACCTTTGACGACACGATCCTTTGCCGCCAGGAAGATCTCTCGCTGGAATCCGAAGTCTACGGCACCCCCCTTCTTCCAAAAGGGCACATACTGATGGAGATCAAGTGCTCCGGCGGGATTCCCCTCTGGATGACCCGCGTACTTTCGGAAGAACACCTCTACAAAACCTCGTTTTCTAAATACGGCACCGCTTATCAGACCATGATCTTTCCAAAACTCATGCAGGAGGTATCCCATCATGCTTGAGACGCTCTTTCGGGGATTATTCGATACCGCGCTTACCCAGGTTATAAGCGTGCGCGACTTTTTGCTCTGTCTGGGGTTCTCCCTCGTGCTCGGCCTTGTTCTGTCTATTGCCTATATGTACCGGACCCGCTATACGAAAAGCTTTGTGGTGACACTGGCCCTTCTCCCCGCCGTGGTCTGTGTTGTAATCATGCTGGTCAACGGCAATGTGGGCACCGGTGTGGCAGTGGCGGGAGCCTTCAGTCTGGTTCGTTTCCGTTCCGTCCCCGGTACCGCCAAGGAGATCTGCACCCTGTTCCTGGCGATGGGCGCCGGATTGATTGCCGGTATGGGGTATCTCGGCTTTGCCGTGCTGTTTACGGTGGTCATGTGTGCCGTGTTTTTGGTCTACAGCCGCCTGGATCTGGGTTCGAAAAAGAATGCAGCGGCCTATAAAACCCTTACCATCACCATTCCGGAAGATCTGGATTACACCGGGGTTTTTGAGGATATCTTTCAGGAATATACCACAGCCCATGATATCGTCTGTGTGAAGACAACCAATATGGGCAGTATGTTCCGGCTCACCTATCACGTAACCCTGCGCGATACGGCAAAAGAAAAGGAAATGATCGACAAGATCCGGTGCCGGAACGGAAATCTTGAAATTTCGGTTTCCAGGCAGGAAACCACGATATCGGAGCTTTGACAGCGAGGAGGCTTTGCCTTATGAAAAGATGGATATCCGTCGCTTTTGTTTTGATAGTACTTGTCGGCGTGTTGGCCGGATGCGGGGATCACAACAGCCCGTCCGATTCGGGCGGCGGGGTTTCCGGCGGTACTCAAACGTCCGCCGGCACCACCGGGCAGGTGGAGGTAAATCCCGCACAGGCGGACACCGATATGTTTACCGACCGGGATTATAAAACAGACTATGAGGAAAGCGGCAGCGTTCTTATTCAATTGGAGGGGAATACGGCCACGGCGAGTTCCGACAGCGTTCGTATCTCCGGGACGACCATCACCATCACCGAGGAAGCGGTATATTGGATTTCCGGCACCCTGGATGACGGCATGATAATCGTCAATGCCCCCGACACCGCGAAACTGCAGCTGGTGTTTAACGGGGTCAGCATCCACAGCGAGACCTCGGCCCCACTGTATATTCTCGAGGCGGATAAGGTATTTGTCACCCTGGCAGACGGCACCGAAAACACGCTCTCCAACGGCGGCACCTTCGTAGCCATTGACGACAATAACATTGATTCAGCGATTTTTTCCAAACAGGATCTCACCCTCAACGGCTCCGGTTCCCTTACGGTCACTTCTCCCGCCGGACACGGCGTGGTCTCCAACGATGACCTGGTCATCACCGGCGGCACCTATACCATCACCTCCGCTTCCCACGGCCTGAAGGCCAATGACAGCGTCAGAATCACAGGGGAAACCACCATCACGGTGGATGCCGGAAAAGACGGTATCCATGCGGAGAACAGCGAGGACACGTCTCTCGGCTTTGTCTATATTTCCAACGGCACCCTGAACCTGGAGGCGGAAGGCGACGGCATCAGCGCCGGAGCCTATATGCAGATTGAGAACGGCACATTTCAAATTCTTGCGGGCGGCGGCAGCGAGAACGGCTCCCATGAGTCTTCCGATTCCTGGGGCGGATTCCGAGGCGGTCCCGGAGGCGGCGGCCGGCCCGGTCAGACTTCGTCGGCCTCCACGTCGGCTGACGACAGCAGCACCAGCATGAAGGGCCTTAAATCCGCCGGAAATTTGTGGATTGCAAACGGTCGTTTTACGGTGGATTCCGCTGATGATGCCGTTCACTCCAATGCGTCGATCACCGTAAACGGCGGCGTCTTTGATATCGCCTCCGGCGACGACGCCTTCCACGCCGATGAGACCCTGACCGTCACCGCAGGGACGATCAACATCACCGAGAGCTATGAGGGCCTGGAAGCCCTGCATGTCTATGTGCAGGGCGGCGATATAACGCTGGTTGCCAGCGACGATGGGCTGAATGCCGCAGGGGGCACCGATTCCAGTGGATTGACCGGCGGGCGGGACGGTATGTTCGGCGGCGGTCACGGCGGAATGGGCGGCGGCATGTCTTCCTCTTCCAACGGCAGCATCACGATATCCGGCGGCACCCTGCATATCCAGGCCTCCGGAGACGGGATCGACGCCAACGGCTCGCTGACCATCTCCGGCGGGTATACGGTTGTGTGCGGTCCCACGCAGGGAGATACCGCCACACTGGATTACGATACAACCGCCGTCATCACCGGCGGCACCTTCATCGGCACGGGCGCTTCCGGCATGGCGCAGACTTTCAGCGACCAGGAGCAAGGGGTGGTAGCGGTCAACGTGGGAAACCAATCCGCAGGAACCACGGTCACGCTGGCGGACCGCAGTGGGAATACGCTCATCACCCACACGCCGGAACTCTCCTTTGCCGTGGTGATTCTCAGCAGTCCCGATCTCGTATCCGGGGAAACCTATACCATCACGGTCGGATCGAATACGGGGGAGTTTAAAGCCAACTGACGATTTTTGAAGGGGACGCGTACAGGGGGCGCGTCCCCGCCCGCCCGATTGTTTTGCCACCAAACGGCGGCATGGCCCCGGCCGGGGCCAACCCAACCGGCACGGGCGAAACCAGACGGGGCAAAAGGAAATCCGTTGCAGAAAGAGGTGTCCGTTATCAGACAATATCTCTGGGGCATTTTCTATGGCGTCCTGTTGACCGCTTTTACCTTGTATGTGCTGTTGGACACCTTTGTGATCGCCCGCGTTTATCAGACGGTCCCCGCTTCGGACGCGGCGGTTGATGAAAACCAGAATGAATCCCCATCGTCCGATGAATCTTCGGCAGAAAATCAGGCGGTGATCACACAGACCTCGTATAAGGACAGCGATATCGCCATCACCATTACCGAGCACCGGGAGAATGGCACAACCATCTATGTGGCGGATGTGCAGCTATCCTCCGCAGAGTATTTGAAAACAGCCCTCGCCAATGGAATCTACGGAAGGAATGTCACGGAAAAGACTTCGGAGATAGCGGGAAAAAACCACGCGATTCTGGCGATTAACGGGGATTACTACGGCACCCGGGAAAAGGGGTACGTTCTGAGAAACGGTGTTCTTTATCGGAATACAGCATCCAATGGTCAGGAAGATCTGGTCATCTATCAAGACGGTTCTTTTGAAATTGTCGCCGAAACGAGTATATCCGCAGAGCAGCTCCTGGCCAACGGCACAGAACAAATCCTTTCCTTTGGCCCGGCGCTGGTGATAGACGGGCAGGTTTCCGTCACCGAAAGCGAAGAGGTCGGCAAGGCCAAAACGAGCAATCCGCGCACCGCCATCGGAATCGTGGAGCAAGGGCATTATCTGTTTGTCGTCTCCGACGGCAGAACGGATGAAAGCGTGGGCCTTTCACTACATGATCTGGCGGAGTTTATGCAGTCAATCGGTGCCAAGATAGCCTATAATCTGGATGGCGGCGGGTCTTCTACGATGGTGTTCAACGGGGAGATCATCAATAACCCGACTACAAACGGCAGAAACATCCGGGAAAGGAGTGTGAGCGATATTGTATACATCGGCTACTGACCGATTGCAGAGGAAATGCGCCAAGACAGCCTTCGCATATCTCATAGTCTCCCTTTTCTGCGCGCTTTTCGGGGCGGTTTATGAAGTTTTCAGCCATGGGGTTTATTCCTTCTATATGATCTATGCTTTCGGCTTTCCCCTTGCAGGCGGCGCCCTGCCATTCCTGCTTTTGAGCTTCTCGGGCACTCCAAAATATCCCCCCGGCCTTTCGCGAAACCTCTATCATTCCGGAATCGCAACACTCACCGTGGGAAGCCTTGTGCGGGGAGTTTTGGATATTTACGGAACCACCAATGCGTTGTCCAACGGCTATTGGATAGTGGGCATCCCACTTGTTGCCGCAGGCGCCGCCGGATATGGAATCTCCAGAATATTGGCAAAAAAGGAGGAAATCTCCCAATAACCCTTTTCCCTGCCCCGCGTCCGAAGGACGTATGCCGTGCACGGGGTCAGGCGCCTAATTCAGCGTCCACGCGGTTCTTCATTCGCGCCTTTGCTCTGCACCAAAATTCGCGCTCGCTCCGCCCGGTTGTCATTTCCCCTCTGGCTCGCTGCCGGTTTATGTAGATTTTAGGCTTGTTGTCCCTGTTTTGAAATTCGGATGTCATCCATGAAGCTCTCTCTTGTCATCACAACCGTCCATAAAGCTACATACGATGAGTAGTGAAAGGAGGGAGCGTTTTGAATCGAAATCGTAATGGTTGCCGTATGCCGATGAATGACCACGGCCCGGAACCGTTCTTGACGAGCATAGACAAAGCCAGCCGGCAAAACCCCCACTACCGCACAGCGCTTTGGACAGGCCAGCATCTACAGCTTACTCTGATGTGTATCCCTGTTGGCGGCGAAATCGGTTTGGAAGTACATCCGGACACCGACCAGTTTATAAGAATCGAAAGCGGTCACGGCATGGCTATGATGGGACCGGACAAAGACCGGTTGCATTTTCAGCGCCCAGTCTGTGACGGATACGCCATTTTTGTTCCTGCCGGAACATGGCACAATATTGTAAATACCGGCTGCTGTCCTCTTAAAATTTATACCATTTATGCACCGCCACATCATCCGCACGGTACCGTTCAGTTTACCAAAGCGGATGCCCACTGAAATCCGGCCGATAGCGGGAATTCAAAAATCCAAATCCCACCTCAGAGAGGTCGGCGTTTTTGGATAGAAACGCCGTTTATAAATCGCCGCAAGCCCAATAGCTTGCGGCGATTCCATTACAATTTCCTCGCTTTAAAAACAATGGATTGAGGAAATCTTTGAGCTTTATAAGGCGAGTAAAATCGTGTACTAAAGGCACAATCGCTGACCATGGTTTCTCTGTCGGTTTCTTCAACCACCCTTTCAACAGCAAATCCGGCTTTTGCAAGGGCGTTTATGTAATCGGATAAGCGCCTGTTATAAAGGGTTAAGGGAAAACCGGTTTCTTTACCGAGATCCGGCTTATTGCGATTCGCGGGAACATGGGGACTCTTTTTAAATGTAAACGGTTCCTTATTAAAATAACTCCCTGAAAAAATCAATGTGTTTTCAGAGGCTTCCATGCAGTGCATAAAGGGATGATCCCAGCTAAATATGAAAACGCCGTCCCGCTTTAAATAGGATGAAACAAGGTCAAAGGTTCTTTGTATATCCATCGTCCAGCCTATGGCGTATATGGAATAGACGATGTCAAAATAATCCTCCGGAATTCCAGGATTTTGCTCCATAGGGGCATTAAAAAGGACGGGTTGATATTGATGATCGGTTAAATACTTCGCTGCGTTTTCAATTTGTCTGGTTGACAGATCAAGCCCCCATAATTCTTGGGCACCTTTATCGCCGCACCATTTTAGAGAATGTCCGCTGCCACAGCCGATATCTAGCACTTTTTTATTGACGAGTACAGGAAACAAGCCAAGTTCATCTTCTGTCGGAATAAAACAACCATAAGCAGGTAGGGCTGTCACTCCGAAGAAAGAATCGGCAATCGCATCCCAACTTTCCTTATTCTGCTTTAAAATGTTCTTTTCCATTTTACACCTCCTAGGCTAATATAAACAGTTGTATCTGTATGTTACCACGAAATATAAAAATAGTCGACTACTAGACAGTGATTTTCCAGAATAGACGTGAAAGCGCAAAAAAGATTGATCCGTTTGAGTGATCGACCCTAAGAGAACGGGCGGGGCCCTGTTAGCTCCCCGCCTCCGCATAAAGTTGACTTGCATACATTCGATTTTTAGAGATTTTTTCGGTTTTTTCCGGGTACTATTGTCTCTTTACAAAAAAGCAAACCACCGATAAACCCGCATAAATACAGGGATTATCGGTGGTTTTTTCTGTCAAGCGGCTATGAAAAAGATACTTTCGGTATTTCGATTGGTGGAGTCGAACTCCCGCGACTCGCAAAAAGTTGGTAGCGGCAGCGAACAGGTGAGCCGAGCGTGACTTTTTGCGAAAAGGAGGAACAGTGGAGCGGGTGACTGATTTTTTATGAAATAAAAGATCGGCTCGTTCCGACGTGGCAGAATAAGACAAAACGAACCTTTAAGAATTTTTTGAGAAGGAGTTGAACCCTCATATAAATGATTATGCTTATAATATCCAATAACATAATTATATCGGTCAAATTTTATCCTCGTTTTCCCCAACTGTAAATGGTGTCCAATTAATGCGATCATATTCCATAATATCCGCAGATTTTACCATCCCTATTTTTTCATAAAACGGAATAGCGTCATGATGTGAACAAGTAAACATTATAATATTATTTTCACCCCCCGCCAGCTCAAGAGCTCTATTTACTAACGCTCTTCCAATTCCCTTTTTCACATAATTTCTGTCAACGCCTAAATCGCTAATAAAAAGCCAATAACTAAAATCAGTTATTCCAAAGCATACGCCAATGATTTTGTTTTCCAAATTTCTGGAAACTATACTGATTGAAACCGCATTTACAAGTGTAGCAATTCGTTCAGAAAATCGTTCTTTTGGGTATTGTGATCCTAAATCTGTTCTGCTTAAAAATTCTATGTAGTCATTAGCAGATAATCTTTCTTCACATAAATAAAATTCTTTATCTGACATAACATCAACCTCTAGCTCATATAGATTCGTCATATGCAAAACATCAATAATTCTGATTATATTATATCACAAAAATAAAATAAGTCGATTGCTTTGGCAATCGTCTTTTTCTGTCAAGAGGCTATAAAATAGATATTTTTGCATTTTTGCTGGGTGGGACTGAACACATGCAAAATAGGAGCCTATGTCCCCTAATATTATTCAAGGAACATGATAATATTTCCATCAGGATCTTCTATAATCAATTGCTCACCACCCCAATCCGTCTTTTTGATCGGTTCAACGTTTATGCCTTTCTTGGTTAAATCCTGATACGTTAACTGTAAACTATCAACATGAACTACCATCGTTATATATTCACCTTTTTGTTTTCCCCATTTATTTTCATCCCAAACACAGATTGTCATTTCACTTTTAGCAGTATCCATCAAAGCAGTCATTATCAACAAAAACAGAAATACCTATCAACTCATAAAATTCCGCCAATTTTTTCGGTTGTTTTGAACTGATATTGATACACATAATTTTCATCATTTTTTTCCCTCTTTTTTGTTTATAATAAAAAACCTGTCGAAAAACAATAGTTACTGTTTCGACAGGTTTCTATACTGTAAGGGGGATACAAAAAAGATTTCTTTGATAAATTTTCTGTAGGGTTTTGAACTATCACAGCAACGAGAAGCCAAAGATATGCTATCAAGGATTATCTATTTCAAAAACACATTCTTCAAAGCCATCCAATATTGTATGAATAATACCCACTAATACTTTTCTTTCAAAAATGGATGAAAACAATTTTTCAAACCATCCCCTCCCTATCCATGATGGTAGAAATAATACCACATAATATGAAAGAAGTCGACTGCTGTAAGGCCGTCGACTTCTTTCGACTTTTGGTCCGCCCGGAGGGATTCGAACCCCCGGCCTTTGGAATCGGAATCCACTGCGATATCCAGCTTCGCCACGGGCGGATATAA
>CABUKB010000004.1 GCA_902492045.1 uncultured Oscillospiraceae bacterium | reverse complement strand
GGAATTCCCGAGTGGCCAAAGGGGGCAGACTGTAAATCTGTTGTCACCGACTTCGGTGGTTCGAATCCACCTTCCCCCACCACGTCGGAACGAGTTACGCTCGTTCCGATTTTTTCTTTCATAAAAAATCCGTCACCCGCTCCACTGTTCCTCCTTTTCCGAAAAAGGTCACGCTGCGCCTTCACTGCTCGCTTGTAAACACGCTCGCGACGCTCACGCTTGCTACCAACCTTTTTCGGGTTGCGTGAGAGTTCAACTCCCGCCGTCGAAATGCCTAAAATATCTTTTTCATGCGCCTCTCACAAAAGAAAAGTATAGTTTAAGCAATGCTTAAACTATACTTTTCTTTTTATTATGATATTGCTATAATAAAAATGTTAATAAATAAAGGAGGTGTTATGATTTGTCAGACATAACGGCGATAATTAATTTTAATAATGCAAATTCAAGAGAAACATATTTTACCATGCATCATGTTAAAGAGGCGCATAAATATGGTAAAGGTAAAAATGTTAAAGTAGGCATTATAGATTGGTGTTTTGGGCTGAAAAATCATGGCGAATTATATGAGAACGGTGTTGATGTTTCCGGTACCCCTTTTTTCTTAAATGAATGTGCGTCCAATTTCAGCAGCTTTTCCATGTCCGGCTCAAGATTCCTTACAATTTCTTCATTATCAAATATGCAGAGTAAATCTCTCCCGATATAAGCTTCTACCGGAATGGCCCCAATTGCATCAACCATATCTTTCGTAACTGGAATTTTCTTCAAGGGATATGCTGGAAACTCCATTTCCAATAGTTCCCCATTTCTTCGCACAATCAGATCCCCGCTAAGTGTCGAAAACACGATTCTGTCTGTGTCGGGGATATAGAATCTGAACAATACATAAGCGCAGGCAAGCGTAGCATGTCCACACAAATCAATCTCTCCGCCTGGGGTAAACCAGCGTAAGTGATATTTATCGCCTTCTTTTACCGCAAAAGCTGTTTCCGAAAAATTGTTTTCTTCAGTGATGTTCATCATTTGTTTTTCGGATATCCACCTATCCATAACACAAATGGCCGCTTGATTGCCGTGAAAGATTTCGTCTGTAAATGCATCTACAACATACTGCTTCATACTTATCTGTGCCCTCTTTCGCTTGCCTTTTGCTTTATTACGTTTGAATTGATTGAATTTCTGCACATGAGTATAGCACTCATTAAAAGTTGTCGCAAGGCGTTACTGCTTCACCATGCCGAGACAAAAGGGTGGCAGCATAAAAATGTGGAGGGGAAGTTAAATGGCGGAAATCATCAAGGTTTACAGGGAAAAGATTCCGGCAATGCGATTTATCGGTAAAAAATATGGCGAATTCGGGCATTGGGGCGATTGGTTTGCCAATGGCTGGTTTGATTGTATTGAAAACGCCATGGGCGGTATCGGCTCGATCTGTCAGCTATGGAAGGACGGCGGCAGTTACGTTGGTCTCGAACGGCATAAGGAGGGCGAACCTTTCGCGTATTGGATCGGTATGTTTGCCCCGCCCGAGACTCCCGTTCCTGAAGGTTTCCTCTTTATGGACTTTCCGGAGATATTTTTGGGTGTTTGCTGGATCTATGGCGGAGAGGGCGACACACACGGCATGACGGTCAACTGTGCGCAAAAACTTGCGGATGAAGGAATCGAGATATCAACCGATATAGAGGGGGCGATTTGGTCTTTTGAGAATTGTACATGCCCGCGTTACACAACGCCGGATGAAAAAGGAAATATCATACTGGATTACGATTATTTTGTAAAGTAAGCGGACCCCCGCCTATAAGAACACCATGGCTATCCGAACCCCAGGATAGCCATGGTGTCTTTTATTAACCCCTCCTGTAACTGTGCCAGTCCCGTTTTCGATTTCAACGCGGATAGAAAAATCAAAAAGAGGAACCCGTGATCAACAACAATCTTTCGGAAGCCCTTTTTTAAAGTCTACTAGATAAGGCAGATTCCGTTTAACGGTTGTGAACAGCCCAAAAACTAGATGCTTGGCATTTTACCTTTCATTACATTTTTTTACCCATTCCGACCAGCGCGTATCGGCTTTCATTTCTTTTTCGACCTCTGCATAATCGGGATTGCACCAGAAAGGCCAGTCGTTGGGCAGCGCTTTTGCAATTTCACTATGTGAACCGCTATGACATTTAACGAATGAAACCAGTGGAGCTGTTAGGTTGTGTTCGTTTCCGTCAAGTATTTCCTCAAGCGCTCTTGCATGCCGTAGGGCTTCATCCAGCGACAGAAATGCATCGTCGTGATATCCTCGCTCCCACTGAAGCCGTGACAAATACAAATATAGTTTTATCACTTCGCCGTGATATTCGCCCAAGTTCCCATCGTCACAGATCAAGTAAAACAGAGAGAGCAGCCCTTTTATTTTTTCAATTGGCATGTCTGTTTCATAATGATGCTTATTATTGATCAGCCCGTATACGAGCTGTTCAGAAAACGCCGAGGCCATTTTCAGCAGCGCCATTCCGATATATTTCGCTTCCTCTTTCCCTTCTGTCCCCGAGGCCAACAGGATTTCGCGGGAATCGTTCAGCGTTGGCATGCGATTTGCATAGGCGATCGCCTTATCAATTTCACCAAAGTTCCTATAAAGTAATACCAATATGTGAATAGCCCTTGTAAAGATCATATGGTCAGATGTTTTTTCGGTTAATCTTTCACATATTTTTACAGCCTCTGTCCAGTACTTATTCGTTTTATGCACATCATAGCTATGCTGCATATACCCCTCTTCGTCATAGTATAACCACTCTCCCTGCCGTCTCCAGCCCGCCTCAGAAAGTGTGTCGGCAAGTGTAATCAATAGCTTCTCGTTGTGTGGAAATTCTGCGAGACCTTCGCGAAGAATCGAAACACATTCTTCTACCCACTCTCCGTCGCCCCTGGCCTTTATTCCGAATGCGTCGACACGGGCTATGATGTCGTTTACCTTTTTGCCACGCTCACATTCATAACCGAATAATTCATCAATGGTTATACCAAAGTAATTGGCGATTGACGGTATCAGTTCCATATCCGGATAGGCTAAATTCGATTCCCAACGTGAGACCGCTTGAAATGTAATGCCCAGTGCGCTCGCCAGTGCTTCCTGTGTCCTGCCATATTGTTTTCTCAAACTTCTGATTTTTTCTCCTAACTGCAATGTCATGGTATCTCGCCCTTTCATGCCGTATTGATTTCCACCGGTGTGACTTTATACTAACACGATAAGTAAAATAAGTAAATTATCAATGAATTTAATAATATAAAATCATCAATTGAATAAAAAGCCAAATTTGGATCTCTTTTTTTCAAGTTTCAATTCCAGCCTTCTATTCACCTTGCAATGAACCATTAGGATTCGACAACCCGTATTGAATTTCTGGAAAAAAGTAAAACTATTCCCTTCCCGTTTTCTATGGTCTTTCTGGCATCTTCCACTCTCTTCTTAATATACCAAAGAAGACGCCTTGGAACACCCTCCGTATGGAAAGTACCGTAGGATGGTTTTGGCGTCTAAACAAAATAATTGAATTTTTTGAATGGTGTAGCCGGTGCTTTTTGCTAATTTTCGGGTGTAGTGTTCCCTTTTGGCTACGCAACTTATTACGTAATATCCTTGCGGAATGTATGTTTGTCAGTGTTTTTCGAAGAACCTGTGAAGTGTGAGAAAACTCGCACTCCATAGTATTTCCATTTTCTCCGAGAAATATTGATAACCTTGATTTGACTGCTGATTATATATTTCTTTGGATAAAAAAGAATTTATAAAGTTTTATAGTGTTATATCATAGATTAAATTCTTTTTTTAATTTCTTATATGACGGTTTACCGGAAAAGAAATCCCTTCTGCGTTCAATCATGTCCCATACCATTTTATATGCTGTGTCTTCGGATTCCAATTTAGGACAAAGATGCTGGATACAATGGTTATAAAATTCTTCATGCCATTTGATATTTCTTTTTTTTACATATATGTTATCTTGGAGTATCTGAAGAAGACGATTAAAATATTCTTTTCCCTCTTTAAAATCTCTTTTTAGAAAACAAATCATCGCCAATTCATATACGATCCCGCCACTGTTTCCCTGTCCATTATCTAACTGACTTTCCATTTGTTCTTTCGCGTAATCCAAATTGCGAAACAGACGGTACTCCCTTACTTTTTCCATGGCAATCTCTGCAAAATATTCCATCTTTTCCGCAAAATCAGCATCATTACCCGTATAGAATACATATCCTGCTTTATCTACACGATGTCCGATATTAAACGCCAATATGTCATTTAATTCTTCACTGGCTTCCCATAAAAAACTAATCCCAACATTCAAATATGACCCTTTATCATATGCACCTGGTTGAAATTCGATCTGTATTACAAAATACCCATTATCATCAAGCCATCTTCTTGAAGAGCCTACTCTAAAAAGCCCTTCGGGAACGAGAATTTTCTTAGCTGCTGCGTTTATTATATTATTATGTTGTCCCGCCTTATTTTCTCCCATACTAATTTCCTCACAAATTCTACTTTATCTCTCAGATATGAAATAATTATACTACGGTCCTGCGAAAAATTCTACTGCTTAACTAGGAAAAGAACCGGTATAAGTATCCCATACCGGTTCTGAAAATAATGATGCGTAAACTATATCTGTATAAACGATTTCTCTTGCTCCTGCCCGTATGTTATTGATGGCACCAATCCAAGCTATTTGGCCGGTACTTTTGAGTTCTTCCGTTACGCCTTCCTTTTCAGCAAGTTGCTTTACCAGCCTAAAATTATTCTGGCTGATTACAAAGCCGAAGGGAGAAGCTACTTCCTTATGCAGCCTCTCCCTTACGGCGGCTTCTTTGACAGGCTGAAGCGGCGGGTTCCTGAGAACCCGCCGCTTTCGCTGTGTTTATGGACGATGGGAATCGAAGGCTCGCGCCTTTAAAAACTCAGAGGTGCTGTTTCGCCGTGTTCCAGATGGCGATCTGGTTCTGGATCCGGGCGCGCTGTTCGGCTGTGACGCCGGAAAGCGACTGATTTATCACCGTGATCCTGGCATCCACCCGGCTGATGTTCGCAGACGTATACATCTGGCTGGGATCGCATGCATACCACACAATGCTTCTGGCGGTGCATTCCGCGCTGATATCCTCCAGGCACTTGTAGTATTGGAACATCGCGTTGGCTGCACTTCCATACAGCTTGCGGCACGCATCCTGCAGAATCTCGTTGGAGGTCAGGCTGCCGTCCCACATGCCTTTGGAGGTTACATACCACAGCGGCCAGCGCAGATCGTAGTCGTCTTCCGTCTCATGATAGCCGGCCATCGGTCCCTGGTCGTAATACACATAGTCCGCGCCGATGCTCTTCCAGTACTGCTGGTTATCAATGGTCACCCGGCCCTGCACCCACGGAACATACTGCCAGTCCGACTCGGCGGCGGAAATGCAATGCCATTCCCAAATGCCGTAGTTATCCGAATTGACCTTCGCCTGCCAATTCGTCACGTTTTGCTTCCACGTGACCGTATAGGTGTTGCCCGACTCCGGATAATACGACGATCCCATGTTAAAGCCGCTGGATACCGGCTGATACATGTTGGTTTCGCGGCAGAACTGGATATCCAGGTTGGGTTCCAGGGTGAAGTTGCGGGTCGGAGCATAGAAGGTGGCGAAATAGCTGAGTACCGTCAGCTTCTTGTTGGGATACTCCTCGGCGACGAGCGCCGCGACACGGTTGGCAAACGTCAGGATTTGATCGGTGCGGGAGCCCAGAGCCGAGCAGGCGGAGCATTCGCACCAGCCTTCGTAATACCCGTCGTTCGCGGCCAGCGTATACTGCGCACGGTCGGGGTTCCGATCAAAATACTGAATGATTTTGTTCGCCACTTCAGCTGCAAAAGCCTGATTGGAATAGCAATACTGCCACCAGGTGACGGCGTTCGGGTTCCGCTGCCCGTTGATCTGGCAGAACCACTCCGGATGCACGGAAAACTGGCTTTTGGGGACAAGGCTGGGCAGGCCATGGCCGAAGATCATCGAGTCTCCGCCCTGATACCAATGCAGGCCCATTTCCCGGTTGGTGTCGTAAACGCGGGTGGTCCGGTAGGTAAACTGCGGCGTATGCTCGATATCGAATTTGCCTACGCGGATGGTCGACGTTTCGGGGATGACCTCCCACATTTCCTGCGGGCCGTACCAGCCACAGCCGAGGGATTCCAGGAACATGGTCACCGCGTTGTAGGTTCCGGCATAATTCACGCAGTCGTTGCCGATGAGAACCAGCCGGCTTCCCAACGTTTTCACGATGGCCTTTTCGCTCTCCGGATAACCCGACAGGCGGGAAATGCCCAGCCTGCGCGTATACCGGGATTCGCCGACCAGGATCAGCGCGCCGGTATGGACCTCGGTGTCATCCACGATGACCGGGCGGGTGCCGGTCATTTCATACAGGGTGCTCTGCAGCTCTTCCGCCGCTTCTATCACCTTGTACGGTGCATAGGCCGACACCACGATTTTGGCAGGATCGGTGTTCGGGCCGATGAGGTACAGGCTGCCGGAATTGGCGCCGTTGGCGCTGCTGGTCATGTTGACAATATCCTTGTAGCTGTCGATTACGGTGTTTTCAGGCAGGTCTTCATAATCGGCGATAAGCTGCTGCAGCAAGGTCACATCGGCCGAGGTGATCGACCCGTCACCGTTCAGGTCTCCCGCTTTCAGGAAGATACCGGTGAAGGTCTTGGTGCCCGAAACATCTTTCTGCATTTCGCTCACGTCGGAGGAGTTGACCACGCCGTCCCCGTTCAGGTCGCCTTTGATCGCCACGCTGTACTGGGATAGCCGGTCGCCGCTCCGGTCGTAAAGGGATACCGTCATGCCGGTCGCGGCATAGCCCTCCGTCACCTGCGTCTGCCCGTCGAAGAGTTTCACGGTGCCGTCGATGCCGGGGTCGATGTCGGCCAGAAAATCTTCCGCTTCCATCGCGGAAACAGGGGCCACGATCTGGTTGGACGATACGGTGTAACGCCCGCTTGTCATGGTATAATCCCATTCCCTGCTGTCAAACAGGACGATCTTGGAACCGCTGGCGCCATTATTCAGATCCCAGTCGCCGCGGGAGCCGGAGATGCTGGTCTGCTCTTCCAGCCCGTCAAAATTGGCATCGTCCGCGAAGCTGTACAGCACTTCCCCCTCGTCGTTGGTGATCTCCAGATCGGCAAAGGTGATGCTGCCCGTGACATTCGAGCCGCCCAGGACAAAGCCGCCGTCGCTGTATTCCGCTGTTACGGACAGCGATTCCCATTCGTTTGTCGTGGCGGTGAACGTCTCCAGGTTGGCACCGGACGCATTGTTGACATAGTACTTGGCATTGCTGCCGGCAGAAGTGAACTCGTTGACTTTGTAATACCCGTTCAAATGCAGGCGGCCGGCGTTCGACCACGAGGACGGGAAATCGAATTTCGCAGAGGGACATGTACCGGTAGTGGATTGGATGCGCAGGCTCCGCTCGGGCTGAACCTTGGAGTAAACCCTAAAGCCCGCCTCATCGTTGTAATTCTGGAAAATCCATTTGCTGCGGCTTCCCAGCATATCGACGTTGGAGCCGATGTTGTCAAACAGCGGATCTTGCGCCAGGGAATACAGCAGGGTGCCGTCCTGCTTGCGGATTTCCAGATCCGAGAGTATGAAATCTCCCGAAGCGTGCCAGCTTCCGAATATGTACCGCTCGTCGCTGTACGTAGCCGGAATGATCACTTTCTCATAGCCGTCGGTGTTTCCGTTGTAGGCCGGGAAATACATCACACCCGGGCTGTTGAAGACCGAGAACCGCGCATCATCTTCCTGCGCGACGTAATTCTCGACCTTCAGATAACCGATCAGGTAGATGGTCCCGTAGGATGACCACTCGGATGGGAAGAGAAAATGAGCCTTGGTATTGATGTCCTCATCCGGGCTGACATACAAGCTCCGTTCGGGGACATAATCGGGATCCACCGCAGGCGAGATCACATGCATGGAGGAGTCGTTGTTATAGGTCTGGAAGATCCACAGACCCCGTCCGCCCCTGATATTCTCGTTATCGTTGTACACGGTAAAGGTGTCGTCGTCGTTGAGAGAATACAGCACCGTGCCGTCGGCGGTTTTGATTTCCAGATCGGCGAATTTCATCTGTCCGGTGACGTACCAGCCGCCGAAAATCAGCCGGGCGTCGCTGTAATCCACCGTCAGGGACAGATTGATCCAGCCGTTGGTATCCGCCGTATAGGTGACCAGTTCCTGTGCCGCGGCGTTGTTGACAAAGAACTTGCCGCCCGAACTCATGAGCGTCATGTTGTCAATCCGAATCTTGCCCGTGACCGTCAGATTTCCCGTGCCCTGCCAGTCGGACGGGAAAATCAGGTGAGCCGTCGGGTTGATGTCGGTCGTGGTGTCGATCATCAGATACCGGTTGGGAAGGTTCCAAGTCGTCACGCTGAATTTGGAGACGTTGTTGTGTTTCTCAAACACCCAGTTCCCCTTGGTGCCGACAATATCCGCGCTCGGGGAAACCGTTTCAAAAACCGAATCGGTGGACAAACGGTACAGAAGCGTGCCGTCGGAAGCATAAATCCGCAGATCGGCGATCCGCATCTTGCCGGCGGCATTTTGTCCGCCGAAAACGAATCCGCCGTCGCTGTAAGCCGCCGTTACGGACAAATCCTCCCATCCGTCCGTGGTGGCCGAATAGGTTTTGAGGGTGTCCCCATCCGCATTCTTGAGGAAGAAGCGGGGATTGCTGCCCAGGGACGATATCGAATCGACCCGGACCTTGCCCGTCATCTTGAACGGCCCCTGGTTTAGCCAGGAAGAGGGGAAGGTAAATTCCGCCGTGGGATTGGTGTCGGAGGTGCTGTTGATCGTCAGTTCCCTCTCCGGCTCGTACGCACGGGCAACCGGTTCTTCCTCCACCGTGGTGCAGGTGAACCTGGATACGTTATTATAGGAATGGAAATACCACTGGCCGTGCCAGTCGATGATCGAATCGCTTGGCCCGAAGCTGTTGAAGGTGTTGTCGGTGGCCAGGGAATAGAGGAGAGTGCCGTCCGCCTTCCGGATCTCGAGGTCGGCAATCAACATTCTTCCCTTGGTGTACCAACCGCCGAAGAAAATCTGGGCCTCGGTGTAACTGATATCCAGCGACAGGTTAATCCACCCGTTGGTGGCTGCGCTGTATGAAGCCCGTTCCTGGTTCTGCTCATTGTTGACAAACCAGTGGGGGTTCGAGCCCAGGGACTGCACGGATTCGATTTTCACCTTGGCCGTGAGTTTCATGGCCCCCAGGAATTGCCAGGAGGTGGAGAAAACCAGGTGGGCCGTGGGATTGACATCGGAGGTGGAGTCGATAACGATATACCGTTCGGGCTCGTAATACCCACCGGTCATGTTGAACGTCGACTGATTGTTATAGGTTTGGAAAATCCACCGGCCACGGCCGCCCTTCATATCCTGGCTGGGAGAAAAGTTGTCGATTGCCGTGTCGTCCGCCAGGGAATAGAGGACGGTGCCGTCCGCCTTTTTGAACGTCAGGTCGGCAAATTGCATTTTGCCCTTGGTATACCAGCCGCCGAAGATCAGCCGGGCATCGCTGTAGGTCATGTTAAAGGACAGGCTGACCCAGCCGTCGGTGACGGTATTATACGTGTACTTTTCACCATTGATGTCATTAATAAAGAACTTACCGCCCGCACTCATGAGATCGTTGGTGTCGATCCGGATCTTGACCGAGACCGACATGGTGCCCACGTTCTGCCACTCGGACGGGAAGATAAAGTGGGCTGTCGGGTTGATGTCGGAGATGGCGTTGATGGTGACAGACCGCTCCGGCCGGTAGCAGAGGGTTGTCTGAGTGAAGGTGGACTCATTGTTATAGGTCTGGAAAATCTACCGGCCACGGCCACCTCTTAAATTCTCGCCAGGGGCAAAGGGGTCGATTGCCGTGTCCTCGGCCAGGGAATAGAGAACGGTGCCGTCTGCCTTCTTGAACGTCAGGTCGGCAAATTGCATTTTCCCGACCGTATACCAGCCGCCGAAGATCAGCCGGGCGTCGCTGTAGGTCATGTTAAAGGACAGGCTGACCCAGCCGTTGGTAACGGTATTATACGTATACTTTTCGCCATTGATGTCGTTGATAAAGAACTTGCCGCCCGAACTCATAAGATCGTTGGTGTCGATCCGGATCTTGACCGAGACCGACATGGTGCCCACGTTCTGCCACTCCGATGGGAAGATAAAGTGGGCCGTCGGGTTGATGTCGGAGATGGCGTCGATCGTGACATACCGGTCGATCTCATCGTCTCCCGCTGCCGCAGAGCTTTGGATCGCTAAGAAATCCAAGCCCGGGAACAGACCGATCGCCATGGCTAGCAAAGCCAGCCCGGCAACCCACTTACGGCATCTTCGTTTCCATTTCACGCTTTTTCATACCCCTTTCTTTTTTGAATCCCCATAATTGTGCGATCTATATGATCGTTATTATACCTAAGATTTATTCAATCAAAGCATAATAACTGTTGTGTATTAACTATATAACACTTGGAAAATCTTTACAACGTCCCAATTGTTGTAGCTACAAGTCCAATTTTGTCATATTTTGGTAAATTTGGTTATCTGTTGCAAAAACACGCCATTTAAGGTCATTGGAAAATAGAGGCGGCCATCCTCGAAAGGACGGCCGCCTCCTTCCCCATACAGAGACGGATGCAAAGAGCCGAATTTTTCTCTGGGGTCAACCGTCAGCCGTTGAAGGTGACCGTCCTGTCGCAGCAGGAGAAATCGGTATCAATCGGATGGGCTATAATCCGGGCCCTGAAGTTTCTGGCGTTGCACATAGCGGCCGGATTTCCGCCGGATACATCCAGATCTTCCGGCAGGACGAATTTGACGCATTTGACCAGTACATCCCGGCAGGTCGGGTAGTGGTGTGCCGGCACGGTGATGGTTTTCATGCCCCGCGGGTATTCGTTCCCCTGCGAATCCGTCTCGGTCAGAACGATTCCCAGCGCCATCCGCTTGTCCGGACAAACGTTTTTCAGGTTGACGTTGAGCTGCAAAATCCGTCCGAGGGATTCCAGATAGACATCTCCCGCATCGTAAACCACGGAATCCTGGCAGCCTTCAATCGCAATCTCCACCGGAACCGGACAGGGCTCGGGCTGGATAACGATGCCGCAATCCACCTGGACAGTGGGTGCAGGGAAAGTGGCCTGGTTGTTTTCGTTATCGGAGTAGGAAATGGACTGATTGACAAGTTTGGTCCCCGAGGTGCCGGCCATGTGCTGAACAAAAAATTCCAGTGTCGCACCCTCGTTGGCGGTGGTTCCCAGTTGGTCGATTGTCCATTTTAAAGTGGTCGCATTGACCAGGCTGGCTACCCCCTTGGTCGGGGTCAAGATGCTGGTAATCGCGAAATCGGGATTGACCACGTCATCCAGCACAATATTCGTGGCGCCCGGCTTCGAGATATTCGCCGCCAGGTCGGCAAACAGCTTATCCAGTTCCGCGTCGTCGGGGGTGATCGCCACATGGGAGGAGTCCGGGTCGGTTGCCCAGTCGTTTAACACATTGGGATCAATCCCGTCCGCTCCGACCAGACCGATGCAGTAAATGATGATCCCGGCGGCGCGGGCTGCCGCGGCCACAGGGCTGGGGTTCGGACCAGCCGTCGTTTTTCCGTCTGTAAACATGACCATGACTTTCGCGTTTGTGGAACTGGGGTCGAACAGATCCACCGCTTGAGCAAAGGCATCGGCATGATTGGTGGAACCCCCCGCCGTCAAACTGTCCACGGCGGTTTTCAGGGTATCCACCGACGTGATGAGCGGGGTGTTCTGCACGGCTGTGTCCGCAAAGCTGACGACGCCAATCCGGCTGCCGGAACCGATATGGCCGTCCTGCATGCCGTCGGTGGCTTCATCTATGATGTCGATAAAGGTTTTGGCCCCTTCTTTCAGATTGGCCAGTGGGCTTCCCGCCATGCTCCCGGAACGATCCAGAATCAGAACGATGTCGGTGGGATGGCTGCTGATATCCGGCGAGGCGGACAGTGCCAACGTCACCTTTAACGAACCGGAACAGTCAATCCGGTCGGTGCTGATGGTTTTGTTGGAATTATTTAAGCCCATATTGATGTCTCCTTCATGGATTTGGGCCGATGGCCCTGCTTCATCCTATGCCGTTCGCCGGGACAAGGTGCCCCCTATTCCACGGCATCGGCTGCCCACGGCCGCCCGGACCGGGGCGCTCCCGGGTTTCCCGGCGGAGAAATCCATACAGAAGACCGGGCCGTCCCGCTCTGCCGGCCGGGTATCTGGTCCCACACGTAAAAAAGGGATGCCGCAAAATGAAACATTTTGCAGCATCCCCCATGGGATCGAAATTGTGACAACCGCCGGCCCGGCTGTGGCCCGGAGGCCTCGCGGTCAGAGCTTCCGCAGCCGGATGACCCCGTCGATTGCCCGGATTTTATCCAGGCTGGCGTCGGATGGATCGCCCACCACGTCCAAGATGGTGTAGGCATAATCCTTTTTCGACCGGTTGGTCATGGTCTCGATGTTGATCCCCTCGGCGGAGACCGCCCCGCTGATCTGGGTGAGCATGTTCGGGATGTTGCGATGCAGCACACACAGGCGGTGATCGGTGGATCGAGGCACGTCCACCGACGGGTAGTTGACCGAGTTGCGGATCACGCCGTCTTCGAGATAGGCTTTCAGTTCGTCGGCAGCCATAACGGCGCAGTTGTCCTCGCTCTCGGGGGTGGAGGCGCCCAGATGGGGAATGGCGATAACCCCCGGAACCCCCAGGATCTCGTCGGTGGGGAAGTCCACCACATAGGCGGCCACCTTGCCGGAGGCCAGCGCCTCCTTCATATCGGCGGCGTTGACCAGCTCGGCGCGGGCAAAATTGAGAATCCGTACCCCATCCTTCATCATGGCAAAGGAATCGGCACAGAACATATCCCGGGTCTCGGGGGTCAGTGGGGTATGCACCGTGATATAATCGCACTCCGCGAAGATCTGTTCCCGGCTGATGGCATGCCTGACCCCACGGGAGAGGCCCCAGGCCGCGTCGACCGACAGGAAGGGATCAAAGCCGTAGACCTCCATGCCGAGAGCATGGGCGGCGTTGGCAACCAGGCCGCCAATGGCGCCCAAGCCGATAACTCCCAGTTTCTTGCCCTTGATCTCAGGACCGGCGAACTGGGATTTGCCCTTTTCCACCAGTTTGGTGACCTCTTCGCCCCGGCCCTGAAGGGTCCGCGCCCATTCAATAGCGTCCACGACCTTGCGGGAAGAGATGAGCAGGCCGGCGAGAATCAGTTCCTTAACAGCGTTGGCGTTGGCGCCGGGGGTGTTGAAGACCACGACGCCGGCCTCGCTGCACCGGTCGAGGGGAATGTTGTTGACACCGGCCCCGGCCCGGGCAATGGCCAGCAGCGAGGCGGGCAGTTCCTCTTCATGCAGGGAGGCCGAACGCACCAGAATGCCGTCCGGCTCGGTCACGCTGTCTCCGACGGTATAGCCCGCACCGAAACGTTCGAGGCCACACGCCGCGATTTTGTTCATCGTTTTGATTTGCATCGGTCACCACTCCTTGAATGTTGAATGGGATATTTACGCGTTTTGGGCCTCAAACTGCTTCATAAAGCTCACCAGCTTCTCCACGCCCTCGATGGGCATGGCATTGTAGATGGAGGCCCGCATACCGCCGACCGTGCGATGCCCCTTGAGGTTGACGAACCCGGCTTCGGCCGCCTCCTTGACAAACTTGGCGTCGAGTTCCTCGTTGCCGGTGACAAAGGGGATGTTCATCAGGCTGCGGTCTTTTTTCACCACCGTACCCTTGAACAGAGAAGAGGCATCCAGAAAATCATAGAGCAGGCCGGCCTTTTTCTCATTATACGTCTTCATGCTTTCAAGGCCGCCCATGTCGTTTTTCAACCACTCAAGCACCAGCTTGCAGATATAGATGGCGTAGCAGGGCGGAGTGTTGTACATTGACCCGTTGTCGGCGTGAATTTGATAGTTGAACATGGTGGGGGTGATGTCCCGGGCATGGCCGATCAGATCTTCCCGCACAATGACCACGGTCAATCCGGCCGGGCCCATGTTTTTCTGAGCGCCCGCGTAGAGCAGGCCGAACCGGGACACCTCAATCGGTTCGGACAGGATGCAGGAGGAAACATCGGCCACCAGCGGCACCTTGCCGGTATCCGGCAGGGCGGTGTAACGGGTGCCGTAAATGGTGTTGTTCAGGCAGATGTGAAAATAATCCGCGTCCGGGGTAAAAGTCGCCGGATCCAATTCGGGTATGTAGGAATAGGTTTTGTCTTTGGAACTGGCGACCACGTGGGCTTCGCCGTACCGGGCGGCTTCCTGCTGGGCTTTGCTGGCCCACTGGCCGGTCAGAACAAAATCCGCCTTGCCACTGCCGTTCATCAGGTTTAAGGGAACCATGGCGAACTGGGAAGAGGCGCCTCCCTGCAAAAACAGGACCTTGTAGTGGTCCGGAATGCTCATGACTTCCCGGAGCAGGGCCTCGCATTCCTTGATAATGGCGTCGTAAACCTTGGAGCGGTGGGACATTTCCATCACCGACTGTCCCGATCCCCGATAATCGAGCATTTCCTCCGCTGCGGTGCGAAGCACGCTTTCCGGCAGAACCGATGGGCCGGCGGAAAAATTGTAAACTCTGGGCATACTGTTCCGAACCTCCTGTCAGTTATTGGGCTATCATATATTTCCTATTGTACTCTCCCGTGAAAAAAGTGTCAATCCATATTTGCTCGGACACCCGGATTCCGGGTCAGAGCCGGCGGGCCAGAGGCGCCCGCCTCTGCTTGACAGCAAGAGCCACCCGTATTATAATCAAATCCGTATTCTGGCGGGCGCGTCACTTCAGTGTCCGGCCGCTTGCAAGCGGCTGTACGCCGCGCTTGTTGGAAAAACCGGGGTGTAGCGCAGTTGGTAGCGCGCTTGCTTTGGGAGCAAGATGCCGCAGGTTCGAATCCTGTCACTCCGACCATGTCGGAACGAGTTACGCTCGTTCCGATTTTTTATTTCATAAAAAATCCGTCACCCGCTCCACTGTTCCTCCTTTTCCGAAAAAGGTCACGCGGCGCCTTCGCTGCTCGCTTGTAAACGCGCTCCCGACGTTTCGGCTTGCTACCAACCTTTTTCGGTGTGCGAGAGTTCAACTCTTGCATAAAAAATGTTGCGGGATTCATTTTGAGGCTTCCTCACAGTTTGTCGGAAGAAGTCGATCGCTGTAAAGCAGTCGACTTCTTTCATTTTATATGATATAGTAATAAATAATTTTAATGAAAGGAAATCGATATGAATATATTTTATAATGATACGAAAAAGGATTTACCCTCTGAGCAGTTGCATGAATTATTTGTGGCTGTAGGTTGGTCAGGAACCGCAGACACTCCAGACATGATAAAAAATTATAATATACCCTTTATTAATTCAACCCTTGTAATTTCAGCGTGGGAAAGCGAGCTTTTAGTGGGAGCTATACGGGTATTGAGTGATAAAATGTTCAGGTCAGTTATTTATGATTTACTAGTAAGGCCCGAATTTCAAAACATGGGGATAGGTAAGGAACTATTAAAACGCTGTATCGCGCATTTTCCAACATCAGAATGGTTGGTTCAAACAAAAGCAAGCATATCTGGTTTTTATGAAAAAAATGGATTTAAACCCATAAATGATGTGTTTTTGACCATTCCATGCAAACTGTTTTCAAACACCTAACCACCGTATTTTGTGGGATTTCAACTCTTATGGGTAAATGAAGGTTTGCAAATTGGCGCTGTCTCTGTTGCCCTAAATGATTTAAGAAATACCGGGGAATTAGGATGGATTATCAATAAACGCTATTGGAAAAAAGGGTTGGCACTAGAGGCTGCACTTGCCATAAAAGAATTTGCCTTAAATGTTTTAAAGCTTCAGAAATTAGTCGCTCATTGCGACTATAGAAATACCGCTTCTTTTTACCTTATGCAGAAATTAGGGATGTCCCTTGAGGATGATACCGGAACAAGAACATATCCTAAAAACAATGAAACAGTAAAAGAACTTACCTATTCATTAGCAATTGATTAATGATTTACACTTGATAAGTGCATATGAGTCTCACATAAGTATTCATGTTACTCTCCAAAAACGGCCGGAGATTGTTTGGCATCGCCTTTATATGTCAGAATGGGCTGCGCTCCATTCAAAATCCCCAGCTACTCGGCTGGGGATTTTGAATGCCTCTGTGCTATTCCTTCTCATTCCAAAGAGGTCGCTTTGCGCCTTTGCTGCTCGCTTGCGGCGTTTTGTAAAACCGGTGCGCTTCCCAACGCTCCGGCTTGCTACCAACCTTTTCGGGCTAAGGGAGTTCAACTCTTTCATAAAAAATGTTGCAGGGTTCATTTGGTCGCTCCCTAACATACCGATTGTCCGTAAGGACACTCGGGTTTTTTGTCAGCTTTCGTTATGAACATTCGCACCATATTGAATACAAGTTGTGCTTATTACGGTTTGTGGTATAATGTAAATAAACAAAATTCATAAAATGTGGGGAATATGGGGATATTGCATGAAGAATTCACTTATAGATAATGGACAAGAGTTCGACTTTGGTAAAACAGCTTCCGAATATGCTAAATATCGAGATATTTATCCCAAAGAATTATATGACCGATTGTTATCACTCGGTGTTGGAAAGGCGAATTCGGTATGGCTTGATCTTGGCACGGGAACCGGTGAAATTCCGAGAGGCCTTGCGGAAAATGGCGCAAATATTATCGGCGTAGATATATCAAGTGAACAAATTGAACGAGCCAAAAAGTTGTCGGTGGATTTTAAAAATATCACATACATGGCCTGCCCTGTAGAAAAATTGAATTTTTCCGATCATTCTTTTGATACCATTACCGCCTGTCAATGCTTTTGGTATTTCAACCCCAAAGTTATCGTTGAAAAAATAAAGCAAATGATAAAGCCAAATGGACTGTTTTTAAAACTATACATGAGTTATTTAAAAGAAGATCCCATCGCAAAAGAATCTCATTTCCTCATAAAGCAGCTTAATCCAAATTGGAGTGGCGGATCACCGGCGATTCAAGATTTGAGGACCCATTATTTTGATAATCCTAAAATAGACAGTTTTATAATCGATTTACCTTTTACACGAGAAAGCTGGCACGGAAGAATGAAAGCATGCCGGGGTGTTCTTGCTTCAATGGACGCCGAGACATTTCGAAAATTTGAAGAAGACCATTTAAAAATGATGTATCAATTGCCTGAGCAATTCACCGTAAAGCATAAAGTGTTTCTGACCTATTATACCGTTGTTACGTGATCCCATTCTTTTTGTGGGATATATTATAAGGCCCGGTATCTATTTGACATCGTTTTCCAAAAGAAGCTGGTTGTCATGAGGTTGTCCGGCCTCTTTCATCTTATGCGATAAAAAAGATAAAAACATCTTCTGTTAATATGGGGGTGATCGAAATTGATAATGGATACAGTTAACATTGAGTATATGAAAATTGACAGGAACAAACGAATTCTTGTGACCAGTGACATTCATGGACATCTTGAATATTTGGAAAAAGTGCTGGAAAAAGCCGGCTTTAACGATGATGATATCCTCATTATTGTGGGCGATATGATTGAAAAAGGCCCGGACAGTCTGAAAACCCTGCGTTATGTAAAAAAACTATGCGAAAGGGGAAATGTGATACCGCTTATTGGAAATGTAGACGCATGGCGTCTCCATATGATACATGGAATATGTGCTGAAAGTGTTCCGGGTTTCTTTGACTATCTTCTCTGGCTCAGAGCCTATTATGGCACAAGTTTTTTCGATGAATTGACAAGCGAACTCGGATACATAGTCGAAGGTCCGGAGGATATCTTGCATTCAAAGGATGAGATAATGACGCATTATGAACAGGAGTTTGATTTTCTCTCTAACTTACCCACTATTCTAGAAACACAAAATTATATTTTTGTCCATGGTGGGCTTCGCGATAAAGAACTGTGCGATAACGAAAAAAGGAATCTATTTGAACTCCTAAAGTATAATGACTTTATGAACTCAGAGCATTGCTTTGATAAATATGTTGTTGTCGGTCACTGGCCCGTCATGCTTTATGGGGATAAAATCCGTCAGGCAAACCCCGTGATTAACCGTACCAAAAAAATCATCTCTATTGATGGAGGCTGTGGCATAAATAAAGAAGGCCAGCTAAATTTACTGATTATTCCGGAGATAAACTGTCATGTTGAGGATATACAGTATGTTAGCTATGACGATCTGCCTATATTTTATGCCTTATCCCAACAGAAAGAAACGGGAGACTCTATAAATATCCGTTGGACCAATAACGAGATAAGAATTCTTGAAAGAAACGAAGAATTTACTTATGTTGTTCATGTTGCGTCCGATCGCAAATTATGGATTCCAACTTCCTATATACTTGATGATTTTCATTGTATGGGTTATACGGATTATACATTACCCGTACAAATTGGCGATAAATTGTCCTTGGTGGAGGAGACTTCAAAAGGTTATCTCGTTAAAAAGGGAGGGGTCGTCGGATGGTATTATGGAAAACTTAAAAAATAACGATAGAGGGATTAGAATAATGCCAAATCCACAAAAATGGCCTATATGCGACAATGAAATTAAAGAATATATTTTTCAGTTCTGTGATTTACTTAAGTGATTTTCGCGGCAGATGAGAGGATTTCCGCTTTCCGTTATGGTATCATCGAAAATCGACTTCTTTTGCGTTATGCGTTAAAATATTGATAGGAAGGTCAAAAGAAGCAATTACGTTAAAATGGTCGTTTTGTGGCAGCTTTTTGTTGTGTTGGGTTTCGTGATAGATGAAAGAGGGGTGTAGGATTTGCCAAAAGGTATCATTCTGTTCTTAAATGGGGTGACAAGTTCAGGGAAAACAACTCTTGCAAAAGCCATACAAGAAAAGGCCGATGTTAACTTCTATACAATATCGAATGATACTTTTCAACAAATGGTCAGCAGGAAATTTTTGATGCAAAATTATTGGAAATACCTAAGCGAAGCCATTATGCAGGCCTATTATACAGCAAGAATGATGTCAGACAATGGAATTCATATTTTATTCGATGGTATGTTGCTTGACATTGCCGAGTTGTCGCCCCACTATGAAAGAGTGAAGATGATATTTAAAAATTCCCCATTAAAGTTAATTGAAGTGACTTGTCCACTGGAAATATGCAGACAAAGAAATATTCAGCGAGGCGATAGAGGAATTCATCAATCAGATGAACAAATGAATATCATGGTTAAAAATATAACCTATGATATTTCAGTCAATACATCCTTATATACTCCGGAGCAATGCGCCGAAATGGTTTTGAAAAACATTACATGAGTTTTATTTTACAAAACAGCGTTAACCATTTCTCTTTTGCTTGCGTTGCAATTTTCTCGAAAGGGTAGCTTTCTTTTCTTTATTTTTAATACAGTGGTTTCTTTTTTCGGCTATAAATACATAGTATCCATTCATCTCCTGCACTTTGACACCACCAAAAATAGATGATAATTTATTTTTGTACCATTCAAGGCGTTTGGTTACCATTACCATTCGACCACCAACGCTTAGTTTTTTGAAAGCACCTTCAATAAAGTGTTTGGCAACGGAAAAATCCGTATGATATGGCGGATTAGATAATATCAACGTAAAATCATCTTCCATAATATTTTCAAAACCATTGCTTAATCGAATATCAACATGAGAAAAACCATTCAATTCTGCATTCCGTCTTGCATATTCTACCGCTTTATCCGATATGTCAGACATAATAACATGATTCTCCCCAATCAACTTACAAGCTAAAATGCCGACAACACCATATCCGCAGCCTAAGTCTAATACCTTGTCCCCTTGTAAAAATTCGGTTAATGATAGCATTGACAATGTTCCAATATCAACAGCCTTTGGAGAGAAAAGCTCTGAATCTGTTTCAAATTTCAAGGATGTATTTTTTATTTGTACTTCTATCATACGGACCTCACCTATTTTATAATTCCCTATTTATTTCCGCTCGACAAATGCCAAGTTGTCGCTTTGTATAGAAATGTTATAGCACACACATATAGATTTTTCTTGTATCTGCCCGTATCGCTTCATTTTGCCTTATTGAGTTAGGGCGGCAAAAAAGCGTCAAAATGTTATTTTGAACATTTGAAACCGCAGTTGTATATATCAGAAAATCAAGCATTTATGCGGGTTTGGGGCATTTTACTCGTTGCACCGCTAAAAAATATAATACTAATTAGAAATTCATAATTTCACAGGTGTTTATCGCACCTCATAGAGTTTTAATAAAATCCTCCGAAAGCCTTGAAAATAAAGGATTTATCGCAATCAGTCCACCTTATCCCTTTATATGATTTCACACAATGTTACCCTTGTTCTGCACAATCATAAGGGCAAAATCAAGGGCAGAAAAATCTGATAACACAATATAACAAAGTGTGGTAATCGGGAAACTGTGATGTATGTGCGAATAGATTATTTTGGAGGATAACACTATGGAGAAATATATTTACGATGAAAGCAACGGACTTTGGTATGAATTGCAGGGGGATTATTATATTCCTTGCCTTACTTTACCAACCGAAAAAGAAAACAAGCCTATCGGCTTATGGGGACAGCGACACAAACGCTATTTACAGGAATGCAAGAAAGCAGTTTACATCACGCTACTCACAAGTGGCAGATTGAACAGTTATCTTGCTGATATTGACGAACAGGCAACGGAGATGATGTTTCGATTGGTTGAGCAAATGGCTGATAAGGAGGGCGTTACTGAACAGCTCAAAACAGAACGCCCGATGTTGTGGGTTGGCAGAATAAACGAGATACAGGCAAGAGCAAGAGAAATCGTCAATGCAGAAATTATCTACGCATAGTAATGTAACGCTTATAAGATGAAAAAGAGGGTAGGCAGATAATATTTTTTGTCTACCCTCTTTGACTTGAAAACAGATACTAAATTGAGAAAACCTGCGTAAATACACTATCTCATTTCTGCAATTATTTTAAGACTTTATTGCACGAATTTTATAATAATGATAGAATGAATTAGTCAAAGCTAACTTGATTGATGTAAGGAGAGGTGTAATTATGTCTTTTTTTCAAAACACTTGTAAACCTAAAGGACTTGGCGGAAGCCTTATGGTTAATATGATGAATATAGGTCATTCTCCTATGGCAGAATGGGGATTGAAGCATATAAAAATTAATAAGAACGATATATCATTAGACGTTGGTTGCGGTGGTGGTGCAAATATAAAAAAACTATTAGAAAAAAGTCCAAAGGGTAAAGTTTTTGGCATTGATTATTCAGAGGTTAGTGTTAGAAAATCAAAAAAAGTTAATAAATTTGCAGTAGAAAGAAAGCATTGTGAAATTCTGCAAGGAAATGTGCAGGAACTTCCTTTTGCCAATGAAACCTTTGACTTAGCAACTGCTTTTGAAACAATATATTTTTGGTCTGATATTGACCAAAGTTTTAGCCAGATATATAGAGTGCTAAAAAAAGGTGGAATTTTTATGGTTTGTAATGAGTCAAATGGCGAAAATGACAAAGATAAAAAATGGACAGAGATTATAAAAGGAATGAAAATTTATACTTCCAAAGAGATTAAATATTCTTTGGAAAAAGCAGGATTTACGCATATAGAAACGAACAAAAATGCTAAAGGCTGGCTTTGTGTGGTTGCTCGAAAGTAAAACAATTTTTAAATTTTACCTGATATACTTAACGGATACGCTCACAATTTCAGCAACTGGCGAAGTAATCCCGTCATGCTTGCAAGCCATTCAAAGTCCCCGTTATCTAACAAGGGGCACAATTTACGAGGGCAAATGGACGAAACAGGCGAAAGTCCTTGAATATATGGGGGGGGTAAACGCACTTTCAAGGGGTGTTAACTGAAAGACGGTCATTTAACACCTTTTCAAACAAAAAGATAATGAAATTTACATCTCTGAGCAGACAGAAAATGATATTTGGATAGTGGAAAATAATATTGGGGAATTGACAAAGTTTTTGCGAGGTGCTATTATAACGATGTTATATAACAGTGTTATAAAAAGAGGATTAAAAATGAGCAACGAAGAAAAAACGACATTGCAGATGATTTTATCGGCTGCTATACAGGAATTTCTTGAAAAAGGCTTCACATCTGCTTCATTACGAAATATTGCTAAAAAAGCAGGCGTAACCACAGGGGCTTTATATGGCTATTATGATAGTAAAGAGGACTTGTTTGAAGCATTGGTAGGCGAACACTACAATTTTTTACTGGAACGATTTTGCAAGGCTCAAAAAGAATTTGCTGAAATTCCGCCAGAAGAACAACCTAACAATCTTACTTCTACTTCCGGCGAATGTATGTATGAAATGCTCTTGTATGCCTATGAACACTTGAATGAATTTAAGCTCATACTTTGCTGTTCGGAGGGAACACGTTTTTCAAAATTGATTGATGAAATGGTGGAAATAGAAACAAAAGGAACACATGATTATTTAGCAGTTCTTGAAAAGATAGGCAGACCTGCTCCCCCCATTGATGAACGGTTGGAGCATATCTTGATTACAGGAATGTTTAATACATTTTTTGAGCTGATTATACATGAAATGCCTCTTGAAGAAGCAAAGCACTATTTGAAAGAAATGAGAGATTTCTATACCGCCGGGTGGATGAAAATTATGGGGCAATAAAAATGAATAAATTCGTTAGGGCAATCTGCCCTATAATTTTTATACACAGGTTAGTTACTGCTAACTTCACAAGGGCAACACTAACTGAAATGAGGATATTGGAGGACGTTCATTTTGTTCTCGTATCATAAAAAATTTTCAAGGAGGTTTTATCAATGAAAAAACAGTCAAATCTATCAAGACTGATGGGTTATGCCGGAGGGCATAAGATATTGACCTATCTTTCTTGGGTACTGTCTGTAATGAGTGCACTGTTGGCTCTTGTACCTTTTTGGTATATATGGTGTATTATTCACGACATACTGGAGGTTTCCCCGGACTTCTCACAGGCGGAGAATGTCACAGGCTACGGTTGGTCTGCCGTATTGTTTGCAGTTATCTCTATTGTTGTTTACATAGCCGCTTTGATGTGTTCGCATTTGAGCGCGTTCCGGGTTGCCGCTAATATCCGAAAAGAGCTTATGCGCCATATTGCAGCATTGCCGCTCGGAGTAACGGAGAAGTATGGAAGTGGAAAGCTGCGGAGAATAGTAAACGGTTCCAGTGCTGCTACGGAAACGTATCTTGCACACAGGCTTCCCGACAAAGCGGGGGCGATTGCCACCCCTATAGGGCTACTTTTCCTGTTGCTTGCTTTTGACTGGCGGTTAGGGCTTTTAAGCCTTGTTCCCGTTGTGCTTGGTTTTCTGATTATGATGAAAATGACAGGAAAAGACATGGAAAAGCGAATGGAACAATATCAAAATGCGCTTGCCGATATGTCAAATGAAGCCGTTGAATATGTGCGGGGCGTACCCGTAGTAAAGACTTTCGGACAGACAATCTTTTCTTTCAAACGCTTCAAAAACGCGATAGACAATTACGAAACATGGGTAATCGCATACACAAAGGGGCTGCGTCTGCCTATGATGTTCTATACAACGGCAATTAACAGTGTATTCGCGTTTCTGATTGCCGGAGGTATTCTCTTTACAAGGGGCGGCGTAACAAATGAACTTCTGTTAAACCTTATTTTCTATATTGTGATTACGCCCGTCATTGGTACGACGCTCACAAAAATTATGTTTATGAGCGAGGACGCAATGATTGTAGGCGACGCAATTAACAGGATTAATGAAGTGCTGAACGAAAAACCATTATCTGAAAGCAGCGTGAATAATATCCCTAAAGATAATGGGATTACATTAGAACACGTTAGTTACAGCTATGACGGAAAGAAAAACGCGCTCAATGATGTATCTCTTTCCATAAAACCGGGGCAGACAGTCGCATTGGTAGGATCGTCCGGCGGCGGCAAGACAACGCTTGCAAATATCGTCACAAGATTTTTTGACCCGCAAAAAGGGCGCGTACTGATAGGGAATATCGACATATGCGACATTCCGAAAGAAACATTGATGAATAAGGTGTCCTTTGTATTTCAGAACAGCCGACTTATCAAAGCGTCCATATTGGAAAATGTGCGTATGGCAAAGCCTGACGCTACACGCGAAGAAATCGCCCATGCTTTGGAAGCTGCACAGTGCTTGGATATTATTGAAAAATTACCGAATGGCATTGATACGGTTGTCGGCGCAAAAGGCGTATATCTGTCCGGCGGCGAACAGCAAAGAATAGCGATTGCCCGCGCGATTTTGAAAAATGCGCCTATCATAATCCTTGATGAAGCGACCGCATTTGCCGACCCCGATAATGAGGTGCGCGTACAGCAGGCTTTATCCGCGCTTTCAAAGGGAAAGACCGTCATTATGATTGCACACAGGTTGTCGTCAATCACAGACGCGGATTGCATTTATGTACTGCAAGACGGTGAAATTGTCGAAAGCGGCACACATAGCGGACTGATAGAAAGAAACGGCATATTTACAAAAATGTGGAAGGATTATTCCGAAGCGGCAGAATGGAAGATTGCAAAGGAGGTAAACGCATGATTAAGACATTGCAAAGACGTTTTGCATTATCAAGACAGGGGGCTGTCGATTTGATAAAAGGCTGTATTGCCTGCGTCGTACAGGATATATCCTTTATGCTCCCTGTGGGATTGCTCTATTACTTTGTCATTGACACCATGAATGGGAACTTGAATGGAAGCCGCATTGCTTTTTATGCGGTTGGTTCTTTGGTTTGCTTATGCCTTATATTTATTGCGACTTGGTTTCAATATAACGCCACTTACTTAGCGACTTATGTGGAAAGCGGGGTAAGGCGTATATCCTTAGCGGAACGGCTACGCAAAATCCCGTTGTCCTTTTTTGGCAAAAAAGACCTTGCGGATTTAACCAATTCTATTATGGGAGACTGTGCTACGCTTGAAACTGCATTCTCCCATTATGTACCCGCATTGGCAGGCTCCCTCATTTCAACAACACTAATTGCAATCTGCCTTTTTGCTTACGACTGGCGAATGGCTCTTGCGGCGGTGTGGGTTTTACCGATTGCATTTACAATCACATTCTTTTCAGCTCGCATACAGGAATACTTCAACTGTAAATCTGTAGCGGCAAATGTCGCGCTTGAAAGCGGTGTACAAGAGTGTATCGAAAGTTTACAGGACTTGAAATCAAACAATGCGGAAGAAAGTTATCTGAAAGGACTTGACAAAAAAATTGACTATGTAGAAAAACGGCACATTATAACAGAACTTGGAACAGCACTTTTTGTTGTTTCTTCAACACTAATATTAAAGTTTGGAATTGCTACGGTTGCGCTTGTAGGCTCTACGCTGCTTATTCGTGGAGAAATTGATATTCCGCTGTTTTTTATGTTCTTGCTTGTAGCTTCAAGGCTTTATGCCCCGCTTGAAGGCGCATTGCAAAATCTTGCTGCGGTAATCTCTACGAAAACGAACATAGACCGCATGAACGAAATCCTTGACCAACCTATTCAGACAGGGGAAAGTCAACTGATAAATAAAGGTTATGACATTGTATTCGACCATGTAGGATTTGCTTATAATACTGGGGAAACCGTATTGAAAGATGTGTCTTTTACGGCAAAACAGGGAGAAGTTACCGCTTTAGTCGGACCGTCCGGCGGCGGAAAAACTACGGTGTCGCGTCTTGCCTCGCGGTTTTGGGACATAAACAAAGGGAAGATTACTGTCGGTGGTATGGATATATCGAAAATAGAGCCGGAAACCTTGCTGTCTCTGTACTCTATCGTATTTCAAGATGTGACGCTGTTTAACAACACAATCATGGAGAATATCAGAATAGGCAGAAAGGACGCGACCGACGAAGAAGTAATTGCGGCGGCAAGACTAGCAAATTGTGAAGAATTTGCAGAAAAGCTCCCAGACGGGTATAACAGTATGATTGGTGAAAATGGTTGCGAATTGTCTGGCGGGGAAAGGCAGAGAATTTCAATCGCCCGCGCTTTTCTCAAAAATTCCCCTATTATCTTACTTGATGAAGCAACGGCAAGTCTTGATGTGGAAAATGAAACATTGATACAGGCTGCTTTGTCAAGACTGATAAAGGACAAGACCGTACTTGTTATCGCCCACCGTATGCGTACCGTAAGCGGCGCAGATAAAGTGGTTGTGCTTTCAAACGGTACGGTTGCCGAACAGGGAACGCCGGAAAAACTGATGAACACAGGCAAAATTTATCCGCATATGGTAAAGCTGCAAATGATTAGTCAGGATTGGGGAATTTAGATTTCTAACTGAAATTGAATGATATAGATTTCATATTTTCCTATTAGTGAGAAACGCAAAGAGGTCGACATTATGAAAACAGAATGGATACTTTGCCCTGTCTGCGGCAATAAAACCCGAACAATGATACAGGAAAATACTGAGATGAGAAACTTTCCTCTCTACTGTCCGAAGTGCAAAAAAGAAACAATCATCAATGTTCAGGATATGAAAATCACGCTTGCAGTCAGCAAATAATTATGTACCACCGCCGCTATGGGTAACACCATAACGGCGGTTTTTCCATATCTATCGGCTATCTCTGTCAATGGATTTTTTGCGCTGTCTTTGGGGTGGTTTCTGCCTATTTTTATCCTGTATCTCCCGCAAATGTTTTAATACGCTCTGCTTTTCGGGTGGTCTGCGCTGCTCTTTGGCGGCGGCTGACGGTTTCCTGCTGGTCTGACGCTCCCACTCGGCAAGGTCACGGCTGTACTGTTCCACAACGCTTTCCATTTCTCGGAAAGTACGCATGAACGCCTGCACATCGGGATAACCGTCCTCTTTCAGAATATCGGGCAGCATATCCAGTTTTGCAGCGATTTCCTTTTCCGTCTGCTGTATCTGCTCGGACAGGGCTTTACGCTCCTTGCCTTTGAAAAGCCCCTTTGTGTCTGCAAGCTGCGCTTTCAGTTTCGGGAGAACATCGTCCTGCAAACGGCGGATTTCCCTTGCGCCCTCCTGCGCCTTTATCATCAGATTTTTCATGCGTCGAAATTCCGCCATATCCATATCCAGCGTAGGCTTGGGCGGCATATCCTTTTCTCGGATAAGGCTTTGCAGAAGCTCCTTTGCCCTGCCGATAATGCTGCGGAACAAGGTAGGCAGCCAGCCCTTTTCTTTAATGGACTGACTTGCCTTTTGGTGGATTTCCTCTTTCTTGATTTCCAGTATCTTTGTTTCCTCAATCCCCGATAACAATGCCATATCCGCCGTCCTGTTCCATTCCTGCCTTGCGGCGTTGTCGGCTTCAATCTCGGCGGCTTTGGGATTGTTCTTACCGATTTTCTTGGTAGGAAGATAAACGCTGTTCTTATCAAATACCTTTAACTGCTGTTCGGGATCAGCAATATGGCGATTGATAAGGTCAGTGTAAATCTCTTTTACCTCCCGAAGAAAAGGCTCGCTTTTGAATTTATCATCTTTCACGGTAAAGAGGTGGCTTTCGTAAACCTCGCCCTTTTTAATGACGGTGCAGCCTTTTCGTATCTGTCCGTCCTCCCCTGTGATTTCTTTCTTGGTGCGTACCCTTTTGCCTGTTTCATCATAGAACACGCTGCGTGTGGCTATCTTGATGTCAGGTTCAGGAAGCAGCTTTCTTTCGCTGAAGATAAGGTGGATATGATAGTTTGTCTTGCGTTTGTTGTGGTGGAGGGCTGACACGCACTCTACACCATACCGCCTGTGGAACTCCTCCGTAAAATCTTCAAGGACTTCCTGCGGCTCGTATTTTGTATATACTTCGGGCAGGGCGATAATCAATTCCCTTGCTTCAATACATTTGCCCTCTGTGCCGCTTCGCTTAAATTCCTGCTGGCTTTCCCTTGCAAGGTTACTCCAAAATTCATTGTCGGCGGTGCGGTAGGTGGCATAGAGATTTTCCTGCCTTGCGTGGCTTGTGATATAGGATATTCTTCCCTTGACATTGGGTAGCTTCGACATCTGTATAAATGAATGTCTTGCCATATACTCCTTCCTCCCGTGACGGGCATACTCTTTTTGCAACCGAGAAATCGGTTGCTGCTGTTTCGGCAGCGTAAGCAGACGGACAGCGAAGAAAACAGCGTGCTGTTTTCTTCTGTATCATAGCGGCGGTGCATTGTCCGAAGCTGTGATACATAGCCCCCTGCAAGGGCGAAATACCCAGAGTACAACTCGAAGATTTGTGCGAGGGGTGTATTTCGCTCTCAAACGCCGAGGGCTTGGAGAACGGTTATTCTACTTTGCGGACATCATTTTCATTCAGCAGGTTTCTTCCCTGATTGACGCTCATAAATCGCTCTAAAGTATCCCTGCGGATAATCGCTTTTCTTCCGACCTTGAGGACGGGAAGTTTGCCCCAGTCTACCAACTTACGCATTGTATTTCTTCCGATACCCGTACATTCTGCGGCTTCTTCTATGGTTAAACCCATTTTGATGTTGCTCATTTTATCAACCTCCTTTCAAAATACGCATTTTGCAACTATGTATCTGTAATTATACTTATTTTGCTATCTCTTGTCAACTTGTTTTGCAACTTATCAAGAAATATTTTTGCCTATTATTAAATTTATGGTTGCAAAATAAGTTTTTCTGTGCTATACTATCATCAATAGGAGGTGAAAACCTTGAAACAAGAAATTACATTCACCGCAAAACAGGTCGGTGAACGAGTGAAAGAACGCCGAACAGAGTTAAACTTAACAATGCCCGAACTTGGTAAGCGTGTCGGAGTAAACAAATCTACCATTCAGAGATATGAAGCGGACGGTGTAGACCCGAAGCGTACAATGATTATCAACGGACTGGCAGAAGCACTCCTGACCACTCCCGAATGGCTGACAGGACTTTCCGAAGATAAGGAATACGACAGCCGCACTTTATGTGCAAAGGATATGGAGGAACATATCAAAAATTATCTTGATACCGTTTCTTCTGTGGTAAAGGGAGAACCGCACCAACAGCTGCTCACCACATTCCTCGGAAAGATGATTGACCTCTATACGGTTATGACTTATCACTTTGCAGACGCTATGGCTGAGGTTGACCGTGTAGCGGAGGACGAGGGCTTAAAGCAGTCCTTACGCCGCTATGCGATTGAGTCAAGGGCAATTATGGAAAGAGTTTACCGTAAAGAAATGGAACTTCCTATCGAGGATATGAAGCAGTTTTTAGATGGGATTTTACATATCTACGATGAGGGACGCACCGCTGTAAAGATGGGCGACCTGTTCGGGATAGTGACAGCAGCCGAAGAAAGGGTTGCTGAAAAAGAAAAATTCCGTGGCTCTTTGACAAGTGAAAACGATGACTGACACTCATCGGCATAAGTAACCTTATTACTTTACGCACACCATATGTCACAGTCCCGATTGCCACGGATAGAAAGGGGAAATTTATCTATGGCAAAAGGTTCTGTAAGAAAAAAAGGTAAAAAGTGGTACGCACGCTTCTATATCGAAGATGAAAGCGGCAGAAAAGTACAGAAAGAGTTTGTGGGAACAGAAAGCAAGTCTGAAACAGAAGCCCTGCTCAGAAAAGCAATCGCTGACTATGAGGAAAAGAAGTTTGTCGGGAAAGCCGAAAACATCACGGTTGGCGAAATGCTGGATATGTGGGTAAAGGAAGAACTGAAGCCCGGCAGCCTTAGCAACGGTACGGTTATGGCATATATGGCGGCAGTCAAAAAGATTAAAAAATATCCCATTGGCAGCCGAAAACTGAAAACCGTGACTGCCGACCATTTACAGTCGTTTATCGACCTGATGAGTTACGGAGGGATAAATCCTGGCGGTACAACTTCAAAGCCGATGAGTAAAGGCTATATGCTGCAATTCTCGGCGGTACTGCAAAATTCATTTCGTTTTGCTGTATTTCCGAAAAGGCTGATAACCTTTAACCCGATGCAGTATGTGAAGTTGCGTGGCAGAAAAGAGGAAACAGATATTTTCTCGGACAGCGAAGAAGATATTGTTCCTGTTCCTACCATTACACACGGGGAATACCAAAAACTGACGGACTTCTTAACCCAAAAGAAACACCCTGCGTTGCTTGCGGTGCAGATAGCCTACTATGCAGGCTTGCGTATCGGAGAGGTCTGCGGTCTGACTTGGCAGGACATCAACCTTGACGAGCAGTATCTAACCGTAAGACGCAGTATGCGGTACAATGGCACAAGGCATAAGCACGAAGTCGGCACGACAAAACGCAGTAAAGTCCGTACCGTTGATTTCTGTGACACATTGGCGGACATCTTACGGAAAGTAAAAACAGAACAGCATAAAAACCGTTTCCTTTATGGCGAACTGTATCATCTGAACTACTGTAAGACGGTCAAAGAAAAAGGGCGTACTTATTATGAGGTTTACAGTCTGCAAAGAACACAGGAAACGCCCGAAAATGACAGAGAATTATCCTTTGTCTGCTTAAAAGAGGACGGTGCTTTTGTTTCTGCAAGTGCAGTCGGTCAGATTTGCCGCAAGGCAAAAGCAGAGGTTGAGGGATTGGAGGACTTTCATTTCCACACACTCCGCCATACCTACACAAGCAATCTGCTTTCGGGCGGTGCAAAACCCAAAGATGTGCAGGAACTTCTCGGACACTCTGATGTCAGTACCACAATGAACATTTATGCCCACTCTACCAGAGAAGCGAAGCGGACTTCCGCAAGGCTCTTGGATAAGGTTGTGGGCGAAGCATAAAAAATTCCCTTGTTTCGGCTCATAAGGGCAAAAACAAGGGAAAATACATAAGGTTTTGATATTTGATAGGCGGTAAGCCTTGAAAAATCAAGGAATTTCGGAAGATTGAATTTTTAATTATAATTTTTATATATAAAAACTCCGTCTTCCAACAGGGTCCCAGGATTATACCGGCCCTTCCGGTGAAGAGGATGCCGCATCAGCAGAGGGTTCGGGGGGCAGACCCTCCGCCACCAGAGAACGAGCCCGCAGGATCAGGCCGGACAGAAGCAGGACGCCTGCGCCCGACACGATCAGCAGAATTTGCACCCGTCCGATCCAGTCCGCCAGTGGGCCGAATACCAGCATGCCGACAGGCAGCGCAGCGGAACCAACGATTTGAACAAAGCTGAATACCCGTCCCTGCATCTCCGTCTCCACCTTCTCCTGGAGCAGCACGATACTGGGGGAGGTGAAAAAAGGCATGGCGGTCCCGGCCAGCGTGACCAGGAACAGATAGACGGGGAATCCGGGCAAGATGCCCATTAAAATCGTCATGGAGCCGAACATGGCTCCGGCCAGGACGATGGTGTGAACGCGATTGCGGAACCCACCCCATGCGGCGATCATCAGTCCGCCCGCCACTGAACCCACACTGAACAGGACTTCGTTCCAGGTCAGTCTCCAAACCTCGCTGCCGTAGGTGCGCTCGATCATCAACGGCGTCAGCATGGCTGCGGGCGTAATCAAAAACATCAAAACCGCATAGATGATCAGCAGCGCCCGAAGAAACCGGTGCCCGAATATATACGAAAACCCGTTGCGCAGGTCACGCAGAGGACCGGCCTCCTGTTCGACGCGCGGAACAGAAGGGACGCGCAGTATCCCCAGCAGGCCCACGCCAACCACGGCAGTGCCGAGATCAATGAACAGGACTGGACTAAGGTCCATGCCGACGATGGACAGCACCCATCCCGCCACCGCCGGAGAGACAATGGTGGTCAAGGATTGCAGACTGCCGTTAATCCCGTTGACCTGCATGAGCCTATTCGGAGGGACCAGCTGGGGAATCAGGGCGTTGACAGCCGGGATTTGGACACCGGCCCCTGCCGAGCGGACGGCGGAAATGAGAAACAACAGCCATAAGCGCCGATACCCGGCGAGATAGAGCAAGGCCAAGATCAGAGTGGATACTGCGATGACGGAATCGGACAGCATAATGAGCCGCTTGCGGTTGAAGCGGTCTGCCCATACACCGGCAAACAGGGAGATGGCAATCTGGGGCAGAAAACCGCACAAGGTCGATATCGTCATCATGATGCCGGAGGAAGTGGTCAGCGTGACATACCAAACGATGGCATACTGGACCAACGATGAGCCGAACAGCGATACCGTCTGGCCAAGCAGGAACAACGCGGCCCGGCCCAGCTATTTCGGGTCAGAGGACGTTTGGGGCAGATGCATGGTCGATCCTTACTCTCTGGGACCGCGCTTTCATTACCGATCCCGGTTGTCCAGTGTATCATATCCCACTGTAAATTGACAAGGGAAAATGGGCTACCGTTTCAGAAATTCCAGCAAGGCACGGTTGAAATCGGCCCTTTCATCGTATATCAGGCCGTGGCCGCTTGAGGGGAAGGTATAAAGGCAGGCTCCCGGGATGCCGCGGCGCAGAAAATCGGTGAGGGCATCGGGGATCAAGGCGTCCTGCCCGCCTTCAAACACGGCGGTGGGAACCTGAACGCAGGAAAGATCGTGACGCCCGTCTTCGTCCCGGTAGGTATAGCCGCTCTGGATCGTCGCGGTCGACGAGGCGGACAGTACCACGTCCCGGAACCAGTGAAGGACGGCCGCGCTGTGCGGCTTGGCGAACAGCAGGCGGGTGAACGTCTCCGCGAACTGCGGCCGGTCAGCGATGGCCAGACGGATGAGGTCAGTCGCGGTCTGGCGCGGGATCCCATAGGGGAACCCCGGCCGTTCCGTCCAGCAGGGCGCCCCCGTGGCGAGCAACACCAGCTTTTTGATTCCGCCTGCACGGTAACGCCGTATGTACCGCAGCGCCACGCCACCTCCCATTCCGTATCCCACCAGGATGATATGGCTCAAATGCAGCGTCTGGATGACGTTGTGCAGATCCGCCGCCATGTCGTTGTAGGTATATCCAAGCGCCGGGGCATCGGATTTGCCGAAGCCGCGCAGATCCAGCAGCACGGGACGGTACCCCGCTTGGATGAGCGGATCGGTCTGATATTCAAACAGATCGTGGGTCATGGGCCATCCGTGAAGCAACAGCACCGGCTCGCGCCCATGCGGATTCGGATCGTAGACGGCGATTTTGACGCCATGGGAACAGACGTAAAACATCTCTGTCATCACCTCAATAGCAGGGTATGCTCCCGGCAGAGGATTTGACAGTTTTTCTCCAAAAAGGGTTTTCCATCCGAGATGAATCCGGCTTTTTGGCTCAAACCGGCGGCGTTCGGTGGAATAGCCGGTAATCCCCGGCGATGAAATCCTCCAGGATTTCCTCAAACTGGTCAAAAGAGACAAAACCGTTGTTGAGCCGTTTGACCAGGTTTTCCACAATCCTGCGGTTGCCGGACAGCTCGGGGAAGGCCCGCTGCAGCACCGATCCGTCGGGGAACTGCTGGGTGGCTTGAATGCCGTAGAGCCGCACCCGGCGCCGGTCGATCAGGTGGCGGGAGGCAGTGAGGGCATACGAGGTGACGGGAAAGGTCCAGAGCAGGCTGTCCAACAGCGCCGTTTGAGATGCGTCGTCCGGGTCCGCCTCGTCGACAACCCGGTTGAGAATTTTGAGGAGAACAAGGGCCTGATGACGGCGGAGCGGCTCGAGCGCCTCCAGTTCCACTTCCGGGATATAATCTCTCAGGAGGCCGGGCCGGTCCTTTTGGAACAGGATATCGAGCCCCACCTCCAGCCCCTGCGCAATTTGCTCGAGGTTGTCGATGGTCACATTCACCGCCCCACGTTCCACCCGTCCTATGTAGGCCGGGTCTTTTCCCGCCCGGCTGGCCAGTTCTTCCTGCGTGATGTGCATCAGTTCCCGCTGTTTCCGGATATTCCCACCAAGTAGCCGTCTGCCGTTTTCCATATTAGGCCTCCTTTCCTCTTATGCCGACATTTTACATCGAATTCCGAGGGATTACAAAGCCGTTTACGGCCTATTTTCCTCTGCCTGTTGTTGAGCACCGGAGACGGTCTCCAAGACAAAAGCGGCGCCAGGCAACGCTCCGCCGTGATAAGGATCTATAGTAAATTTGTAGTAGAAAGGCTGTTGCAAAAGGAGAAAATGCTCCGAATGCAACAGCCCCAGGAATCATGGAAAAACCACCAGGAGAGAGCAGGAAAGCGAGTGGAGAAGTTGAAAAGAGGTGCAAAAATCAGAGGAGTGGAAAACTTCCCTGAGAAAGGCTATGCCGTTTGGCAGGCAAGTAAGGTGGCCGGCAGCGGCGAACCAAAGAGAACAAAACGCCTACTTTGGGGGTAGCCATTTGATTTGTAGCTTGGTGTATGTTTTTTTATGCTCTTTTATTCATGATAATCATGATATTTGGCTCCAAAAATAATCAATTCATCGGCTTCATGAAATCTTGCCAAAGAACAAAGACTGCGATATAGTTCAGCCTTATCTACCGCTTTTTCTTTTTGCACATTGATCTCCTTGACAATAAACCTTTTCCTTTTTCTGTCAAAATTGCAATCTACAAATCCCACCAGCTCATTCTTGGATAAAATTGATAACGGCCATTTCATACCTTTTTTCTTAAAATACTCGAAACGAAAAGAGTAAGAAAAAAAGGTGTTCAACCAACGCTTATCTCGTATCATCCCTTCCATAGGGGATAGCAAGGAGACTTCATTTGTACTCTCTGTCCCGTGTTGTTCCAAAACTGCTAACAGCTTGTTCGCGGCAACATAGGTTTTCTTTAATCCATCTACATGGATGTCGATAATCATCTCTTTAGACCTAAGAGATGCCATCGCCATGGATATGTCATCTGTGCTCCATCCGGTAATCGCTTTCATATGAGTTATGTCGGTAATTCCAAACGAACATATGAGCTTGTACAAAATAATCTCAACCGCATCTATATAGCTCATTTCAACCGCAGAAGATTTGTCTTTCAGCAAATCCTCTCTCAAGGCAAATACGGGTTCTCTGAACGTCCCTGGCAACCTGTTACAGACGACTATGTCATTGGTTATACGCATATTAAAAAAGACTTGAAAAATAGGAAGATAATCATTAAGCAACCCTTGTTTTCGGCTCTCAGTATATGCGCTCCACTCTTTAGTCAGGCCAAGATGCTCCCATAATTGATCTTTCGTACATGTGTGCAATTCGTAAAATGCTTGTCTTAGTTTCTCCTCTTCTGCCAATAGCTCTTTCCTTTGACGTTCACATTTATCTTGCTCTCTTGATTTTCCCCACCGTACAATTCTTTCTGTTGCGGTATTATAGATATCCAATTCACGAGTGGGAACAGTAAAAAGATTTCGTTTAAAAAAATTGGCTTCAACAAGTTCCCTTTTATCATAAGCGATTCTGTCGTAATCTATGACCTTAAAATCCGGTACCCTACTCCAAAGAGCCAAGTAGTGGTTCAAATGCAAAATAGGACAGGGATCATACTGTATGCCCGATAAATCAGACACCACCTGTACAACCCTATTTTTATCTTTATCCAACAGACATTGCCCGGATAGGATTAAAGTTTTGGCGTTATTTATGGTTATTCGCATATGGTATAATCGACACCTTCATTCATCATAAACGTTTTAAAAGCGTTTTTTGTTTTCTCATATCTGCTCCCGCACATTCCGAATCGGGCCAAGGTGAAGCGACACGCCGACAGGAGGCGCGGGTCACGTGCTTAGGATAAGCGTATGAAACGTTCCCAATCTCTATGTGCTTTTTACTAATAATACACCATAAACATATGAATTTTCAACCATAACATCCAAACTCCCTGAATGATATACTGTCGCCGTAAAGGGAATTTCACATATGTATTTCTCATTTCAAGGTAACATTTCCTATACCTGCCGCACCATAGATTGATGTTTCATTTTTCATCTCTTGGAAAAAAGGGCGCCCTTCGCCCTTATATTTTGTTGGGCACGTTGGCGAGATTATTTAAACAGCTTCCCGGTGCTATTTTTCCGATTTCATGGGCTTTTTCGAATTTTCAGAAGGCCGTCGAACTTCTAAAAATTCCGCTCCATTGCCGGGCAATTCCATTTCCCCGGCGATTTTTTCAAAATCTCCGGGGAATCGTTGTTAAGCCTAAAGGCAACAATAAAGCGGCGCTCCCAATATAGGAGCGCCGCCCGCAGCACCTGCTAGATGAAAGGTTCGACGTTTCGTCTGGTGGCAAGGCTGGGATTTCTCTGCACTTTTGCCCGCTCCCGCTTTGTTCTCCGTCACCATTTTCCTGCCTCACTCTTCGTACAGATATTGAACATAAAACCAACAGACGGAAATTTCCGTCTGTTCTGTTCCTTTTCCTTATGCCCGGTTTTTCATATGGAAACAGCGAAAGACAGACGCGAAAACCCGAGGCAGGGCCTGATTGGGGACCTTCGCCAGGTCCGGCGGGTCAGGAGCCGAGCTGGGACGGATGCTTGCGAAAGAAATCCACCCTCGGTTCCAGGAAACGGAAGGCGTGGCCCTCTTTCAGGAACGCGGTGAGGGGGTCGAAAATCCTCTCCCAGTCCCACAGCGAGCTATCCACCCCGAGATACTCCCGTACCATCTCCGTCCCCTCCGGAGCAAAGGGATGCAGCAGAGTGGCCGCTACCCGCACCACATGGAAGGAATCGGACAAAATCTGGGCCCGGGCCGCCTCGTCGTTTTCAGCCTCGGCCCGCTTGGTTTCAGCCGACCAATTTTTGTTCGCCTCCCGCAGATATCCATCCAGCAGGTCGATGGCCCGGAACAGTTCGATCCGGTACATGCACCACTCGTATTCCCGGATCAGCGCCTCAGCCCCCTCCAAAACTGCGGGGCTGGGGGGGCAGGCGGGAAGGCGGCCACCAAAATATTTCTGCGCGGTGTAAAAGCAGGAACGGACCAGGCGGTTATACACATTGGTCAGAATATTGCCTTCCACCAGGGTGGCGTCGAATCCATCCTGCCCGGGCAGGATGGATTTCGGCGTGAAGCTGACGCTGCGGCTGGCCAGCGCCATGTGCGCAAAATGCATGCGCAGCTGCTCCGCCGTGTAGTGGTCGAGCAGTTCAATGGCTTTGGGCGGCTTGTCCGCGCTGGAACTGCTGGCTTTTTTCTTGCCGTAAAACACGTGCCGGTTGGGCACGATCACAGGCAAATGGGGCGGGTCCTCCCGTCCGGAGAGCGCGTGCAGCGCCATGAACAGCCCCATTTCGGCGACGGCGTAGAAATAGATGTTGTCCTCTCCGATGAACTGATAGACCTGCGCGTCGGGGTCGGTCCACCACCGGGTCCATTCCTCCTCGGGCCGGCCGTGCTGCTTGAGGCAGGCTTGGCAAAAGGAGATCGGAGCCCAAAGGGATTCGGGCCATACCCAGAAGGTCAGGCCGGATATCCCCTCTTTTTCCGGCACCGGAATGCCCCACTCCACGTTTCCCGACAGCCGGAAGGGCACCAGGGTCTTGCCGGTGCGGTACCGAACGCCGTGTTCCTTGAGGACGCGGCAAGCCTGTTCCCGGTCGGCCAGCGAGGAAAAGACCAGCGCCGTGGAGGTCTTGTGGGGGTCGGCGTCGCAGGTGTGTGCCGGCAGCTCGGCGCGAAACCCTTCCACCCTCTCCATATCCTCGTTCTTGACGTAAATCATGGGATCCTTAAGGAATTCGTCGATGACGTTGACCAGGCTCTGACGGCAGTCCTCCCGGATCCGGAGTTCGTTCTGCCGGTCTTTGAGGGCTTGGGAAAAGCGTTCCAGGTCGAAATACCAGTTCTGCACCATCCTTAAGGCAGGGGTTTTGCCGGTGGTGACGCTCACGGGGTTAATCAGTTCGTTCGGGCTGTATTGATGCCCCAGGGAGCATTCATCGGCGTAGGCGGTTTCCGACCGGCATCCGGCGATGGGGCAGCGCCCTGTGACCTGGCGGCCGTTGAGATAACTGCCGGATTCCTCGTCGTAGAACTGCTGAACCTCCTCGAGGCGGAGATAACCCCCGTCATATAGGCGGTTGAAGATCTCGGCCGAGATCCGGCGGTGGATGTCCCCCGCCTCGCCCAGCGCCGACGCGGCGAACATATCCAGGCTGATCCCATAGGCATCGAGGGTCTCCCGCTGGAGGGCGTGGTTGGCGGCGAGATAGTCCTGAATGGTACCGGCGAAGCCGTTTTGCTTCCGGTCCCGGTAGCTGATCTCAATCGCGGAACCGTAACAGTCGGTCCCGGAGACAAACATGACCCGGTCCGGGCCGATCCGGTCGCGCAGGAACCGGGCGTAAACATCCGCGTGGATGAACACCCCGCCCACATGCCCGAAATGCAGCTCTTTATTTCCATAGGGCATTCCGCTGGTGACAACGGCACGTTTGGGAAAAACCGGCCGGCCGTCCTGTGAGTTCAATCGCACCGTCTCCTTTGACCCTGTATCCATCCGATAATAAGGACATGTACTAGGTAATATGGGTGATTTGAGGGCCGTCTATACTTTGATTCATCATATCATAGTCCCGCCGTTCCTGCAAGACTTTCCCATCCCGGCATACCGTCCGTATATTTTCTTTTCTGCCGCGCACCCTAAACGGGAACGGGGGAATACGGATGAAAAAGACGGGAAAAAGCCTGGTGACCGGGGCGCTCGCGGGATTGGCCAACGGGCTGTTCGGATCGGGGGGCGGCCTGTTTCTGGTGCCGTTGTTCACCAAATGGCTGGGCATGGAGCAGCGTAAGGCGTTCGCCACGTCGGTGGCGGTGATCCTGCCCCTGTCTGCGGTGTCGCTGGCGGTTTTTGTCCTGAAAGGCGGATTGGATTTCATGGCCGCGCTGCCCTATCTGATCGGGGGGCTGGCCGGAGGCATCCTGTCGGGGCTGGTGTTTCAAAAGGTTTCGGTGACATTGCTGCGCCGGGCATTCGGCCTCCTCATCCTCTACGGCGGCGTCAAGGCGCTGTTTTTGTTATGACCTGGGCCTGGATCGCCGGTCTGCTGGCAGGGCTTGCCACCGGGGTGATCAGTGGATTCGGCATCGGCGGGGGTTCCCTGCTCATCCTCTACCTGACCGCCTTCGCAGGGATGGACCAATACGCCGCCGGCGGCGTCAACCTGCTGTATTTCCTGTTTTGCGCCCCCGCCGCCCTGGTCTCTCATATCAAAAACAAGCTGGTGGATTGGAAAACCGTCCTGTTCTGCACCCTCACCGGTGCCGCGTCGTCGGTCGCTGCGGCTTTTGCCGCCGCCGCAATCGACGTGGGACTCCTGCGCCGCCTGTTCGGCGTCCTGCTGCTGTATATCGGGTTTAAGGAGTTGTTCTGCAAATCCCCGAAAAAGGATAACGCGGACACCGAACCGGCAAACGGCCGGACATCGGGACACGGCCAGGACTGATCCGCACCGAGAGCTGTTCCGGCGCAAAAAGGGGCCTCTGCAAAACGGTTTTTGCAGCGGCCCCTTTCACATAACGCCCGGTGATCCATAAAGGGAGGCTTTCCAAAGGCGCGGACAGGGCGCCGTGGAATCGGGATAGACCGGCACCGCTCCCGCCGTCCCCACATACAATGGAGGGAAAGGAGGTGACATGCATGTTTACCTTCGGTTCCAAAAGCCGCGCCTATTTAAACGAACTCCTCGGGCGGCGGCCCGCCGCCCGCGCACGGCTGCAGGGAGACGCCAACCACAGCGCCCTGTCCGGCGACGTGTCGTTCTATCCGGTAAACGGCGGCGTGCTGGTGCTCGCAGAGGTGCAGGGACTGCCCATGGCCACCGGGAACTGTCCCGGCCGGTTTTTCGGATTTCATATCCATGAAGGCGGCGCCTGCACCGGGACGCAGGCAGAGCCTTTTGCAGACGCGAAAGGACACCTGAATCCAGGCGGTTGCCCTCATCCGCAGCATGCGGGCGACCTGCCGCCTCTATATGGGGGAAAAGGCCAGGCCTGGAGCGCATTTTTCACCGACCGTTTCACCATCGGCGAGATTCTCGGGCGGACCGTGATCCTGCACAGCGGGCCGGACGACTTTACCACCCAGCCGGCCGGCAACTCCGGAAGCCGCATCGCCTGCGGCGTCATCCGGGCTGTGTGACGCGAACGGCACCTACTACATCAAGGGCGGGCCTAACGGCCCGCCCGTTTCATTGGGGGAATCCCCTTCACCGCCGCCGGTAGGTCCGGCCGACCCGATCAAAATTGCCGTATGCCACCAGATCGCGGCGCAGCGCAACGTAATCGTGATACATTCCCCGGAGAATCCGATTGACCTCCTTTTCGGCGTAAGTCCGTTTTGGCTCGAACTGCTCCGCGATTTTCGTCAGGACCACGGCCCGGCGTTTTTCTTCATCGGGATAGTCCCGTAGCTTCAGGGGTTCCAGGGTTTCAAACACAGAGGCGAGGATCTGATCCCGCTCCTCATCCGTGACCGGGCGCTCTATGACCACATGCACAGGAGGAGCGGAGGGCGCGGCCTTCTCCTTCCGCACGACCGACCGCCGAGGGGTTTCCCCGCCGAGCGCCATTTCATACAGGGCGAGATAGAGGCGGGATGCCCTGGCCCGTTTCCGGAATTGAAACTTGTACTGCCGGACGGTCTGGGGCGAAAGCGAGAGGGTCTGCGCCACCTCGACGACGGACAGTCCTTTCTGAAAAAGGGAGAGGCAGTTCCGCTGGTTCTCGTTCAGAGGATTGTACGGATTTTCGTCCCGAAGCAGCCGTTCAAAGCGGTCGGAATGATCGGTTTCCAGATGATAGCGGATCGCCCCCGACGCGTCGAAATACCGGTCTCCGATTGGGTAAATCTCCCCCGGCTCAAAGGATTTGCCACAGCAAATGCAGGTAAGAACACCGGAGGCCGGATCTTTCCGGTATCCCCAGCGTAGATCCTCATAGGTGGCCGTCTCCAGCAGCCCGCTTTTGTTTTTCACGGGAATCCCCCTTTTTTGGCTGACAAATTTCAAAGAGTATTTTATACAAAAGCATGACAATTGTCAAACATTATCTTGCTATGGCGAATAAGGTTCAAAATGAGAAAAAATGCATGCTCTGTGCCGGTTGCGGCAGGCGCGTTTTGTTCTCTCCATGGGCTGCATGAGGATAGGAAAGGACAGCCCAGGGTTTTCTGTTCTTGTTTTCGCACTTCAGTGGAGATATAATGCTTATATACCGATTATAAAAAGGAAAATGACGTGTGTTGATTCATTTTTTGACCGGTACCAATCGTATTCGCAGTCATAGGAATCGGGACACAGCCGTGTAAGGCGATGGAATACTTGCTCTGTTGTGTTCCCCTCTACATGAACATTTCAATTAAGGTGAACACATGAACATAGCGGATAATAAAGATAGCCTTTTGGCCTGTCCAACTAGCGAACTTCTTGGCTGCCGGCGCGCGATTGGCAACGGCAATTTAGGGTCTGTACTCTGGCCTGGCATCGAAAACACCTAACATTCTTCATGAAAGAAGTCGGCCGTCAAAAAGCCGACCAGACATCACATGTGCTGGTCGGCTTTTCTATGTTTTTCTAACCGGTAGTACAAGGTTATTCGTTCACATTCGTTTTTTCTGGTTTTGGGGAACGGTTTCGCCGTTTCAGGTATCTAATCAAATAGAGCGGCCGGTACAGGGGGGTTGAAGGTGTCCGAAAACGAAAACTGGGAAACCGAGTTCTGCGCGGCATACCACGATTGTTACAAACAACTGTATTTTATGTCGTTGGGGTTATTGCACAACGAACAGGATGCGGAAGACCTGGTACAAGAGACTCTGATTCAGGCGTATAAGGGCTATAAAAACCTGAGAGAAAAAGCGTTCTTCAAGACATGGATCATAAAAATATGGATCAATCAAAGCCGCCGCTTTTATTCAAAGCACAGACGGGCCTGTCTGGAGAAACCGTTCAGCGGAACAGACAGCTATATGGAGTACAACACGCAGTGGGATGAAAAACTGACCTTGTTGTCTCGGTTAAATCGTTTGTCCGATTCTCACCGGCAGATGATTGTTTTACGGTATTTCTCACAACTCACGGTACCCGAGATCGCGCATATTCTCAGGCTTCCACAAGGCACGGTGAAATCCCGGCTGTCACGCGCGCTCCACCACTTAAAAGTCCTATACGAGGAGGAGATATGATGGAATCTTTTGAAAACAGGATCACCGGCATTATCCGCAGTCTGGAAGATACCATCCCATATCCCAATCCGCCGGATATCGGGGATTTCACGGCATCGCAATCAACGGCCCTCGCCAAGCGTAAGATCCGCCTGCTTCTCGTCGCGGTGATACTGGCCATAGTGGTGGTTAGTTCAATCGGTGCGGCTGCCGTCGAATACTTTTTCCCATCGAGTAATTCGGCCTTCCGGGCCGTTCAGGACAGAGGATATGTCAATGTGATCCAATCGACCCAAAAGAAAGACGGTATTTCCCTGACGGTGCAGGCCATCCTGATAGACGGGCTGAACACCTATGTTAAGATTCGCGCCACAGGAGACCTGCCGGAGCCGGAGGACGATAGCCTGATTAGCGACTCTCAGGGCGGCTGGCTTGTAAAACGCATCCGTAATGCCAAGTTGATAGAGGCCGATGGGCAGTCAATATCGTATCGAAACCAGACAATATACGCAGATTCAGAGATGGTGGCGAGCATGGAAGCCCCTCTTCTGCATTCTGAGGCCCTGAAAAAGGGAGAAGCCATTCTGGTATTTCAGGGAGGGCCGGATAAGGATACTTCTTTGACTTTTCGTCTGACCTTTACAAATGGCGTGACCTTCGAAACGGAACCCATGATGGTTAAGGTCGCGCCGCTTACTGTTCGCACGTTTGATGATTTAACCTTTCAAACGGATTATGGCGTAGGGAAAATTTTAAAAATTCAGTATTCTGTCGTGGAAACCAAACTGGAAATCGAATGGACCATCTTCGATGATATTCGGGAATATCAGATGGCAAACAGGGGGATTTATATAAACGGCGAAGAGGTTCATAAGGGGTTTCTACCGCATCCTAATTTTTATAAAACAGACGGAATACCGTTTGCGCAAAGTTACGTGCTGTCCTTCCCGGTCGATCCCCATCAAAGTTTGAAAATCGCGCGTTATCAGGACAACTATTCCACTTACGTGGGGGATTGGATTTATATTGAAGCTGCCGCCTAAGCACCATTGCTGTGATGCACCTTGCGTAAATAATCCGGATAGCCGATTGATGGAGGAACCCCCATCAAAAAAGGAGGAGCCATCTCAAGGACGGCTCCTCTCCTCCTCTTTTAGCATCCGTGCATCGCGCGGGACATCATCCCAGGGTGTCGGAAACCATCTGGTACAGCTCCGGAGAAGACACATAAAACAGTCTGCCCTCATAATACACCCGGAATTGGTCGGTACCTTCAGTGGACAAAATAATTTCGTTCCCATGACTTTTAAGCCAAACCCTGACGGCGTACACCGGATTATAGGACTCTGTATCTGTATTCCAGGCGGAACCCCTGTATTCCAGGGTCTTAAAGACAGCCTGATCGGTAACGGGATGGAAAACGGACGGGATGGTTTGATCGGGTAAGTATTGATAGGGTTTGGAAAAATAAATGCGATCCACGTCATCCGAAACGAGCACAGCGCATAGTTCCTCATAATTCTTTTGGTCGACCCAGTCGTTATAGGATTTCGAATACTGCTGTACCAGTTTCCACGCTACCAGGCCCGTTATGCCGATTACCAGCAGGATGCTCCCGACCAGGATCGCTCTTTTTTTGTATTTCATCCGCTCCCGCCTCCTCTTTCACTCCTGACTATAGTATTTTTAACGCCTATAGTCAACGGCAGCATGAAAAGCTTGGATGGGATCTGGACCGGTACACCCCAACCATTCGGCTCTACATAAAGGCTTTTTGCGTGTGCCGTGACGCGGCTCACCAGCTTGATCCCTGCCGCCCGCTTCACAAAAACGGCTGTCTTTTTCCAAGACAGCCGTTTCTTTCAGCCGCCTTTTCTACCCGAATTGTGGCAATACCACAATATTTTCTAAAAATCCCTGCCTTCCCCAAGGAATTGTATGTGACAATATTTGACAATATTGTAAAAATGCGATACAATTTCCACAGAAAATACCGGAATTGCGGCTATATGCGGTATAGGAGGAGGGGCGATATTTATGCTCTTTATTGATGGCGCACTGCTGTTCACCGGCTTAATTCTTTTGCGAAAATATTGTCGTATAGGCTTTCTAGTCGCACAGATATTCGCCGGTTTCGCCTGGGCGTTTGTACAGTATAATCCTTATTTTTACGATTTCGTGACAGGATTGACGCCGATATGGGTATTCGCTTCGTTAGCGGCACTGGCTGCCAAGCCCAAAGAAAAGAAACGGGACTATTAAACGATTCCGTTTGGATGGTCATGAATCTCCGGCGGCCTTCGCCCCGGTGAAAGTGGGATGGAATATGAAACGTTTCCGGCGGTCTGCCCTTGTCCTGGCGCTGGCCCTCGCCCTCGTGTCCTGCTCGGCGGACACCGAACCCTGCATAACGATGGCGGTGCCTTTTGACGATTCCACGATGGAGCAGCTGCAACTCCAGTCGTCCGCGTTTCAGCCGACGAATGACCATATGCAGCTTTATGAAACGTCGGACGGCCGCCGGGTTCTATACCTCTATTCCGCCCCCATCGAACAGGCGGACGATGCCCTGGTGGAAAACGACGCTTCGTTCGTGGCGGAAGGCGATTATGTCGCCAAAGATATCCCGAAAAAACTGTCGGAAAGCCATCCCATCCAAATCCGTGATTCCGATGACGCGGTGCAGATCTTTCTGGACGGCTATGACGGTACGGGCAAAGCCGTGGAACGCCGGAATGCGTTTGGACAGACCCGGCCGGCTGTTCTCTATGAGGATGCGTTCGGCCCCGGTGTCGATTACTACTGTTATCCCACGCCGTTCGGTGTGAATACCGAAATCGTCGTCGACAACCCCGGCCAAACCGGCCCCTTCCAAATCCGGATGCGGCTGCCCCGGCTAACGCCGGATACCGCCTCCCCGGATTATATCCTGTTTAAAGATGATGACGGGGCGGTCCATTCGATTTTATACACCCCTCTGGTATGTGACGCAGACCAGCATTGGAGTTATGACAACACCGTGAAACTGATAGAAAAAGACAGCGACACGAACACCTATACCGTGGAATACACCGTGGACGAGGCACTTCTGTCCGGCCAGAACACGAAATTCCCGCTTGTTGTGAACCAGTCCGTCTATTTATACCGTTCCAAACAGCCGGACACCTCGGTTTATCAAAACACTGCGGATGAGGCCAGCCATTATCTGTCGCCCTATATGCTGCTGGGCGACCAAACGGCGAAGGGAGAGGGATGGACCTATATCCGGTATGAGGTGCTGGACCAGTTGAACCTGGATCCGGAGAAAGTCGTATCGGCCCATTACCTCTTCCGCACCCTGCTGGACACGGACAAGGAGGTAAAGATCGGCGCCTACGCGGTCACGAGCGATTGGTGCAGCATCAACACCCGGTGGTATAACCGGCCCGCCTATGACAAAAATCCGGTGGATGTAGTCTCGGTCAAGCAGGCGGGGGACTACCGGCTGGACATCACGCCTTTGTTTGTGCAGATGATCTCCGGGACCAACTCGCTGTACTCGGTCGAGAACAGCTTTCTGATCCGGTCCGACACTCCGGATAGCTGCGTGCTCGCGGCGTCGGGAGACAGTGGCTTGTTTTCCCCTCTGCTGGAAATCGTCCTGTCCGCATAATCGCCGCCTGTTTCCGCCCGCCTAAAAATGCAAACGGGGCGGCCAATTCCCGCTTGCATTTTTCCGGCATCGGTTTATAATGGAAACGGGGATGGCCGGCCCTTCGGATTCCGAGCCGCCCGCCATCCATAGAGATGAAAGAAACGGAGGAACACGGTATGCTGCTGAAAAACGCGGTCGTTTATAACGAGGTTTTTGAGCCGGTTAAAGCCAATATCACGGTGGAAGGGACCCGGATCCGGGCGGTGGACGACACCCCGTCGGGGTCGGAAGAATTGGATCTGACCGGTCTGACCGTTATTCCAGGGCTGATTGATATGCATATCCACGGCTGTGCCGGGCATGATACAGGTGAGGCCACGCCCGAAGCCCTCGAGGCCATGTCCAAATGCCTGGTGGAGCGGGGGATCACTTCCTTCTGCCCGACATCCATGACCCTGCCCTTTGAGGAACTCGAGCGGATTTTTGCCAATGTCGCCGCCCAGAAAGACAACGTGTCCGGCGCCTATATCCACGGGGTCAATATGGAAGGGCCTTACATCGCCATGTCCAAAAAGGGCGCCCAGAACGGCGACTATGTCCGCAATCCCGACAAAGACGAGTTCCGCCGCCTGTTTGAAGGCTGCGGTGGCTGCATCAAGGTGGTGGACATTGCGCCCGAGACCGACGGCGCCGAGGCATTTGTCAAGGATATCGAGCCCATCTGCCCGGTTTCCATCGCTCACACCGCGGCCGATTACGACCAGGCCTGCGCCGCCATCGGCTGGGGCGTGCGCCACGTCACCCATCTGTACAATGCTCAGAGCGGCCTGACTCACCGGGGTCCGGGCGTCGTGGGCGCAGTGTTTGACAATGCCCGCAGCCGTGGCGTGCGCGCCGAACTGATCTGCGACGGCTTCCATATTCATCCCGCCGCACTGCGCATCGCCTTCCATCAGCTCGGGGAAGATCAATCCATCATCATCAGCGATTCCATGTCGGCGGCCGGGCACGTGGACGGGGAATACGATCTGGGCGGCCAGACCGTCTATGTCAAAAACGGCAAAGCCCTGCTCGCGGACGGCACCATCGCCGCCTCCACCTCGAATGTGTACGAGGAATTCAAAAACGTGATCCGGTTCGGCATTCCTATGAAGCAGGCCATCAAATCCGCCACCATCAATCCGGCCCGGGCCATCCGGGTGGACCGCGAGACCGGTTCCATCGCAGCGGGCAAGAGTGCCGACCTGCTGGTGTTGGACAGCCATCTTGATATCAAGCTCGTCATGGTGAGAGGCCAAATCAAGGTCAACCGGCTGTAAACAATTTGTGACTTTCGGCAGGAAACCTTGACTTTCGCGGCCGTCTGCGGTATGCTGGATGCGTCTGAAAACCCGAAAATGCCGACATTTCCGCCGAAGGGAGCGCAAACAAGATGTGTCATAAAAACAACAAATGGATGTGCGTGGCCATTGTAGCCGCTATGGTGGCGGCGCTGACCACGGTGGCGGTCTTTCTGCTGCGGGCCCGGGCAAAACGAAAAGCCCTGCGTGCCTACAACGACAGCTTCGACTGTGATTTGGGCGACTGTTGCTGTGACGACTGCGGTTGCGCGGAAGACGACAGTGAGACGAACCCGAACGAATAACGCTGGAATCTTGGCCGTCCGTGCCGGCACGGACGGCCAAGATTTTTTTACCGGGAACGGCATCCGGGTCCCTTCGCTGCGGGCTGTCCGCAGGGCCGCCGGTTTCCGGCGGGTTTCCTCGCGGGCGCGCCCTTCCGGGCGTCCGTCAACCCGTTGACCAGCCCGCGCGGTTGCTGTATAATGAACCGGTATCGGCTCTTCCCCGATTTGCGCAAGAAAGGCGGCCGGAAATATGAAAACCTTGAGCAAAAACGGTCTGAGCGGCGTCATCGAAGTCTGTCTGCTGTTGATGATGGTGCTCGATTTGGTTTTGATGCTCACTTTGCCCTGGACCGTGACGTGGACGACCAAAAGCCATCCGGGGGAGGAAGGCATGTGGTATGAAAAATATCTCTTTGTCCTCCTGGTTTCTGGATTTATCGCGGAATTCATCCTTTGGCACGCCCGGGGCATCATGCATAACGTCAACCGCAACCGGCCGTTTTGCCGGGACACGGTACGGCGGATGCGACTGCTCGGCATTCTGTGCATCGTGCTGGCCTTGTTTTATTTTGTCTCGATTTTCTGGGTGGCGCGGTTTTTCATGGCCCTGGTCTGCGTGGTGTTCGGCCTGATCGGCCTGATCCTCTTTGTGTTTGCGGAATTGTTCCGCCAGGCCACGAAGTATAAGGAAGAAAACGATATGACGATTTGACCCCCGTGCGTGGAAAGGCGTGTGACACATGGCGATACTGGTGAATTTGGACGTCATGATGGCCAAGCGAAAAATGGGGCTGACGGAACTGTCCGATAAGGTCGGTATCACGTTGGCCAACCTTTCCGTACTCAAAAACAATAAAGCGAGGGCCATCCGCTTTTCCACATTGGATGCGATCTGCAAGGCGCTCGACTGCCAGCCGGGGGACATTTTGGAATTTACGGACAGACCCGGCCGGTGAGCCGCTTGCCTGCCGGCCATATGGCCGGCAGGCGTTTTCAAATTTTTCGCGGGGAGGATTCAGAAGCCTTGTTCATCGGAAATGTGGAGATTTCAGGGCGGGCCGCCCTCGCCCCCATGGCCGGTGTGGCCGACCGGTCCTTCCGCCGTATCTGTGCGGACTTCGGCGCCGCCTATGTCGTGGGGGAAATGGTCAGCAGCAAGGGGCTGTGCTTCGGCGACAAAAAGAGCGAAGCGCTTCTGGCCCTGGATAAAGAGGGGCCCCCTGCCGCCGTTCAGTTGTTCGGCGATAACCCTGAACGGATGGCCGGGGCCGCGGTTCTGGCTATGAAGGCGCATCCCGATGTGATAGATATCAATATGGGCTGCCCTGCCCCTAAAATTGCCGGAAACGCCTGCGGCAGCGCCTTGATGCGGGATCCGGAACTCTGCCGGCGGATCGTCGCGGCGGTCTGTGCTGCTGTTCCCGTACCGGTGACGGCTAAAATCCGCAAGGGTTATGCCAAGGACCAGGTCAACGCCGTCGAAGTGGCGCTGGCCTGCGAGGCGGGGGGCGCGGCGGCGGTCACGGTGCATGGCCGCACCCGCGACCAGATGTACGCCCCGCCGGTGGACTGGCAGATCATCCGTCAGGTCAAGGCGGCCCTGCATATCCCGGTGATCGGCAACGGGGATGTCGATTCCCCGGAGGCGGCCGCAGCCCTTTACGAAGAGACGGGATGCGACCTCGTGATGGTGGGGCGGGGGGCGCTCGGCGCGCCTTGGCTGTTTGCCCAGATCGAGGCGTATCTGCAACACGGGACCCGTCTGCCGGCCCCTCCGGTATCCAAACGGATGGCGGTGCTTTTCCGCCAGGCCGAACTGGCCGCCGGCTTTAAAGGGGAACGACTGGCGATGCTCCAGATCCGCAAGCACGCCGCCTGGTATATGCGGGGGCTGCGGGGTGCCGCCGCATACCGCCGGGCCGCCGGGACCCTCGAAACGCTGGACGATCTGGCGGCGCTCTGCCGCCGGGTAACGGAAGAAGCCGACGCGGAGGACGCGCTTTCCGGGCCGCTTTGATCGCCTATAGGCAAAAAAGCCGTAGAAAAGGGACGCGGGAATGAAAATTCCCGCGTCCCTCCGCTTTTCCAAGAAGCCGTACGATTTGACCGAAACCCGGAGCGGCTTCAGAACATCAGGGCTTTCCCGGCGAGTGCCGGAACCTTCCGGGGGAAGGCTCCGGTATCCCGCCTGCGCTTTGATTTCAAAAGGCCCTTGCATCCGGCGCGGCGGGGAACTTCACCTTTCGGCTCTTCGGCCTTTTTCAAAAGGCGGCGGACCGTTTCATGTGGACTTTGTTTCGGACAGGACTTGAGCGTCTGAGAGGGACACGGCGGTGAATCTGGCCGTGTCCCTCTTTCCTGTCATCAAACGGCGTTGGCGGAGGAGGAGGCTGCCCCCGCCTGACGCAACGTCATGGTCAGCGTCGCCTGCCGGTTCCCCCGCCGCACGGTCACGGCGATGGTGTCCCCCACCTGATGGGCATCCAGCACCTCGTTGTAATCGCTCATGGCCGCGATCTCCTTCCCATCCATCGTGAGGATCTGGTCCCCTGCGCGGAAGCCGTCGGAGCCGCTCACGGACAGGACATAGATGCCGGTCCGCATCACGCCGTACTGGATGGCGTCGGACTGGGAGGTCAGGTCCACAACCGTGATGCCCGTATCAATCCGTCCGGTCACATACCCGTTGTCGATGAGTTCCTCCACCACCGCTTTCACCGTGTTGCCCGGGATGGCAAAGCCGAGGCCCTCGATGCCGGTGCCGGAGGACTTGGCGTTGACAATGCCGATCAGCTCGCCGGCGCTGTTAAAGAGGCCGCCGCCCGAATTGCCCGGATTGATGGCGGCGCTGGTTTGCAGCAGAGTCATGGTCTGTCCGTCGATGGTCACATCCCGGCTGAGGGCGCTGATGATACCACTGGTTACGGTGCCGCCCAACTCGCCCAGCGGGTTGCCGATGGCGACGGCCGTCTCCCCCACCACGAGCTGGTCGGAATCGCCGAACACCGCCGGGGTCAGGCCGCTCGCGTCGATTTTCAGCACCGCCAGGTCGGTCTTTTCATCCATCCCCACCAGTGAGGCGGTATAGCTGTCCCCGCTGCGGGTCCGGACGGTGATGGAGGCGGCGTCTTCCACCACATGATGGTTGGTGACAATATAGCCGTCGGTGGAGAGGATCACTCCGCTGCCGGCGCCCGTCTGCACCAACTGGCCCGCATAGGAAACCGATCCGGTGGTGATCTCCACCACCGAGTCGGCGGCCTGCGCCGCCACGTCCGCCACCGACAATTCGCCGGTTCCGGTTCTGTTGGAGACCGACTGGTAGAGAACGGTGCCGCTGCTTTCGGTAGAAGAGGCCTCGGATTCCGCCGGAATGCGGGAACCGAGATGCCCGCCGCCGATGCCCGCCATCAGGGAGACCGCCGCGCAGACCGCCACCAGTCCGGCTGCCCGGGCCTTTTTGCGGGGCTTTTTCGGCGAAGGAGATGGCGGGGTCTCAAAGCCTCCCCAGGCCGCGGGCTGGTACAGGTCGGTGGAATGACCGGATGGGGAAGGGGCCGCCTGTCCGGTCTCCGGGTGGGTATATCGGGGATCCAGGGGATTATAAGGTGTAAACGATGTCATATCCAGTCCTCCTTATCGCCAGAGCGTTCGCTCCGTTTGGTTCTTTGTTCTGGCTTTAGTATGCGCCTGCTTTGTGTCAATTCCTTGACAAAAAATCAAGGCGGTTGTAAAGAAGCTGTGAAAGAATTGTGTCCAACGCAGCCTGTATCGCCACACAAGAAGGATTCCTTCGGGAAAACGGCCGGAGCCGGTTGGTTTTTTTCACCGAAAATTTCGGGAATATAGCTGGCTATTTCGGCTGAATGGCGCTATCTTTTTTGAGAAAGATCGGTATAATGAGGGATATTCCACACAAAGAGGGGCCCGCCGTGCCGGGGACGTTTCGGGGCGGCGGGGACTGAGGGAAAAGAGGCGGAAACCATGTTCCAGATACGCTGGATTTGGCGCAACATGGATCGGAGGTACCGGGGCGGTTTCATGACGGCCCTGGTCCTGTCGGCGCTCACAAGCGTGATGCTCCTGATCAACCCGGCGATGACCTCCCGGCTCATCGACGACGTGATCGTCGCCCAGAACACCGAACCTCTGCTCTGGCTGCTGACGCTGATGCTGCTGACCAAATTTCTGCGGGAAGGCCTGCGCTATCTCATGGTCGTACTGCTGGAAAAAGGCGCTCAGAATGTGGTGTTCAATTTACGGCGGCGGCTGTTCGGCGTTCTCCAGTACCAGGAAATGCGCTTTTTCGACCGCAACCGCACCGGGGACCTGATGACCCGCCTGTCCGCCGATCTGGACTGGTGCCGGCATTTCGTGTCGTATCTGTCCTACCAGGTGGTGGACTGTTCGGTGATGTTCCTGTCCACTCTGATTTATTTTTTCATCGTAAGCTGGAAGCTGACCCTGGCCCTTCTGGCCGTCACCCCCCTGCTGCTCATCATCACCAGGCTCTATTCCTCCAAGGTCCGCCCGCTGTTCGTGGGAATGCGGGAACGCCTGTCCGAGATGAACACCGCCGCACAGGAAAACATCGCGGGCAACCGGGTGGTCAAGGCGTTTGCCCGGGAGGATTTCGAAAAAGAGCGGTTTCGCCGCAAGAATGAGGCTTACCGGGATGCCAATCTCGAAATCAACAAGCTTTGGCTTTCCTTTTATCCCTTTATCGAACTGCTGGCCAATTCCATGACTCTCATCACGATTTTCCTGGGAGGGTTCTTTATCATGATCCAGGAAATCACCCCCGGCGAACTGACCATCTTCACCAGCCTGGCCTGGGCCCTGGCCAATCCCATGCGCAGTCTCGGCAACCTGATCAACGATCTGCAGCGGTTTGCCTCCTCAGCCAACAAGGTCATCGAGGTGTACTACTCGCGGCCGCTTATCATGGACCGGGCGGATGCCGAAGACCATCCGGCCATGAAGGGGAAAATCGAGTTTCGGGACGTATCCTTCTCCTTCGGAAAGGTGCGGGTCCTCGATCACGTCAGCTTCACCGTGGAGCCCGGGCAGAGCCTGGCCATCATGGGGCCGACGGGATCGGGTAAAACCACGCTGATCCATCTGCTCTCCCGTTTTTACGATGTGGACAGCGGCCAGATTTTGGTGGACGGCTGCGACGTGCGGATGTGGAAGCTCCAGCAGCTCCGCCGGAACATCGGCACCGCCACCCAGGACGTTTTCCTCTTCTCGGACACGGTGGAAGGCAACATCGTTTTCGGCAACCAGAACCTGACCGCTGAGGAGGCCCGCGCATTCGCCCGGATGGCCGATGCCGACGGTTTTGTCAGCCGGATGCCGGAAGGCTACGACACCATCGTGGGGGAACGGGGCGTTGGCCTGTCCGGCGGCCAGAAACAGCGGATCGCGCTGGCCAGGGCCCTCGCCCTCCGTCCGGCGGTGCTCGTGCTCGACGACACCACCTCGGCGGTGGACATGGAAACCGAACGCTACATACAGGGGCAGCTCCGGGATCTGCCCTTCCCCTGCACCAAAATCCTGATCGCCCAGCGGATCTCCTCGGTCAAGGACGCCGATCAAATTCTGGTCCTGCAGGACGGGCGGATCGCCGAGCGCGGCACCCATGAGGAACTGCTCCGTCAGCGCGGCTATTACTGGGAAACCTATGCGCTGCAAAACGATATCGGGGATGGCGCCGGAGTGAAAGGGGGCGTGTGCTGATGGCCAGACGCAACACGTTCGAGGTGGATGAAACCCTGGAATCCCCTTTCAGCTTCCGGCATCTCAAACGGGCCATGAAGTATATCGGGCGCCGCAAAGCCCGGATGGGCTTTGCCCTGCTGCTCAGTGCGGCGGCCAGCGTGGCGGCCCTCTTCCAGCCGAAAATCATGCAATGGGTGCTCGACAGCGCGGTACCGGACAAAAACGTGGCGCTTTTGTTGTGGCTCGCCGCCGCGTATGTCGGGATCATTCTCGTCAGCATCCTGTTCAACACCATCCGCACCCGGATTATGGCCCACGTCAGCCAGGAAATCATTTTTGATATCCGGCAGGATCTCTTTGCCCATCTGCAGCGCCTGCCCTTCAGCTACTACGACAGCCGGCCGGCCGGCAAAATTCTGGTCCGGGTCATCAATTACGTCAATTCCGTGTCGGATATGCTCTCGAACGGGATCATCAACAGCATTCTGGAAATCCTCAATATCCTCTTCATCGTGGTGTTCATGTACGCCACCAACGCGGTCCTCGCCACCATCATCGTGGCCGGGCTGCCGGTATTCGCCGGGGTGATCTGGTTCCTAAAACCCCGGCAGAGGCGGGCCTGGCAGCGCCAGTCCAACAAGAATTCCAACTACAATGCCTATCTGGCCGAAAGCATCGACGGGGTGAAGGTCTCTCAGCTCTTTGCCAGGCAGGAGGAAAACCTCACCATCATGGAGCGCCTCGCGGCCGCCTGCCGGAAAGCGTGGATGGGCGCGGTGTATATCAGCAACTCGGTCTGGCTGAGTTCGGAGCTCATCACCCAGATTGTGTTCACCCTGCTTTACATCGCGGGCGTCTACTGGCTGGGCGGAGCCATCGTCTCGTTCGGCGTCATCCTGGCCATGGGGCAGTACGTCAGCCGGTTTTGGCAGCCTATCACCAACCTGGCCAATATCTACAACTCCTTTGTCAACAACATCGCGTATCTCGAGCGGATCTTCGAGACGATGGATGAGCCGGTGGTGGTGGATGACGCCCCCGGGGCGGTGGAACTGCCTCCGATCACCGGCGAGGTGGAATTCCGAAATGTGACGTTTGCCTATGAACCGGAGATCCCCATCCTGGAAGGGCTGAACCTGCATGTGCAGGCGGGAGAGAGCATCGCCCTGGTCGGCCCGACGGGTGCCGGCAAAACCACGGTGGTCAACCTCATCAGCCGTTTCTACAACCTGAATGGAGGTCAAATCCTCCTCTACGGTCGGACCGAGGAGGGGGACGGCGCTCTCGCCTGGAACCGGGAATACGACATCGCCGGGGTCACGCTTCATTCCCTGCGCACACAGATGGGGATCATGCTTCAGGACAGCTTCATTTTCAGCGGCACGATACGGGATAATATCCGGTACGGGCGCCTCGATGCGACCGACGAGGAGATCGAGCAGGCGGCTAAAACGGTGCGGGCCCACGAATTCATTATGGAGATGGAAAAGGGATACGACACCGAAGTCAACGAACGGGGCAGCCGTCTGTCTCAGGGCCAGAAACAGCTCATCGCCTTTGCTCGCACCCTGCTTTCGGATCCGAAGATCCTCATCCTCGACGAAGCGACATCCTCCATTGATACCAAAACGGAGCGGCTTCTTCAGGAAGGCATCCAGGCGCTCCTCAAAGGGCGGACCTCCTTCATCATCGCCCACCGCCTGTCCACCATCAAAACCTGCGACCGGATCCTGTACATCGGAAACAAGGGGATCCTTGAACAAGGCCGCCACGACGAACTGCTTGAAAAGCACGGCCTGTATTACGACCTGTATACCGCCCAGGCTCTGGACCAGGGGGTCCCAGGCACCTGAAGCCGGTTTCCGCCCGCCCCTCATACAAGTTATCTTCATCCGCAGGCAGCCGGTGAAATTTGTGCATTCCGACCGAATCCAGAGGGGTGATAAATAATCACAAAAGGGGGCGGCGATCACCGTCCCCCCTTTTTTGATCTGCGGATTAGCCGCCCAGTCACGCGCCTGCTTTTTTTCCGCACGAAAGGCGGTATATGGCTCGCCGGACGGCTTCCGCCCGCGTAACCGCCCATTTCTCACAATACGCGTCCAGAGTTTCCGCTACCTTCGCGTCGATGCGCACCGTTATGCGGATCTCCTTTCGGCTGTCGGTGGGCCGTCCCCTCTTGCCGGCCAAAACCAACTCCCCCTCTCTTCTATATTTCTTACAGCGTACCCGCTTTTTTAGGCAAAATCAAGCGGACGCGCAGACAAGGAAGTGAACATTCATCACAGGTTTTCCAACAGTTCCGTGGCTTTGCCGGAAGCCCGCCCCCCTTTTTTGTCGAATACGCCCGATAGGAAGAGCATTGCCCGCCGGGGGCCGCTATGGTATAATAACACCATGACGGAGAAGCGGCCGTGGAGCGGTTTGCGGGCAGGAAATGGGCCCTGTCCGGAAAAGCCGCTCCCTGCCGGGCAGGACCGTTCCGAATTTGAATAGACGGAGTGTGAGCGGATGATGCAAAAAGAGAATCCTCCCCTGTCCCGCAAGGTTATGCGCCTCACCCTGGCCGGTCTTGCGGCGCTGTTGGCGGCGGGGCTGCTGGCGGTGATTTTCTGGCAGGACAAAGACGGCGTGCCGGCGGGTAACCTGCTGCAAAAATCCGTTTACGTGCTGGGAACGGTGCTGCTTCTCGGCTTTTTGTTTGCGGTCTTGCTCAACGAAATCATGCGGGGCCGCCGGGAACGGCGGGTAAGGCACGGCATCTGGTTTTACCCCGTCGTCGCGGGCTTCCTCTCCCTTGCGTGTATGTGCCTGGCCTACACGTTTCTGGGCATGTGGCCGCTCGGCGAAAAGACCGGCATGATCGTGGACATGTATCACCAATACGCGCCGCTTTTGGCCCATCTGCGGGACATGCTCCTCAACGGCGGAAACCCGGTGTATTCCTTTGAGGTGGGCCTGGGCATCAATTTTGTCTCCCTGTTCGGGTATTATCTGGCCAGCCCTTTCAATGTCCTGCTTCTCCTTTTCCCTGAACATCTGCTCGCCGAGGGAATTCTGGTCATCACCCTGCTCAAAAACGCCCTTGCCGGTGCCTTTTTTGCCGCCTGCGTGCAGAGCGTATACCGCCGCCGGAACATCACCGTCCCCATGGTGTCGGTGATGTACGCCCTGATGATGTACATGATCGCTTATTCCTGGAACATCATGTGGCTGGATGTCGTCATGGTGCTGCCCCTCGTGGTGCTGGGTTTTGAAAAGCTCATGCGGACCGGCCGGTATTTGTGGTATATTTTGCCGCTTGCCTATGCGCTGATCACCAACTATTACATCGGCTTCATGCTCTGCATTTTCCTGGTGTTATATTACGCGGTCTATGTATTTCGGAAAAAGCGCCGCGCCGCACAGCAGGCGCGCGGCTTTTTCCGTTTCGCGGTCGGCTCCCTTCTCGGCGGAGGGCTGGCGATGTTCCTCATTGTACCGGTTTATCTGGCCCTCGGCCACACTTCCGCCGCCGGAGCCAAGCCGCCGGAACTGACCTCCATGTTCGATATGTTTGGTCTTCTGGGCCGGCATTTATATGGCACCACCCCCACCATCCGTTCCGGAAACCTGCCCAATATCTACTGTGGGATGCTGGCTGTGCTGCTGCTGCCCATCTTCGCCACCTTGAAGGCCATCCCGCTGCGCCGGCGGCTTGCCTATATCGGGCTGTTCGCCGCCCTCGGGTTCAGCTTCACGGTCAACCTGGCGAATTTGTTTTGGCACGGGATGCATTTCCCGAACGACCTCCCCTATCGCTTTTCCTTTCTGTACAGCTTCGTGCTGCTCCTCATTGCGTTTGAAACCCTTCAACATCTGCGCGCCGTCACGTTTAAACAGGTGGCGGTGTCCTTTACGGCCCTGCTGGTCTATCTGATCGTGGAAGAGCAGTTTGGCGATGAAGCGTACGGGTTCGAGGCGATTTATATCAGCCTGCTGCTGCTGGCGGTGTATGCCGCCGTGCTGGCTCTGGTATCCCGGAAAAAAATCCGGCGGATGCGGGTGGCCTATGCGCTGCTCTGCCTCTTGGTGACGGGGGAAATGCTGTTCCACGCGGACGGCGCCTTCCGCATGCTGGATTCCCAGGAACATTACACCGACCACGACAACTATGTTGACAACGATTCCGTCGAGACCATCCGCCTGGCCGTGGAGGAGGCGCAGCGGATCGGGGACAGCCAGATGGGCGAAGCCTTCTACCGGATGGAACTGCTCCCACGCCGCACCTGCGTGGATACCGCTCTGTTCGGTTACCGAGGCATCACCGTCTTCTCCTCGAGCAATTACTATACCACCACCCGCACGATGGGGGCGCTGGGATATGCGGTCAACGGCGTCAACAGCCATTTGTACAAGGCTTTCGTCCCCACCGTGGATTCCCTGCTCGGCATCCGCTATGTGGTGATGAATTCCCGTCTGACCTCTCACAATCAGCTCAAATACCTGGACAGCGTCAGCCACAACGGCATCAACTATTATATTTATGAGAATTCGGATGCCCTGCCCATCGGCTATGTGGCTAACCAGGCGATCAGAGATTGGCAGTACTCGTATTATTATCCCTTTACGTCCCAGAACACCTTGTTCAAGGCCCTGACAGGGGACAGCCGTGAGCTCTTCACCCTTCATCCCGTCGACGGTTCCAACAGCAGCACCCCCACCGCCTTCAACCTCTACGCCTCAAACGGCAAGGCCGACGGCACCTATACTGTGACGCTGCAAAGCGGCGGACAGACCTATATCTATGCCGACTGCGGCGCGGCGAAAACCATTCAGGTTTCGGCGAACGGCTCCAATTGGACGGTCAGCCCCCGGGAGGCTTACATCATCGACGCCGGCTCGCTCCAGGAAGGCGACACCTTGACCATGACGGTGTCGGCGGAAATGTCCTGCTCCGGTAATTTCTTTGTCGCCACCCTCAACCAGGATGTCTACCGTGACGCCATCGACAAGTTGAGCGCCTCCGGGCTGGAAGTCTCCTCCTTCTCGGACAGCCATATCCTGGGAACCATCGAATCGGATGGAGGCCCCCTCTTCACCTCCATCCCCTACGATCCCGGCTGGCGGGTCGAGGTGGACGGAGAACCCGTGGAAACTTACGGCGTGTCCGAGGCTTTTTTGGCGTTCGATGTACCGGCAGGCGCGCACACGGTCGAACTGCGCTACACCCCCCAGGGGCTATGGGTCGGTGTCCTTCTGAGCGGCGTCAGCCTGTGCCTTGTTATCCTGCTGGCTGTGCTTACCCATATCCGCCTCCAAAGGAAACGGGACGCCCGCCTGCTCGCCCGGTTTGACATCCCCTCTCCCGGCAGTCTGCGGGCGCCGGAGGCCGCAGGGAAAGGGGGAGCCGTGGATTCTCCCCCATCCGAGCCATCCGTAATCCCGTCCGGCGGACTGGTGCCGCCCTCCCGGGACGACGCTCCCGATACGGGGGCCCCTTCCGGACAGAGCCAGCCCGTCCCCGGCCCGTCCGTATCCGGCGGCCCTCGTCCGGTGGAAGAATCCCCCTCTCCTGCAGAGGAAGATCCCCGGCCCGCCGCGCCGCAGCCCCGGGAAGACACCGCGACAGGCGGGGAGGAAGGCGGCGGCCTCCTTCGGAAGCCCGACCCGGGAGACGTCCCCGAAAATTGATCCGACAGTGAAAAAAGCCGGCTGCAAACGTTTCGGTTTGCAGCCGGCCCTTTCGTTTATGGATTTTCGCCTGCTCCCGTCTCCTCAGGGGATGGAGGGGGTTCCTCTTCTATAGACAGCACGATCTCTTTTAGGGCTGCATATACCTGATCGTAATTTTTACAGGTATAGTTCAGATCGTAATTGCCGTTGCTATAACAATTTGGATAAAACCACAACTGGCCCCAGGTAATAGATATAAATTCCTGCGTATCACGGGACGTAAACAATGAAAGTCTTTGCCCTTCGATCCCCCGAACAACCGCGGAAAGGGCATCGGCCGTTTCTTTGTCTAAATCGAATGTCCTATATTCGGAAGTAGGGCTTTCTTTAATCGTTACATAATAATAATGCGGCGTGTCGGAATACCGGCCAATGGAATTGGCGCCGATATGATAATCGTAGGTAAGCGGCGGGTTTAAGAAGCCGAACACCTTTAAAAAGAACAGCAGAACACAAAGAAGCAGAACCGCCAAAAAGGCGCTCAAGATTTTATGCCTTTTTAAAAATCTCATCTTATCTCCCCCTTGTGACCCCTCAACTAACATTGTGCAACCAATACGTTAACTACAATTTGATTATAATTTCATGTCCGTCTTTTGTAAAGTTTTTAATTAACAATATTGTTATAATATCAATAAATTACAAAAACCGATATTGCCCTCGGCCATACGCGGACGGGCGAGCCGATTACTCACGTTTTTGTCCCCGCCCGCTATGCCCATCGTCCGAAGGGGACGCCGGGGGTTCCGCGATGTCGGCTTTTGTGTGCGAACGGCCTTCGTCCCGGAACAGGGGCCCGCCGCGCCGCAGCCCCGGGAAGACACCGCGACAGGCGGGGAGGAAGGCGGCGGCCTCCTTCGGAAGCCCGACCCGGGAGACGTCCCCGAAAATTGATCCGACAGTGAAAAAAGCCGGCTGCAAACGTTTCGGTTTGCAGCCGGCCCTTTCGTTTATGGATTTTCGCCTGCTCCCGTCTCCTCAGGGGATGGAGGGGGTTCCTCTTCTATAGACAGCACGATCTCTTTTAGGGCTGCATATACCTGATCGTAATTTTTACAGGTATAGTTCAGATCGTAATTGCCGTTGCTATAACAATTTGGATAAAACCACAACTGGCCCCAGGTAATAGATATAAATTCCTGCGTATCACGGGACGTAAACAATGAAAGTCTTTGCCCTTCGATCCCCCGAACAACCGCGGAAAGGGCATCGGCCGTTTCTTTGTCTAAATTGATCGACCTATATTCGGAAGTAGGGCTTTCTTTGATTGTTACAAAAAGATAATACGGCGTGTCGGAATACCAGCTAATGGAATTGGCGCCGATATGATAATCGTAGGTAATCGGCGGGTTTAAGAAGCCGAACACCCCTAAAAAGAACAGCAGAACACAAAGAAGCAGAACCGCCAAAAAGACGCTCAAGATTTTATGCCTTTTTAAAAATTTCATCTCATCTCCCCCTTGTGCCGGAAAGAACCCCCTCAACTAACATTGTGCAACCAATACGTGGATACTACATAATTGATATGTATATAAACACCATCTCTACCCCATCCGTCGTTAACTTCAACGTAAAAGTTCCAAGTCACCAAATCGCCGTTCGCTTTTTGATAGCCGTATTCTTTGTATCCGGTAGCCACCACCCAATGGTTATCATATTCAGGATGGTTAAGACCACATATGGTCGGCCTGTTTTCCCTGGCCCCATAGCGTATTCTGCCCTCGTTGTTTATAAACCAGTTCCAACTCGTATAGTTGTCGATATTCAGATCCTCCAGATAGTTATCCATCCCCCAATCAATATGCACGCTGCCGGGAGTCCCTTTATCTATATAGGGAATTAAATTTTTTGTTAATTTGCATCCGTATGTTTCCACACTATAGCTTCCATAAGATTTATCCTCGTTGTTTGGAACATAGCGGTCGTCTCTATAATCATCATAATAGGCCATGAGTATCGCAACGGCCACCGAACCGCATACCCCGCCTTTGGTTCCTTCAGGATATCCAAAATAAGAAAGGTTTTTCGATCGGTTGCAGTTATACTTTCGGGTACTATACTTCAGATGCTCCTCGTCGTAATACCAATAGCAGTCGTTGTATGAATAATAAGAATTCCCGGGCGCGTTTTGCTGAATGGAATAATCAATCGAAGTGTCTCTGGCCAAAGTCTCGGCCATATCTGCGCAGGCCGAAGTTTGAGCCAGGTTATTTTTGTATGCCGAAAAATCAGGGGATACCGACAACTCCTCCATCATATCGACCGAAACCGCCATTTGGGTTTTTAAGTCTTTTATAAATCCTCCTTCTTTTTCATAATACTGTAAAGCGCCCCCATACACGTAATCTGCATTTCGATCTGTATAATACCTATGGTTGCTTTCAACCGAATATTCCGTCACGATGTTTTGCACGGGATCAAAGATCATATATCCAACCGGTGACAAGTAAATCATAGAAGCAACCACTTCATTCTGGGTATTATACAATGGTTGTTTAAACGCCACGTTCCTGATGGGCGTCAAATTATAGTTAATCATCGCCAAAGCCTGAGCTTCCTCGGCCGTCAATCCCCATTCTGCAACTTCAGAGGCCGATAAATTGGTTTGCGCGAAAGTAGTCGAAGATAAACCCAAAGAGATCGCCAGTACTAACATTAGCGAACATATCTTTTTCACTTTCATTCTCCTTTATCGTCCTATCTCAGTTTAAATAAATAGATGCGATTCAAACGCTATTTCAATACCACCTCCGTCACATTTTTATAAAGCGTGTTGTCGTTTGTTAAGAAAACATCATAAGCACCCTCCTTCTCTTCTTTTTGTTTTAATTTGATTCCGTTGTGTTCCATCTGCCCATCGTCCATACACCATTTTTGGGCCTCTTTAGTTAAGTCTAAGCATATGATATTTGTAGATGACACGGTATTGTAAAAACTCTCTCCGGTTTTATAATTCTTCGACCAATTTCCGGTTATGCTGCACCAATCTTCCAGCATTGGCAGGACTTCATATTCATAATGATTCTTCGTAAGACAATATGTGTAATATTTTGCCGATATGATCTGCTCCGAACTTAGATTAAAATTTTTGACGAATTTATATCGAATTAGGGCTTCCCCTATCCCCAAATCTTGGCTTTCCCCCAGTACAGCGTAGTTCGAGAGATAGATATTCGTCAAAAAAGGATGCTTTGAATATAAGGTATTATCTGCCTGCTTCTCTTTTCTCATTTCTACGGAAATAAAGGAGGTCCCCCTTTTCCCTATGATATCTGCGTCGTTATGAACTGAAAATGAAATGGTATACTCTTGCGCCGCTATTTTTTTAAACTCTACGTGATTTCCATATAGAATGGTATTATCAATATGTATCAGGGGGGGGTGAATTATAGACAAAATGGTTTCTTGGCTATTTCCCTGGTTGTCAATCTCATTTTTATACAAAACTAAATACCCGCCATTTTCCCTTCTAATCAATATATCCTCTTCCCTAATCTGTAGGTTGAACTTCATTATACAGTTCGAGTTGAATTTCCCACTATATTCCATATTGAACCCCAAAGACGTTGGATATACGGCGAGGTTATCCTCGTCTTGAAATATTTTCCTATACAACACCATCGGTAATTCTTTATCAATAAAATTATTCTCTGTTTTGTACTCTGCCAAAGCCGAATTCTCTGTTTGGGGAATAAAATGAAGCTGTAGGTCATCCTGACATAACAATATTCCTTTTTTATCCGATAATTTTTTGGGGAAATACGGAACCACATTGTTCTGTGCTACGGTATAAATATAGCCATGATCTCGCGCCTCTCCCTCCGGCGTATTGATTATTCGGCTATCAATGAATGAATATGAATTGTCGCTATTAAGAAACCTAATGGGAGCTGAATAGATATATAGTGTCTTGGTCTTGTCTATGTTTTGAAATCCAATGGAGACCTCGCTGTCAAACTCTGGAAGAGTAGCGAAATGTCCCTTCTCTTTCATTTGGTTTTGTGAAATGAAATCCAAATAATTGGTGTCGAGGGTAATTTTCACTTCTCTCCAGGAAAATATTTGGACCAAAGTAATGCATGCTATTACTAAAAGGCACAAAGTAAGAATACTTATTCCTATTCTTTTTGCTTTCATCAATTTACAGCCTTTCTTAATTTAAATTGCTTCTTTATGTCGTTACAATTCGATTATAAATTCAAGTCAACCTTTTGTAAAGTTTTTTATAAATTTACTGAACAATAATATGTAAAATTATGTAAATATATTGGTTTTGTGATTTCTATGCACAAAAACTCTTATAAAGCTCCTCTCTGTCGAGACCAAACACGCCGTTTGTTTATTATTCCGCTCCAAATTTGACACCTTCTCTCCTCCCCGGCGGCGCTTTGAAACCTCAACGACAACTGATTTCTAAACGAAGAATCACCATCTCAGATAAAAAGATACGCCGGGACAAAATGGATTTTGCCCCGGCGTGACGCTTTCGTTTTTTGTGGACAAAAAACCCGGAACGGGACCTTTCTTGCATCCCATTCCGGGTTTTTTATCAAAACCGATATTGCCCTCGGCCATACGCGGACGGGCGGGCCGATTACTCGCGTTTTTGTCCCCGCCCGCTATGCCCATCGTCCGAAGGAGGCGCCGGGGGTTCCGCGATGTCGGCTTTTGTGTGCGAACGGCCTTCGTCCCGGAACAGGGGCCCGCCGGACAGATCGAACCCGGGTTTATCCGATAGAGGCTGCCTACGGGCGGCCGAGCGCTCACTCAGCCAGGCCCCCAGCATCAGAATGGGGACGAGTATGGGCGACATATGCCGCCATATCATGCGGGCCGTCGATACCCCCACGTCCTGTCCCCACGATCCGACACGGACCGGATAAGCGTCCCGGATGGAAAAGGCGTAGACGAAAAAGACAACGCCCGCCACCGCACAAAGAAGCAGCCCTATATACCGCCGTTTGGAAACCGCTTCGAACAGCACCGCGCCCGCCGCCATCAACACGGTCGCGGCAACGAGAGGTACAATGGACAGCACCTCGTCGTATTGCCCGGCCTCCACGGCGTTGGCATTGTTCATCTGAATACTAATCATGGTGATAATCTGCACACCCGCCACCAATACCAAGACGATCCAGAAAAGGATCCGAAAAATGCCTGCGGCTCCCCGCATGAAACCCCCTCCTTACTTCGCTTTCCGAATTTACGAAACACGATCTCCCCGCGTAAAAGCCAGGTCTGAACGGCTGAAAATCAGGCGCCGGGCGGGGTATCCCCGTTCAGCCTCTTTTCTTCCGCCAGAAAACGGGTCCCCACCGGCTTCCCGTCCAGAAGATCATAGATCCGTTCCGGTCGGGAGCCCTGCATGATGACGGTGGGGATTCCGGCCCTCTGCGCAAGGGCAGCCGCGTGCAGCTTGGTTGTCATGCCGCCAGTCCCCCGGTTGGACCCGGAATCTCCGGCCATGGAGAGCAGCGTGTCATCGATCCGGCGGACCTCCGGGATCCGTTTGGCCCCGGGGTTTTTGCGCGGATCGGCATCGTATAAGCCGTCCATATCGGTGAGCATAATCAGCAGGTCGGCGTTCAGGAACGACGCCACAATCGCGGACAGGGTGTCGTTGTCCCCGAAATTGGCGCCGGCCAGTTCGTCGATGGCAACGGTGTCGTTCTCATTGACCACGGGAATAATCCCCATCTCCAGCAATGTGCAGAATGTGTCCAGAATATGCTGCTTGGTGGGATCGTTCTCCATGATGTCCCGGGTCAGCAGAATCTGCGCCACCGTGCCGTTGTACTCCCCGAACAATTTGTCGTAAATAAACATCAGCTCGCATTGCCCGACCGCCGCAATCGCCTGTCTTTCACGGGTGCTGGCGGGCCGTGCCGGCAGACCCAGCTTGCCCACCCCCACACCGATGGCGCCCGAACTGACGAGAACCATCTCTTTTCCGGCGTTATGTAGATCGCACAGCACCTTGCACAGCGATTCAATCGCGCGGATATTCAGCTTTCCATTTTCATAGGTGAGGGTCGAGGTCCCGACCTTCACCACGATCCTTTTCGCATCCGAAAGGGATTGCTCCGGCATATCGACACATCCTTCTCTCATCCGTGGGTCCGGCCCACGGTCCGACTTGACTTTATGTAAAGGAACGGCCGAGAGCCGCCTGCACGTCCTCTGCCGGGCAGACCGGCCCGGCCGCGGCATAGGCCCACGGTCCTTCAAACATCGACACGGCAAGGGCCTGCACCTGTTCGAGCGTCACCCCGTCAAACAGCGCCAGCGTCTCCCGCACCGGAATTTCCCGCCCGGCGAAGAGTTGGCTCTGGCCCGCATAATACGCGCGGGCGGCGACGGTCTCCATTCCCAATATGACCGAGGCTTTGATTTGCGCCCTGGCTCTTTCCAGTTCCGCAGGCGTGATGCCGCCGCGACAGCACAGGCCGTCGAGGATGCCGCGGATTTCCCGCAGCGCCTCCCGTTGATTGGCGGGGGCGACCGAGGCGGACACGGTGAACAGACCGGTTCCGGCCGCCGCCTCATGGGTCGAGTATACCGAATAGACCAGGCCCCTCTCCTCCCGGAGCCGCTGGAACAGACGGGACGAAGCGCCGCCGCCCACGATAAAGTTCAGCAGCATCATGGCATACCGGCGTTCATCGTTATAGGCCAGGCCGGGAAACCCGATTTCAAAACTCACCTGTTCAAACGGCTTGACGCGCAGGGTGATCCCGGGACAAAATCGGGGAGTGTCCGGCGCCGGCCGCCCGGTGCCGCGCGGCCTCTTTCCTAGCGATTCCTCCAGCCGGAGAAGCAGAGCGTCCGCATCAAAACGCCCTGCGAGAACCACCAGCATCCGGTCCGGCGTATAGGCCTGGCGGACGTACCGCCGCAAAGCGGGCGCGGTGATCCCTCCCACTGTCTCGGGATACCCGCAGACCGGCCGGCCCAAAGGCGAATGCGGCCACACGGCGCCGCACAGCGCCTCGTGAGCCAAATCCTCCCCGATATCCTCATACATCGCGATCTCCTCGAGGATCACACCCCGTTCCATCTCCAGATCCTCCGGATCAAAGCGGGAATGCAGCAGCATGTCCAACAGGATGTCCAGCACCTGCGCCGGCCCGGACGGATGGGGATCGGCGGCCAGCACCTGCGCGTAGTAACGGGTATACGGCCGGGTGGTATAGGCGTTGAGAACGCCCCCGAGCCCGTCGATTTCCTCCGAAATCTGCCGGGCGGTCCGGCGGCCGGTCCCCTTGAACAGCATATGTTCGGCGAAATGGGAGATGCCCTGTTCCTCCGGGGATTCATACCCGGAACCCGCCTCCACCCAAATATCCACCGAGGCCGACAGCGCCTCCTTTTCGGGGAGAAGCAGGACCCGCAGGCCATTGTCCCATGTGTGCTTTTCCATTGTATGATTTACGCCTTTCTGGTCCGGCCGATATACACGGCGGCTTCTTTTAGCACCTGGCGGTCATTGTCATAAGTCACGAGAGGGAGCGCCTCCTCCCCCGGCAGCCACCGCAGTTCCCGGATTTCCCCCTCCTGGGGCGTGGCCTGGACCGGGTCCCCGCCGGGATCGGGCGAAGCGAGAAAATACACCACGTCCTTTTCTACGCCGGGTTTGGGCGTATACCGGACGGTCCGGCAAAACCCTGTGTCCAGGCGGACCGGCAGGCCGGTCTCCTCCCGAATCTCCCGGAGAGCTGTCTCCTCTTCGGATTCTCCCGGTTCCATATGGCCTTTTGGAAAGGCCCAGTGCCCGCCGTTGACATGACGGATGAGCAAAAAGACCGGTCCCTCCGCGGTTTTGCGGAAGACCACCGCCCCACAGGATGTCTCGTGCCGCTTCATATGGCCGTCCCCCGTTCTCATGCCGTCAGTCAAAACAGCCGCTTCACCTTAAGTTCCCCCTGCGAAGGCTCGCCCAGCCCGAGAAAGGTCCCCTGCGGATCCTGCACCCGCACGATTCCGGAGGGAACCGCCGGCAGCCGGTCGAGAGCCAGGGCACCGCCGTGGCCAAAACGGGCCGCCTGTCCAGCCGATACCCGCAGGGCCGGATAGGACGCAAAGGCGTCTTCGACCGGCCGGATCCGGCCGGTCAAGGCCCCCTCCGCCGCAAGTTCCCGCGCCTCACCGAGGGTGAGACAGGCCGGCAGGTCAAAACCCGCCGCTTCGGTCCGCCTGAGCGCCGACATAACCGCGCCGCATCCAAGGCGACGGCCCAAGTCATCGCAGATCGTCCGTATGTATGTTCCCTTGGAACAGGCGCAGTCCAAGGTCAAAACCCCTTTTTGCGGGTCGTAGTCAAGAATATCCAGCCGCCGGACCGTCACCGCCCGTGCATCCCGTTCCACCTCGATGCCTCGCCGGGCCAGGTCATACAGCCGCACACCGTCCCGTTTGAGAGCCGACATCATCGGCGGCACCTGCCGGATCTCGCCCCGGAACGCGGGCAGAACGGCCTCGATATCCTCCAGCGTCGGCGCACCGGCGCCGGTGGGCTCCACCTTTCCCCAAATGTCCAGGGTGTCGCTGCGGTATCCGAAGGTCAGCGTGGCGGTATACCGTTTATCCTGCACGGGCAGGAGAGGAATGGCGCGGGTCGCCCGCCCGAACAGGATGGGCAGTACGCCGGTAGCCATCGGATCCAGCGTGCCGGTATGCCCGGCCTTTTTTTCCCCCACCAGCCGCCGCAATACGGCGCAGCAGGCAAAAGAGGTCATATGATCCGGTTTATCCAAACAGAGAATACCGTCCATGGTCCCGCCCTCCTCGAAAGGGGACTTTACGAGTTTTCCGGCCTCGTGTCAAGCCGCCTCGATTCCCGGCACGGCCTGCCGCACAGCATCCATAATCCGGGCCACGGCCCTGTCTATCGGGCCGTTCATCGCGCATCCCGCCGCCTGTTTGTGGCCTCCCCCTCCAAGCAGCGCGCAGATCCCGGAGGCATCGGCGTGGGTGCCGGTGCGCACACTGACCTTGAAATTGCCGTCCGGCTTCTGCCGGAGGGTGACGCCGACCCAGACCCCCTCGATCTGGCGGGGCAGCGGGGCCAGCCCTTCCATATCGTTTTCCTCCGCCCCGCTGCTTTTCAGCATATCGGTGGTGATCGCCATCACCGCCAGCCGGCCCCGCCAATAAAACCGCATGGATTCGAGCGCCAGCCGTTCGAGTTCCACCCGGGCGCGGGACTTGCAGTCGAACATCACCCGGTTGATCGTCTCCATCTGTGCCCCGGCCTCCATCAGCGCCGCCGCTACCCGGTGGGCATAGGGCGTGGTGCTTCCGTATTTGAAGCAGCCGGTGTCGGTGGCAAGACCGGTATACAGACAGTCGGCGATGAAGGGCGTAAGCGCCGCGCCCAGGCAGGGCAGCAGATCGTAAATGAGCAGCGCCGTCGCCGGGGCGGCGGCATCCAAAAGCAGGTACTTCTGAAAATCCCGGTGAGAGGCGTGGTGGTCGATGGACAGATCCACCCGCTCCGCATATGGCGCCAGCCGGGGCCCAAGCAGTTTGGCGTCGGCCACATCCACCGCGCAGATGAACGCCGGTTCAAACGCGGGTGAGGGGACGGCGCTGGTCATATAGGCGTATTTATCGGGGATCTCGTCGGAACACTCCACCCGCGCCGTTTTTCCCAGGCTCTGCAGGGCGCGGCACAGGGCATATCCCGAACCGATGGTGTCGCCGTCCGGATACTGGTGGGTCAGCAGCAAAATCCGGTCCGCTTTCAGCAGCAGGCCGGCGGCTTCCTCCACCGTCACCGATTGGCTCATACAGATTCCCCCTTGTCCCGGCACGGGATTTCCCGCCTGTGCCGTCTTTATATATCCTCCATCCGTCTTATCCGCCGCCGGTCTTCCCGCCGGCCTGATCTTGCTTTTCCAGATCGTGAAGGGTCTGCGCAATATGGGCGCTGTAGGCGATGGAATCGTCAGCGATGAAGCGAAGCTCCGGCAGATGGCGCAGCCGCATCGCAGCCCCCAGTTCGCGGCGGATATAGCCCCCCGCCGATGTCAGGCCCTTGACCGCGGTTTTGGCGGCGTCCAGACCGTCCATGGAGCTGATATAGATCTTGGCGTAAGACAGGTCGCTGCTGACCTCCACCCGCACGATGCTGACCAGCCCGGACACCCGGGGATCCTTCACCGTCCGGAGAATGGCCGTCAGTTCCCGCCGGATATCCTCGCTGGTCCGGTCCATCCGATAGCTGGACATGGGTTTTCACCCGCCTTTCCCCCGCAAAAGGGACAGAATCCGGACAAAGCCGCCCGGCTTTAATCCCGGTATTCCTCAATGATATAGGTTTCGTAAACGTCGCCTTCGCGGATATCGTGGAATTTCTCCAGACCGATCCCGCATTCATAGCCCTGGGCGACTTCCTTTTGATCGTCTTTGAACCGTTTGAGGGAGACCATCTTGTCGTCGGCGATGATGATGCCGTCCCGCACCACCCGCAGCAGATCGTTGCGGCAGACCTTGCCGTCAAGGACATAACAGCCCGCGACAGCGCCGACCCCCGTGATTTTATAGACCTGCCGCACCTCGGCCCGGCCGTGCAGGACCTCCCTGGTCTTGGGCGCGAGCATCCCCTTCATGGCGGACTCGATCTCTTCGATGCAGTCGTAGATGATGCGGTAAAGCCGCATGTCCACGTTCTGCCGCTCTGCAGCCGCCTGCGCGAGGGGATCCGGCCGGACATTGAACCCGACGATGATCGCGTTGGACGCATCGGCCAGCATGACATCGCTTTCGCTGACCGCGCCGACGGCGCCGTGAATGACCCGCACCCGCACTTCGCCGTTCGACAGTTTTTCGAGCGACTGGCGGACCGCTTCCACCGATCCCTGCACGTCGGCTTTGACGATGATCCGCAGTTCTTTCATCTCGCCCTGCTGCATCTGATCGAACAGGTTGTCGAGCGTCACCTTCTGGTAATGGCTGAACTGCTCTTCCTTGGCGGCCTGACGGCGCTGCTCGACCAGTTCCCGCGCGAGTTTTTCGTCGGATACGGCGTTGAAGACATCACCTGCGGTGGGCACCTCGTCGAGTCCCATAATCTCCACCGGGACCGACGGCCCCGCCTCGTTGACCTTGCGCCCGTTGTCGTCGGTCATGGCGCGCACCCGGCCGACGGCGGAACCCGCCACCAGCACGTCGCCGGCGTGCAGGGTGCCGTTCTGGACCAGGACGGTTGCAATGGGGCCCCGGCCCTTATCCAGCCGCGCTTCGATGACCGATCCCTTCGCCGCCCGGTCCGGATTCGCCTTGAGTTCCTTCATCTCGGCGACGAGCAGCACCGTTTCAAGCAGCTTGTCGATCCCCTGTCCGGTCACGGCGGACACCGGCACACAGATGACATCGCCGCCCCATTCCTCGGGCACCAGTTCATATTCTGTGAGCTGCTGCATGACTTTATCCGGATTGGCCTCCGGTTTGTCCATTTTATTGATTGCGACGACGATGGAGACCCCCGCGGCCTTGGCGTGGTTGATCGCCTCGACTGTCTGGGGCATGATGCCGTCGTCCGCCGCCACGACCAGGATGGCAATATCGGTCACTTGGGCACCCCGGGCGCGCATGGCGGTGAACGCCGCGTGGCCGGGGGTATCCAAAAAGGTGATGGACTGCCCGTTTATCTTGACCCGGTAGGCCCCGATATGCTGGGTGATGCCGCCGGCCTCTCCCTGTGTCACCTTGGTTTTGCGGATGGTATCCAGGATGGAGGTCTTGCCGTGATCGACGTGGCCCATCACGACCACGACCGGATCCCGGGGCCTCAGGTTTTCGTCGGTGTCCTCGCTGTCGTCGATGATCCGCTCCTCGATGGTCACGACCACCTCCCGCTCGACCTTGGCGTGGAACTCGCCCGCCACCAGGAAAGCGGTGTCGAAGTCGATTTCCTCATTGGCCGTCGCCATCACCCCGAGGCCCATCAGCTTTTTGATGACCTCGGCCACCGTGGCCTTCAGACGGGACGCCAGTTCGGCGACCGTGATGGTCTCGCCCACCGTGATGGTGATCGGCTTCATCTTCCGCTCCATCTGGATGCGGCGGAGCCGCTCGGCCTCGGTCTCCCGGCGGGGATGGGGCTTGCGGTACTGCTGGGATTTCTGGTTGATCTTCTGTTTTTTGATCCCGCCGCCGTCCCCACGGACCTGCTTAGAGGTTTGGGCGAGCACGTCGAATTTCTCATCGTACCGGCCCACGTTGACCTGCGGGGTCCGGGTATCGACGGTGCGGCGCTCGATCTGCGGCCGGGGCTGCGCGGGCGCTTTGGGCGCCTTCTGAACGGGCGCGGACGGACGGGCCGCCGGACCCGGACGAGAGGCCGCCGCAGCCGGGGCAGGTGCCGTGGGCGGAGCGGCATCCGCTTTCGGCGCGGGCGCCGGTGCCGTCTGCTGTTTCTCCGCCGCCGTGGCAAAATAGGCATCGAAGTTTTCCACGCTGTTGTTCTGGGTGAAATATTCAAACACCAGATCCAGTTCGTTTTCCTCCAGCGCCGTGGCACTCTTTTTAGGCGTGTCCACGTATTTTGCCAGCAGCCCGATCACTTCCTTGCTGGGCACGCCGAAATCCTTGGCAACCTCGCTGACGCGGTATTTAATCATCATAGGGCGGTTCCTCCTCCAAATCGTGGTCGGTTCCGGCCGGACAGCACCGGCCGATCGCACGGGCGAACCCCTCGTCGGCCGTCGCCAGAATGCCCACCGGTTTGCGGAATCCGGTCGCGCGGCCGAGTTCCTCTTTCGTCAGGGCGGCGGTCAGGGTGGGGACCGGCGCTGCCGCCCGCGCCAGCGCGAACCGCAGCTCCTTGCCGGTTTTTTCCGACAGGTCCAACGCCGTCAGGATCAGAGCGGCCCGCCCTTCGGCGGCCAGCGCCGTCACGGCGTCGAACCCGGTGGTCAGCTTTCCGGCCCGCCGGCACATCCCCAGCAGGCCCGCGAGCTTATCCTCCATCACTTGCCTGTAATTCCTCCTCCATGCGTTCGTACACCGGAGCGGGAATCTGGCAGGAAAAGGCTTTTTCCAGCCGCCTCGCTTTCCGTGCCGCCTGCAGACAGGCGAGCGAACGGCAGACATAGGCACCGCGTCCCGGTTTTTTGCCCGTCAAGTCCAGGGAAATCTCCCCTTCCGGGCTTTTGACCACCCGCACCAGTTCTTTTTTTGGCTTCATTTCGCCGCAACCGGTGCATTTTCGAAGCGGGATCCGCTTGGTGTGCATGCCGTTCGCCCCCTGTTCCTTCCGCATCTTTGGTGAACAAAACAGCCCGCTGTCAGGCCTCGTCCTCGCCGTAGAAGCCGCTTTCAGGCCGAATGTCGATTTTCCATCCGGTCAGCTTGGCCGCGAGGCGGGCGTTCTGGCCCTTGTTGCCGATGGCGAGGGACAGCTGGGCATCCGGCACCGTCACGCGGCAGGTTTTGGCGCCGTCCGGATCCACCTCGACCGAAAGCACCTTGGCCGGGGAAAGGGCGGCGGCGATGAATTTCTCGGGTTCGTCGCTGTATTCGACGATATCAATTTTCTCCCCGCCCAATTCGTCCACGATGCCAGCCACACGGGCGCCGCGGGGACCGATGCAGGCACCCACGGCATCGACGTTTTCGTCGTGCGCCTGAACCGCCAGTTTGGTGCGGGAACCCGCCTCACGGGAAACGGCCTTGATCTCGACGACCCCGTTGAAAATCTCGGGGACCTCCATCTCGAACAGGCGCTTGACCAAACCCGGATGGGTGCGGGAAATCAGGGCGCGGGGACCCTTTTCTCCCTCCCGCACATCGACGACATATACCTTCACGCGGTCGCCTTCATGCAGTTCTTCGTCCCCGATCTGCTCGCTTTTCGGCAGCACGGCCTCGGCTTTTCCGAATTCCAGGGTTGCGGCGCCGGATTTGGGATCCACCCGGGTGACCAGCGCGGTGACGAGTTCCTGATTGCGGCGCTGGAATTCCTGCATCTGCTGGCCCCGCTCGGCCTCACGGATCCCCTGGCGGATGACATGCTTGGCCGTCTGGGCGGCGATGCGCCCGAACTGCTTGGTTTCCAGCTGCATGTCCACCACATCCCCCACCTTGGGGTTTTTGACGTAGCGGGCGGCCTCCTCCGGCAGCATCTGTTCGTCGGGATCCTCCACCTCTTCCACGACCGTCTTGCGCAGGGACACCGAGAATTCGTTGGTCGCGGGATCCATGACCACGAAGATGTTGTCTTTTCCGCCGAAATCCCGTTTGACCGCGATCACAATCGCCGCCCGGATTTTCTCCAGCAGGTAATCCCCCTCGATGCCTTTTTCTTTTTGGAGCAGTCTGAGGGCCTCAAAGAATTCTGCGTTATCCATTTTCCGTCATTCCTCCGTTATACTACCGGACAGGGCCGGTTGGTCGTCTGCCGCGTCCTCGTCCGCCGCGCGGACGGATGCGATCTCTTTTTTTTGAAAAACCAGCTCCGTGCCCTCCGGCATCTTCAGCCGGACCGGATCGCCGCCCGCCAGCAGCCGCCCCGCAAACGTCCGTTGTCCCTCCCGAGGGCGGATGAGCCGGACCGTGACCGGGCGGCCTAAATAGGCCTCAAAATGTTCGGGGCGGGTCAGTTCCCGTTCCACCCCGGGAGACGAGACCTCCAGGCAATAAGATTGCTCAATGGGATCCGCCTCGTCGAGCGCGGGGGACAGCAGCCGGGACAGATCCACGCAGTCGTCGATGGAGACGCCGCCCTCCCGGTCGATAAAAACGCGCAGGTACCAGTCGGCGCCCTCTTTGACAAAACGGACATCCCAAATCCGCAGGCCGAGCTGCCGGGCCATCGGCTCGGCCAGGGCGCGGCAGACCGCCGCGGCTCCTCCGGAGGAGGCGGTGCGTGGCTTGGCCATATCGGCACATTCCTTTCCTTTGCAGATCGGTTCTTTCCAAACAAACATAAAAGAGCGGGTCGCCCCACTCTTTCCATACCACAGCTTACACTGATAGATAGTATACCACACTCCGTGGCGGAATGCAAGGTGTTTTTCCAAAGAATTTTCGCCATTGCAATAGACGGGAAATATGGTATGATAAAGACAAACCGGTTGACAGGGCTCAAACGGGACAGGCATCGTCCCGAGGTTGTCCGGACAGAATTGAAAAACAGAAGCCCATCCGGTACCGGAGGCATACCACACCGTGGGGCGGGAGGGCCGCCGCGCGGAAAGGAAAGGACGGGATCCACCATGCAAACACTGGAAACGCTGGGCAAACGGGCCAAGGCCGCCGCGCGCCTGCTGGCGGGCGCCGGTTCGCAACAGAAAAACGCCGCCCTGCAGGCGGTGGCGCAGGCTCTGCTGGATCAAAGCGAGGCCATCCTCGCGGCCAACGCGGCGGATGTTGCCGCCGCCAAGGCGGGAGGGATGATGCCGGCCATGATCGACCGCCTGTCTCTGACCGCCGCCCGCATTGAAGGGATGGCGGAAGGGGTACGGCAGACCGCCGCCCTGCCCGACCCGGTCGGAGAGGTGATAGAGGGGTTCCGCCGCCCCAACGGCCTGCGGATTCGCCGCGAGCGGGTGCCCCTTGGCGTGGTGGGCATGATATACGAAGCCAGGCCGAATGTGACCTCCGACGCTTCGGCTCTCTGCCTGAAAGCGGGGAACGCCGTGCTACTCCGGGGCGGCAAGGAGGCGATCCGGTCCAATATCGCCATCGCGGCAGCCATCCGGGACGGCCTCGCGTCCGAAGGGCTGCCCGCCGACGCGGTGCAGCTCCTCGAAGACACTTCCCGGGAGACCGCCTCTTCCATGATGCGGATGAACGAATACCTCGACGTACTCATCCCCCGCGGCGGCGCCGGCCTGATCCGCTCGGTGGTGCAGAACGCCACGGTCCCCGTCATCGAGACCGGCACCGGCAACTGTCATATTTATGTGGATAAGGACGCCGATGTGGCGATGGCGGTGTCCATCGCCGTCAATGCCAAGGTATCCCGCCCGTCGGTGTGCAACGCGGCTGAGACGCTGCTCGTCCACGCGGCGGTCGCGGAACGGGCGCTGCCCGCCATCGCCGCCGGCATGCGGGAACACCATGTGGAACTGCGCTGCTGTCCCCGGGCGGCCGCCATTCTGCGGGATATGGAAACCACCGCGGCCACCGAAGAGGACTGGGCGACGGAATATCTTGATTACATTCTGGCGGTCCGGGTGGTGGATTCCCTCGAAGACGCGCTGACCCATATCGCGCAGTACGGCACCGGCCACAGCGAATGCATCGTCACCGACAGCGCGTCCGCCGCCGAAACCTTCCTCAACCGGGTGGACGCCGCCGCCGTCTATCTCAACGCCTCCACCCGCTTCACCGACGGCGCAGAGTTCGGGCTGGGCGCGGAGATCGGCATCTCCACCCAGAAACTTCACGCCCGCGGCCCGATGGGACTGCGGGAACTGACCACCACCAAATACATTGTGGTCGGCAACGGACAGATCCGCTAAAAGGAGGCCAACCCCATGAGCGACTGGAAACGGGTGGAAAACCCGGCGCCGGACGGCCGGAAACCCCGGGCATCCGCCGTCTCTTCGGAACCAACCCCCCTGAATTCGCCGGATGTTCCTCCGGCCTCCCCTTTGAATAAGCCGGGGCCGGAGGCGGCGTCCCTTCCGGAGCAGAACCCTCCGGCCGATGTACACCTCTCCTCCCGGCGCCGATCCCCGGGGCCGTTCACCGGGACGGAAACTCCCGCGCCCACCCCACCCGCCGAAGCGGATGACAAGCCGGGTGAACGGGCGGAGGGGCCCGGCGCAGTCCCTGCGCCGGAAGGGGAGAGCCTGGCCGCCCTGGCCATGCCGGAAGGCGACGATACCAAAGCGCCAATCCGCTCTCCCCGCTATACCAAACACGGGCGGCGGAAGGGGCGGCTGTGGTACGCAGCGCCGTTGGGCTTTCTGGTGCTGGTGCTGGCCGCCGTCGGTGTCGTGTCCCTGATTCTCACGGGAATCAACGCCATCCAGAAATCCCGGGACGATACCGCCCTGCGCGCAGAACTGGGCGATTTCCTTCTCCCCGTTATGCAGTACTGCCCTACCCCCTTTACCAATATCAACGACGAACAGCAGGACGCCCTCCTTCTCGCAGCGATCTGGCGGGTGACTACGGCGGAGCAGGTCCGCCAGTACCGGGAGAACGATGAGACCAGCCTGTATCCCGAAGACGAGGAATACCGCCTGCTGATCCCGATTGAAGAAATCGAAGCCTCGTATCGCCATCTTTTTGGCTCCGAAGCCTTGCCCAACCATCACAGCATCGAAGAGGACAGCCAGGGTTTCGCCTTTGAATACGATCCGGAAAACGCCTGCTATCACGTGCCCTTTACCACCGTGTCATCGAACTACGTGCCGGTTTTGGACACTCTGAAGCAAAAAGGGGATACCGTGACCGTCCGGGTGGCCTATGTATCCAATCAGGATATTGCCATCGACGACAACGGCAATGAAATCCCGCCCACAGCCGACCAGGCGACCTATGCGCAGCTTTACACCGTGGTCAAAACGGCGGACGGATGGGCATTGACTTCGATTGCGAAAGAGGAATAGCCCGCTTTTCGAAACCTTGCATTTCTTCGGAAGACCTGAGAACCCCCGGATGCCCTCCGACGAAACCATCCCCCGAAGGTTTCCTATCCCCATCGCGTCGTTATGCCCGGCAGACAGGATGGGGGGTCCGGCCCTTGGCCCTGCCGATCAAAGGGCAGACGATAACCGTTATTCAAAAACCCCTCCGACGCTGTCGGAGGGGTTTTTGAACCGGCATCACACGCCCGGTCCGCCGCCGAAGGCAGGGGCCGGCATCCGAGCTTACCGGGGATTCGCCCGGAGCCGGCCGGTCATGTTCCGGCCGCCGTCTTGTTCAGCTCCGGGTACGCCGTGAAGAAGGAGGGGGGAATCCTATTCCGGACGCCCCGCAGCCGGGGCAGGTAAACCCCAGAGGCTAAGAAATCGCAGAGCGCCGCGTTTGTCAAACCGGACCGGTTGCGGTGATCCTCCAAAATGGTCAGCAGTTCCCGTTTGTTTTTCCTGGAGACGCGGGCGCCCGGATCCACCTGGAGGGCCAGGGCCTTCAGACAGTCTTTATTCAGCGTGGTCGCTTTCTCAAACGCGGGCAGGGCTGGCATCTCGCCAGTATATCCCTTGCCTTTTTCCGGGAATATGAGGGTTTCAATCTCGTTATCGTTTCGGATGACGGCGCGGTAGACCAGCGCCGGGCCGGTCAGATAAAATTTAAACTGATAAGGCCAAAAATCGAGCGGCGCTTTGGACTTGGAGGCCGACTGGATGTTCAAGTAATAATCCATCAACATATAAGCAAACCCCTTGGTTTTGGGGTTGGAGCGCCAGATGGAGACCGTCACGTCGGTGTCGTCCCCCTGGTTTTCAAACAGGACAAAATAATAATACACGGGGTCCAGAATCCGGCAGAACTCCTCGTCATGGCGGATGTTGATGAGCCATTTGGAATCCTTTTTCCGTTGGATATCGTCCGATCCGCAGAAGGGGCATTCCTCCTCAACGCTGGAAACGGCAGCCTTGCAGTGGCCGCAGGTGCCGAGCTGATCCACGCGATTGCAGGTTTTAATCTCCGCGTATTGGTCCTGTGACAAAAGCAAATCCCGTCCCCGGGCGCCGGTGCCGGTGCCCGGGTATCCGGTGACCACGCTGACCAGATGCTGGCCGATATACCCCATGCGGGCTTGGGGTGTTTGTCTCGTAACACGCGCCCATCGGCTCGCTTTGATGCGCAGATCAATATACATATCCCGCAGAAGCTGCTCCGACGCTTCCACCGTTCCCAATGTGTAGACAGAATCCGGCATGGCCGCCCCTCCTTGTCTAGAAAAGGGTATTTTTCCCTCAATTTCCCGTTTTTTACCATTATAGAGAATTTTGTCTGCCAGGTCAAGCCGGTGGCCGCAATCTATAAAGGCGGCCTTTTCACCGCCACATATTGAAACGAACCCCGTTTGCCTATATAATGGTGCTGCATAAAGGCAGAAGTCAGCCTGAATCATCATCGGCGGGGGTGGCGACATGGGAGATACGGTATTGTCCCGGATGCAGGCGGCCATATATCGTTACGGCATGATCGAGCCGGGGGACCGGATCGCCGTCGGCGTATCCGGCGGCAAGGACAGCGTCGCGCTGCTGGCTCTGCTGGCCGCTTTCCGTGACTTTTCCCAGGTGCCCTTTTCCCTCTCGGCGGTCACGCTGGACCTCGGGATGGAAGGGGCAGAGGACGATACCCGTGGCATCGCCGCCCTGTGCGAACGGCTGGAGGTTCCCTTTCTCCTCCGCCGCACCCGCATCTACTCGACGGTTTTCCTTGAGCGGCGGGAAAAAAATCCCTGCAGCCTGTGCGCCCGGCTCCGGCGCGGCGCGCTGCATCAGGCTGCCCAGGACATGGGCTGCAATGTGGTGGCGCTCGGGCATCATCAGGACGATGCGGCCCAGACCTTTTTGATGAACCTGCTTGGGGAGGGAAAACTCGGCTGCTTTTCCCCCAAAACGGTACTCGACCGCCGGGGCCTGACCCTGATCCGGCCCCTCGTTTTTTTGGAGGAACGGGAGATCGCGGCCTATGTTCGGCGAAAGAATCTGCCGGTAGTGGCGTCCCGATGCCCGGCGGACGGCCATACCCGCCGGAGTGAGGTGGATCTCCTGCTGCGGGATCTGTCCGAACGATACGGCCCCTTAAAGCCCCGGATTGTCCGGGCGATGCAGCAGGCCCATCTGGACGGATGGGGCGAAACAGGTGGATGAGACCGCGCTTTCCCACGTCACCCCTGCTAACCTAGAGGCCCTGCCCGCCTCGCCGGACGGCCAGAGTCCCTCCGGTGAACAGGCCGGTCTCAGTCGTTGGGTCTCTGGTAGAAATTTCCCGACACCTGGTCGGTTTTCAGAATGTTGACAAAGGCATGGGGGTCGATCTGCCGCACCTTGCGGGTGATGGCCTTGACCTGATCCCCCGCAATGACGGAGTAAATCATGGAGCGGGGCTGTCCGCCCCATAAACCGGTCCCGTGGAACAGGGTGGCGCCATGATGGGTGGCATCCTTGATCTGCTCGTAGATTTCCTCGGACTTTTCCGAGATGATGAACAGGGTGGTGCGTTTGTAGCGCGGATTGAGCAGATGGACCACCTGTGTGGACGCGTATTGGAACAAAATGGAATAGAGCGCCTTGTCCCACCCGAAAAGGAATCCCGCGGCGGCCAACAGCACCGCGTTGCCGAGCAGGACATAATTCCACGCGTCCACGCCGAGCCGTTCCGACACCGCCACCGCGATAAAATCGGTGCCGCCGCTTGTCGCGCGGCCGAGCAGGCAGAGGCTGATGGCAAAACCGTTAATCATCCCCCCGAATATGCAGATGAGCAGCACGTCGTTGGTGATGGGGATCGCGGGAAGAACATCGGTCAGCACGCTGGTCAGCACGATCATCAGGCAGGAATAGAGGGTGAACCGCTTGCCGATCAGTCGGAAACTGATGGCAGCAGGCAGGGCGTTGAGAAGAAAATTGATCAGGGAGAACGGCAGCGCCAAGCCCCAAAACTGCTCGGCACTGCGTTGGATAAGCAGCGTCAGCCCGTTAAAGCCCCCTGGAAAGAGGCCGCCCGCATCGACAAAACTGTTGATGTTCAGCGCCATAATGACCGAGGCGGCTGTAATCAGGGCAAGCCTCGGCACATGCTGCCGGATCAGATTCTTCCACGTTTTACCGGGCCGGTCCATGGGTCACTCCCCCGTTTCAGTCGGATTTCGGGCCTTCGCCCTCTATCCCATTATAGCACGGATTGGAGCGGCGGAGTACTGCCGGACGCAAAATGGCTCCCTCCTTGAAAGAGAGAGTTTCCCTGACCGGTTTATGACAAACGAAAACGGCTGGAAAGGCAATGCCTTCCAGCCGTTTATACTCCTATGATTATTCGCGGTCATGCCCGCCGGCGCCCCAAAACCCCGGCGCCGGTCGGAATCAGCCGCGCGGCCGCTTACCGGTCCACATAGTTCAGCGGATTGACCAGGCTGCCGTTTTTAATCACTTCAAAATGCAGATGAGGGCCGGTGCTGTTGCCGGTATTGCCGACATTCGCAATATATTCCCCCTGCGCCACCCGTTGACCCACTTTCACCTTGAGGGAACTGCAGTGAGCGTACCGGGTCTTAAAGCCGTTGCCGTGATCAATCAGCACATAATAGCCGTAGCTGTAATGCCATCCCGCCTCGACCACCTTGCCGCCGTCGGAGGCGATGATCGGCTTGCCGTTGACCCGGCCATTGGAAATATCAATCGCGCCGTGCATACTGCCCCATCGGGTGGCGAAATACGAACTGATCTGCTTGGTGGCCGGCAGAGGCCAGATAAAGGTACCGGTGGCCTTGCCGTCGCCGGCGACGGAGGTCTCATTGTATTTCTTGCCGCCCACCGCGATCACTTCATTGACCGGTTCCTTCACCACCGAGGTGGAAACCACGGTGCGGGACTGCTCCACCCCGTCAATTGAAACAACCTCTTCAGTGACCGACTGTACGCCTTCCACACCTTTGGTCTTGACCGAACGGTAGCCGAGAAGCTGGGAGGCTACCTCTTCGGTAGTGGAGGCATAGGGAATCGGCTCCTCATACGTGACATACGACACCACGCGGACTGGAAGCTGCTGCAGATAGCCGTCCATGGTCTCGGTCCCGACCAGGGCCGACACCGGATACAGGCCGTCCACAATCTGCAGATCCTGGACAAAAGAGGCGCTGCTTCCCTCCGAGCCGTCGAGCTGCGCTTCCAGGACCGTCTGCATCGCGTCCTCTAAAAAGATCCGCGACGGCAGCGCCCCGACGAATTCCCCGTCCACATAAAGCCCCGAGCTTTGGGACAGATTGTCCTCGTTGATACCGAGAATACGGTCGCAGACGGTGGTTTCATCCACGATCTGGTCTTTGTTGACCAGCGTGAGGGTCAGCTTGGGCACCCGTTCCACACGGAAGGAATTGTCGGCGTTGATGACACGGCCGGACGCCAACGATGCGGCTGCGTCATAAACCGATTCGTCTGCGATATAGCCGAGGGTCTGCCCGTCGTATTCCAGCGCCAGCGCAAAGGTCGCGTTGCTCCAGAACTGCAGGGTCAGGACCAGTGCCAGCACAGCGGCGGCCGGTGCCAGCAGATTGAAGCTGCTGACCACCGCCTGGCGATGGCGGCGGAAGCCCTTAACCGGCAGACGCAGCGCCGCCGGTATCACCCGCAGGGGGTGGACCTGATACGCCGCTTTCAGTTCGCGGCCGGCGAGGGCAAAGCCCTCGCGGATTCGGCCAAGCTCCCGCCCCACCGCGCGCAGGTGGCGAAGAGCCAGCTTATCCACGGCCTTATACGCCAAACGGCCGGCCGGGCGGAAAAGGCGGGCCAAAGCCCGGCCGGTCCGCCTGCCCGTCAGCAGGGTACGCACCCCCACCGCGTAGCACAGGACGTAGCCCATATGGGCCGCTTTTTCCATCGCACAGGGCAGGTCGGCGGTGATCCGCCGGATAACAGTGGACCATATAGGCCCGGCGGCGGTTTTGATTTTGCTCGCGGCGTCGGCAAGCCGCTTGGCAAGAGTCGTCATGAAAGGGATCATGAAGGGGAAACACTTCCTTATATTCAGCGTCCCGGGCACCGTGCGGGGGAGCCGGGCTCGTCGCGGACCGGGATAAGCCGGAGCCTGTCCGGTCCTACAATGGAAAGAAAAGGATTACAATTTTGTAACATCTTGAGTTCATTATACTCAGAATATTACAAACTTGCAACCCTTTTGCAGGATGTTTGTCTATTTTGCCCTTATAGTTCTCATTATATCAATATTTTATAGAAAATATGCACGTCAAATCTTCGGGGAATAGGAAAGGTCTTCCTCCCTCCAGTTCTCCAGCCGTTCCGCCATGGCAGCGGCATACCGGCGGGCTCCTTGCAGATCATGTTCCCGGAAATTGCCGCATTCCGCCGCCGTCGCGCCGGGAATATCCCCCTCAAAACCGGCGATAAAACGCAGCGCCTCCCGGGTCAGCGCAATTCCCTGCCGGTGGGAAATCCCCCTCGTGAGAAAATAAAAACCGGTGCGGCATCCCATCGGGCCGAAATAAACCACGCCGTCCGCCAGGGCGCTGTTGCGCACATAGGTGGCAAACAGATGCTCGATGGTATGCATCACGGCACAGGGCAGATAAGGCGGGGTGTTGGGCCGGATAAAGCGCAGGTCATATGTCGTCACATCTCCGTCGGTGCGGGAGAGATAAAGGCCGGGGGTGAGGGTGGTATGATCCACCTCGAAACTCGCAATCCGCTTCAAACGCTTCGTCTCCTCTTGCTCTTTTCTTCTTTAATGTAAAGAACAGGGCAGCCGCCATGGAATCGTCCCGTTCTCTAAAGGCGCACCTCATACACGCCGGGCAGGTCGCTCGCAAACCCCCGATCCTGCGTAATGTCCGCCATGGAGGCGCCGGACGACAGAGCGTCGAGAAACGCCAGGATCATGTCGGTTGCCTCGCAGGCGGCCAGGTCGAACAGGTCGAAAAAGCTGTCGGTGCTTTCATACGCCGTGTCAAAAGGATTCACCCATCGGGCATGGCCTTCATTGGCGTAATCCCAGTCACGCGTGTCGGCCGGCCGCATCAGAGAGGAAGCAAAGGCCCCCTTTCGGGCCAGCTTTTCCACCGGAGCGATCAGCAGCCGCTGTTTGAGCAGGGTCCGGTCGGTCATCAGCGAGACCACGCGGCGCATATCCCGGGGAGCGAGGGCGATCTGCCCGGCCTGGGCGCCGGGGCATCCCAGCAAGCGGGCAAAAATCGGCTGGTAAAGACGGCCCATGGCCATCCATCCCCCGGACGAGCCGGACGGAATGACCGACGCCAGCTTAAAATCCCGCACCAATCGCCCGGTTTCACGCCGCAGGGTGATGGTATCCAGCGCGCTTTCGATGCGGAAATGGTACTGGTGATCGGTTGTCCCATACCCGGGCTGTTCCCGGCGCAGTTCTTCCTGCCAGTAGTAGACGAAGGGATGGGCCGCGCGGTCGAGGGCGTAGTGACAGAAAAACCCCTCCACGTATCCGATCATGGCGGCGCGGTCCTCCCCCGAAGCGCGGTTGATCCCCGCGCGGAAGGCCTCGAACAGTTTCGCCGGGCTGATCTTGTGCAGCAGGCTGCCTTGTTTGGCAAAGCTGACGCCCGGCTCCCAGGGCAGGACCCGGTGGAAGAAGAACAGGTCGGGACCCTGAGCGCCCACCGCCGCCATATCCCGGTCCTCGGGCTCGGCGCCCGCTTTTTTCAATTTGGCAAACACTCTTTGAGCAAACAGGTAATGGGCGATCATCGCGGGCATGTCCATTCCTCCTTCGGATTTCGATAGGGTTATTATACAACATCCGCGCCGCCGCGTCATGAACCTTCTGAAAATCTTAAGAAAAGTCCTGCGGCCCCGGATCCGGGCCTTCGCCCCCCGGCCTTGGCAGCGGCATCCCCCTGCCCGCCAAAAAATGCGCCATATCGGCGGGGAGCGGGCTGAATAACCGCAGGGGTTCTCCGGTCAGCGGATGAACAAATGCCATTTCGGCGCAGTGCAGGGCGTGGCGGGGCAGCAGCGTCCCATCCGTGCCGTACAGGGTATCTCCCACCAACGGATGGCCGATATGGGCCATGTGTACCCGGATTTGATGGGTACGCCCGGTTTCGAGGCGCAGACGCAGCAGGGAGCAGGTTCCATCCGAGGCCAGCGCCTGCCAGTGGGTTACGCTCTCCTTGCCGCCCTCCCCCACCTCTCTGGTGATGCAGCAGCCCTCCCGGACCCGTATGGGCGCGTCGACGGTCCCCTCCCCCTCCAAGCGGCCGAACACCACCGCCAGATAGGTTTTGTCGGGTTTCCGGGCCAGTAAAAAGGCCGTGTGGGGGTCCTTGGCCGCGAGAAGCAGTCCACTGGTATTCCGGTCCAGCCGGTTGACCGGCCGGAATGAGGCGGCCTCCCCTTTCTTTTCATAATACGCCACCACGCCGTTGGCGAGGGTCGGATCCGGCTTTCCCGCCGAGGGATGCACCGCGAGGTACGGCGGCTTATCCACCACCAGCAGATGCGCGTCTTCATACACCACCGCCAGGGGCATCTCCATCCCCTCGATCCGCACCCGGTCCTGCGGGAAGGTGAGGACCACCTGCTGTCCGGCCGCAAGCCGGTCAATGGTCCGCACCGGAACGCCGCCGGCGGTGATGCCTCCGTCCACCCCTTTAAGCCGGACAACCATCCTCCAGGACAGGCCACAGTCCCGCCGCAGAAAATCCTGCACCCGGGCGCCGTCGCGGGACGGCGGCACGGTATATTCCAGCCGGGTCAATGCCCTTCCCCCCTTCGTAAAGCCCTCTTTTCCCCACAGTGGCCGGACAGGGCCGGGTCAGACCACATCCAGCAATTCCCGCAGGGAATGGATCTCGATCACCCCGTCGGGATGGATGTCCCGGCGCGCGACATTGATAAACACCGGGCGCATGCCGGCGGCGGCGGCGCCCTGGATGTCGTTGACCGGATGATCCCCCACATACACACAGCTCCCGCAGGCCACGCCCAGCCGGGAAGCCGCCCGGCGGAATATCTCCGGGTCGGGCTTGTGCACCCGCTCGTCCCCGGATACCATGCACAGGTCGACAAGCGGCCGCAGGCCCGTCACGTCCAATTTCCGGTTCTGCTGGATGGAAGGCCCGTTGGTGACGATCCCCAGCAGAAAGCCGCGCCGCCGCAACGCGGTGAGAACCTCTTCCGCGTCGGGAAACAGGACGGAATATTCCGGAAAGCGGAACTGAAATTCGCGGTACAGATCCCCCACCTCGGGCGGGTTTTTCCAGCCCCAGCTTTCCAGGAGAGAGGCGAAATAGTCGATATAATTAACATACCCGCCGTTGTTGCGCTCCCGCATCTCGGCTGCCCGCCTGGCCTTTTCGTCCTCCGGCAGTTCGGGAAAGTACTTGTCCATGAAAAAGGCCGCATACCGGTCAAACGCACGGGGCCGGTCCTGCAGGGTGTCGTCAAAATCGAACAGAACCGCACGGATCCCCGCCGCGCTGTCCCCCAGCACGGCCAGGCGGGCCTCCCGCCCATCCCGCAGGATCTGCCTTTGCAGGTCCTCCACCGAATCGAATTTCTGTTCCGGGCGGAGAAACTTGACCAGGGAAACCGGCACCTCCTTACCGTACAAATCCCCGTTGAAATCCGCGATCCAGGTTTCAGCCAGGGGGGTGTCAGCCCCGACGGTGGGCCGTATGCCGACATTGGTCACGCCATGCGTCACCCGGCCGCCCGCCTCCACGCTCGAGGCGTATACCCCGAAGCGGGGCCGGACAAAATGGGGGGGCAGTGGCTGATTGATGGTAGGAGTGCCGAGCAGACGGCCCAGCTTCTGTCCCCCCACGACGGTGAAATCCAGGGTGACGGGCCGCCCAAGAAGGCGGGCGGCCTGATGTACCTCCCCTTCTTCGATAAGGCGGCGGATCCGGCTGGAACTGACCGGCTGACCATCCACCTCGACAGGCGGCACCGTTACCGTTTCCATCCCCCGCTGCGCGCATAGCCGGGCGAGCATGGCCGCATCCCCCGTTCCGTCTTTCCCAAACCGGTAGTTGAAGCCGCAGCAGACCCGCCCGGCGTGGAGTTCCCGGTCGAGCACCTCGGCGACAAAGACTTCGGGCGGCATATCGCGGATCCGCTCGAAATCGGCGAGGATCAGCTCCTCCACCCCCAGAGCTTCGAGCACCTTGATTTTCTGGGTGGCGGAGGTCAGCTCCCAGGCGCTGTCCTTGGGCAACGCCCACGGGGGTTCGGAAAAGGTGAAAACCGAGGCCGTCAGCATCCCGCCGGGCCTTTCCACCCCGGTGGCCTTGGAAATCACCGCCCGGTGGCCCAGGTGAACCCCGTCGAAAATCCCGAGCGCCACCGCCCGGGCCTTTTGCGGAACCGGATCCCCGCCGGGTGCCCATTTCCGTATCGTCAGCATGATCCCATCACCTTTTGCATGCGTCATTCATTCCGGGTTTTCCCGCAGACAGGGGAAAATATCCGCGCCGGTTTCCTCCGGCTTTTTCCTTTTCCCCCATCATACCATCATCCGCCCGCCTCCGCAACTCCGCCGCGCAAATCCGCTTCGCCCAAAAAATCCCCCGCAGGATTGCCAAACGCCCGCCCGGATGCTATAATAAAGCCGTTTTCCAAACCGGACAAACGGGAAAATCACAAGAAAAACACACAAGCTTTATAGACTGTTTACAAATCTCAATGTCCCGTCCGGTAAAATATAGCCGTGATAGACTGTCCGGGATTCCGGGCGGCACTCTAGAAGGAGGGATCCGCAGCATATGATCGAGGTACAAAACCTGACCAAGCGGTATGGGAGCCACCTGGCGGTGGACCACATCAGCTTTCGGGTGGAAGAAGGGGAAATCCTCGGCTTTCTGGGGCCGAACGGTGCCGGCAAGTCCACCACCATGAACATCCTCACCGGCTATCTGTCGGCGAGCGAGGGTTCGGTCAAAATCAACGGATACGACGTACTCGAGCAGCCCAACCAGGCGAAATCCAGCATCGGCTATCTGCCCGAACAGCCCCCGCTCTATCTGGACATGACGGTGCGGGAATACCTGGATTTCATCTACGATCTCAAAAAGTGTACGCTGGAGCGGCGGCACCATATCGCCGAGATCTGCAAAATGGTCAAAATTGAGGAGGTTTACGGGCGGCTGATCAAAAACCTGTCCAAGGGCTACCGGCAACGGGTCGGATTCGCCCAGGCCCTCATCGGCAATCCACCGGTCCTGATCCTGGACGAGCCGACCGTCGGGCTGGATCCCAATCAGATCATCGAAATCCGCTCCCTCATCAAGAATCTCGGGAAACACCACACGGTGATCCTGTCCTCTCATATCCTGCAGGAAATCGAGGCGGTCTGCGACCGGATCGTGGTAATCAACAAGGGCGCCATCGTAGCCGATGACACGGCCTCCGATCTGTCCAAAAAATACTCCAGCGACCGCCGCACCCTGATCCGGGTGGCCGGACCGGAATCGGACGTGCAGGGGCTGCTCTCCCGCGTGCCGGGCGTACAGAGCGTCACGTCCCTGGGCGAGAAGGAGCCCGGCGTGTTTGAATATGCGCTGGATCCGGCCGAGGACCAGGATTTTCGCCGGGAACTGTTCGACCGCCTCGCGGCCCGCAAGTGGTCTCTTATGGGGATGAAGTCGATGGAAATGAGCCTGGAGGAAATCTTCATCGTCCTGACAAGAGAGAACCTCCCCCCACTCAAATCCAAAAAAGGAGGTAAAAAGAAATGAGCGCCATATTCAAACGGGAATTCAAAACCTATTTTACCTCCCCCATCGGCTACATCATCCTGGCCATGATCTTCTTCATTTCCGGCCTGTATTTCTATGCGGCCAACATGATGCTGAGGCTGACCGATCTGACGATTGTATACTCGAACATCCTGTCCATCCTCATGCTGCTGGTCCTGCCGGTGCTGACCATGCGCCTGATGAGCGACGACAAACGGATGAAAACCGATCAGGCTCTGCTCACCGCGCCGGTCAGCCTGACCGGTATCGTGATGGGCAAATTTCTGGCGGCCCTGGTCATTTTCGCCATCGGTCTTTCCATCACCATCGTCTTCGCGATTATCATCGCCTTCCAAGTCACGCCCGACTGGATGGTCATCATCGGCAATTTCGTGGGCCTGCTGCTGCTGGGCGGCATGATTATCTCCATCGGCCTGCTCATCTCCTCCCTGACCGAGAGCCAGTTCATCGCGGCGCTGGGGACCTTTGTGGTCTCCTTCCTTCTGCTGATGGTGGACAGCCTGACCTCCATGTTTCCTTCCAGCCAGGTCCTGAGCGCGGTGGTCGATTTTCTGTCGGTCTCCACCCGCTACAACGATTTCACCATCGGGATTATCAACTACGACAACGTCCTCTTCTTTCTCAGCATGCAGGCACTGTTCCTGTTCCTGACCGTGCGTGTGCTGGATCGCAAGAGATGGAGCTGAGAGGAGGATACCAGCCATGAGTAAAGAAAACCTGCCTGAAGAGCAGACCCCCCTGACCGAGGAAACCCCCGTGGAAAACGAGACGGCAGAGGCCCCTATCCCCGTGGAACCGGCGGACGGCCGGGAGGAAAACGGGGCGGCATCCCCCGCCGTGGAAGCTCCGGCTGCGGATGCCCCGGCGGAAAAGGCGGATGAGGAGGAGGGCGAAACCGATCCCGAGCCCCCCGCCCGGAAGAAAAAGGTGCGCCGCCGTTCCGACACCCGGAAGCTGCGCTATGGCGCGATGGCCACGGGGCTGAGCGTCGTCGTCATCGCCGGCATCGTGCTGTTCAACGTGGTCATGGGCATCCTGGCCGACCGATACCCCCTGTCCTTCGACCTGTCCGAGGATAAGACCTATTCTCTCAGCGAACAGGGGATCGCCGTGGCGGAAAGCCTGCAGAAAGAGGTCCAGATCACGGTGTTTGCCGAAGAGTCCTTATTTGCGAATTCCATGCGGGGCGATGAACTGGACACGATCTTCCACCAATTTTACCAGATGTCCCGCGAATTCGGTTTGCGCAGCGGCGGCAAGGTCTCCGTATCCTACATCGACCTGACCGCCAACCCCACCCTGGACTCCCAGTATTCCCAGTACGACCTCGAACTCGGCGATATCCTGTTCGAATCGGGCTCCCGCAGCCAGCTCATCCGCTACACCGACCTGTTCGATCAGGATTCCTCCTATACCGGGTATACGGTGACGTCCCTCGTGGAGCAGAAACTTGCGTCCTGCATCAACACCGTGACCAGCGAACATCAAACCGTCGTGACCATGCTCACCGGCCACGGAGAGGACACCTCGGGGATTTCCCTGCTCCAGGATCTCTATGAACTCAACGGCTATACCGTGGAGACGGTGGACTTCACCACCGCCGCCGAGATCCATCAGGACAGCCAGGCCGTGATCCTGGTCGGGCCCACCCGGGATTTTACAGAAGAAGAACGGAACCGTCTGCAGGAGTGGCTCTCCAACGACGGAAACCTCCAGCGCAACCTTTTCCTTTTCTGCGATGTGAGCGCCAAGTTGCCGGTGCTGTACGGGTTCCTGGAAGGCGATTACGGGATCCAGGTGACGGACAACGTCATCCAGGAGACCAGCAATAGCAATCTATACAGAGACTATCAGTATATGTTGGAGTGCGCCATCGGCAGCATCGAGAGCTCGGATCTGACCGATACAGTCGCAGGGGACCGGATTTTGCTCCCCTATCCCCGCCAGTTAGTGACCACCCGGGACAGCGACATTTCCCAGGATAATCCCGCCAACACCCCGCTGATTACCTTCGGCAGCACGGCCAAGCTGATGCCGCTTGCCAACGAGGAGAATACCCAGACGGAACTGATCGACGCGGACAGCTATCCGGTCACCGCGGTGGCCTATGCGGAGAAACAGGGGATCGTCAACGGGTCGGAGACGGTCAGCTCCCATGTTTTCGTCAGTGGTAGCAGCTATATGCTGTATTATCTCGAAACCAGCGGTTATCAAAACGATTCCTTCCTTGTCAGCGCCCTGAACGCTGTCACCGGTTTGGAAGGCATCGCCATTACCGGCCGTTCCCTGGATTCCGAAACCCTCAGCCACAGCGATCTCACCGCCCAGATCGTGGGCCTTTGGATCTTCACCATCGGCCTCCCGGTCGTCATGCTGGTCATCGGACTGGTTGTGTTTATCCGAAGGAGGCATTTATGAGCAAACAAGTGCGCACCCTGATCCTGGCCGGGGCCGCGGTGATCGCGCTGGTGGCGCTGTTGCTGGTGCTGTTGTTCCTGCTGCCCGGCGGCGGGGAAGACGCCTCCTCCCTGGTTTCGTCGGACACATCGGTGACGGTGCTGGATAAATCCGTCGACGCCGACGGCCAAACCGTTGACCATCCGATCAAAAGCATTCAGATCACCATCCGGGACGAGACGTATACCCTCTCGCAGAACGACGACGGCGATTTAGTCGCCGACTCCTACCGGGATCTGCCCATCAACACCTACGAGATTTCCTCGCTGGAAAGCGCCCTGACGACCATCACCGCCACCCGGGAGATCTCATCCAATCCGGAGTCCCCCGCGGACTACGGATTCACAGGCGAGTTCGCCCAGACCCTTTCCGAGGCGGACACTTCCTCCGACTCCTCCTCCGATGCTTCCGCCGAAAGTTCGCAGGGGGAACCCTCCGTCACAGTGGGGCTGACTTCACGGATCACCGTCACCTATCACGACGATTCGGTGCATTCCTTTGAAGTCGGCCGCGAATCCCCCGCCGGGGAGGGCTATTATCTCCGCAAAGTAGGTTCGGAGCCCGTCTATCTGGTGGAATCCACCTTCGCGGACACGGTATCCCAGCCCTCCACCGCCTTTATCGGCTTGAATGTTGTCACTTCCCCGTCGGTGCAGACCGACGATGACAGTGGCCAGGTCGTCCTCCGGGACATCGAACTGACCGGAAGAGTAAGGACCTCCCCTCTGGTTCTGCGGTATGCGACCGAGGCCGACAACCTGCTGTTTTCGGACTATGTCATCACCAAGCCTTATTACCGCGCAACCAACTCGTCGAGTGATGTGATCGAATCGTTTACCACCTATACTTCGGTCACGGCGGCGGGGGTGGAGAAGGCCTATCCCACCTCCGAAGACCTCAAACAGTACGGGCTGGACGATCCCTATTCCACCGCCGTCTTCACCCTGGCGGTTCAGACAACGAAGGAAGCCGAAAACTCGGGAGAAGAGGACACCATTTCGTATTACAATATTCAGAAGCACACCATTCAGCTGGGCAACCAAAACGAGGACGGCGAATATTACGCTCTGGTCTACAACGAGGATGAGAGAATCCCCGTGATCTACCGTTTCTCGGCCGCCTCCGTGTCTTGGGCCGAGGCGCAGTACGACGATATCGCCGAGACGATGCTGTTCTCCAACAACATTGATTCGGTGTCCAGTATCATCGTCACGGCGAACGGTCAGGAGACTGAATTCCAGCTGGAACACTTCCCGGACGAGACCGCACGGGATGACCAGTTGAAAGTCACGGTCGGGGGCGAGGTCTACGACACCGGCAGTTTCCGGGACCTCTATCAGGTGCTGATGAGCATCTACCGGCAGGGGACGGCGCCTGGAGAAGTGTCGGGGGATCCGGTTTTCTCCCTCCGGCTGGTGCCGCTCGAAGAGTCGGGCAGCGCGGTGGATCTCTCGATCTACAAATACGACCCGAACGTGTTTATCGTCCGCTGCGCGACAGGGGAGACCTATGCGGTCAACGCCACTGAGGTCAACAACGCGATCAAACAGATCGAGAATTACCTCGCCGGCGAAGAAGTCCGGACAAACTGACAGGCCTTCAGCCGCAGGGCCGCGGGGCAATCCCCGCGGCCCTGTCTTCAGCAACCGAAACCGATGCCGGGCCCGCGTCCCATGAGGTCGCCGGACAGAACCCCATTCGGCCTGGTCCATCCGAAAAAGGAGAGTGCCCCATGCAAAATCTCGTGCTCTGCGGCTTTATGGGCTGCGGCAAGACCACGGTGGGACGGCTTCTCGCCGCCCGCACCGGCCGGCGGTTTTCGGACACCGATGCCCTGATCGAGGAAGAGGCAGGCATGGCGGTCGAAGATATTTTCAAACGGTTCGGGGAAGAGGATTTCCGTCTGCGGGAGCGGCAGGTCTGCGCTCGTCTGGCCGATCAAGAGGGCTTGGTGATCGCCACCGGCGGCGGCGCCCTGACATTCCCCGAAAATGCCGCAGCCTTGCGCCGCACCGGCATCATCATTTTGCTCGATGTCACCCCCGAAACCGTACTCAGCCGTCTCAAGGGGGACCGGTCCCGTCCTCTTTTGCAGCGCCCGGACAGAGAAGCGGCGGTGCGGGATCTGATGAGCCGACGCCTTCCCCGGTATTATGAGGCTGCCGCCCTGTTCATCGACGGCAATCCGCCCCCTGAGGCGGTGGCGAGTGAGATCCTGCTCGCTTTGGGAAGCCGGGAGGCCGGCCCGGCGCTTTCGTAAAAGCGATGCGCCCTGACCGGACCACAGGCCCCTTTTTCTGCCGTGACGTACAAAAATCTCGGCCGTTTGTCCTGAATAACCGTAGGTTTTTCCATTGACAATCCCGCGCCGGGGCCGTATGATAAAAACAGTTCGTTTATGGAGGCGTCTTGGATGATCCGTTTATTGGGTACCGCGCGATTTTATAGCGTGATCTTCGGCTATTCGTTTAGCCGGAGCACTTTTGGCTGCGCGGATTCCCCAAGTGAATAGTTGTCCATGAGGCCGTCCTTCAGGCAAGCCCCTGTGAATAGTTGATGAAAGGCGGAGCCCGTGGTGGGGCCCCGCCTTTTGTAAACAAAGGGGATTCCCCGCCGGCCCATCCCCCATAGCTTGGTATATCACCGGAAAGGAAGCGAGATTATGATTATCGTACTCAAGCCCGGCGTCACTCATGAACAGGTGGAGGCGTTTTCCTCTCAGCTTGAAAAACAGCACAGCGTTAAGGTCAACGCCTGGTACGGTGAACATTCGGTGGTGCTCGGCCTGCTCGGCGACACCGCGACAGTGGACATCGAATCGGTGGGCGCCCAGGATATCGTGCAGAGCGTCAAACGGGTGCAGGAACCCTATAAAAAAGCCAACCGGAAATTTCACCCCGGCGACACGGTGATTGATCTGGGAAACGGTTCGGTGATTGGCGGCGGCAAGCTCGGGATCATCGCCGGGCCCTGCTCGGTGGAATCCGAGGAACAGATCGTGGGCGTGGCCGAGGATGTCAAAAAAGCCGGCGCCGCTTTCCTGCGCGGGGGTGCATTCAAACCCCGGACCTCCCCCTACGCCTTCCAGGGCCTGCGGGCGGGCGGTATCGAGCTGCTCCGCCATGCCCGGGAAAAAACCGGCCTGCCGGTTGTCACCGAGATTATGTCCCCCTCCCATCTGGTTCTGTTCGAGGATGTGGACGTTATCCAGGTCGGAGCGCGGAATATGCAGAATTTTGAACTGCTCAAGGAACTGGGCAAATGCGACAAGCCCATTCTGCTCAAGCGGGGCCTTGCCAATACCATCGAGGAACTGCTCATGAGCGCCGAATACATCATGGCCGCCGGCAACGAACGGGTGATCCTCTGCGAGCGGGGAATCCGCACCTTTGAGACCATGACCCGCAACACCCTGGACATTTCAGCCGTTCCCCTGCTCAAGACCCTGTCCCATCTGCCGGTGGTGGTGGATCCGTCTCATGCCTCGGGTATCAGCGCCCTGGTGGAACCCCTGGCCCTGGCGGCGATTGCGGCGGGGGCCGACGGCCTGATTATCGAGGTCCACAACGATCCGCCCCATGCCCTGTCGGACGGCGCCCAGTCCATCACGCCCGCCCAGTTCGCCGCTCTGGCCGAACGGGTCAGACAGATCGCCCCTCACTTCGGAAAGGAGTTATCGGGCCGGGGCCAAGCGTGATAGTATAACCTGCGTATATCGGCCCCGGCCTCCGCTCATTGCGGCTTCGCCGCAATGGCCCTTCGCCGTCTATCCGGTACGGGGCCAAGCGTGATAGTATAACCTGCGTATATCGGCCCCGGCCTCCGCTCATTGCGGCTTCGCCGCAATGGCCCTTCGCCGTCTATCCGGTACGGGGCCTAGCGTGATAGTATAACCTGCGTATATCGGCCCCGGCCTCCGCTCATTGCGGCTTCGCCGCAATGGCCCTTCGCCGTCTATCCGGTACGGGGCCTAGCGTGATAGTATAACCTGCGTATATCGGCCCCGGCCTCCGCTCATTGCGGCTTCGCCGCAATGGCCCTTCGCCGTCTATCCGGTACGGGGCCTAGCGTGATAGTATAACCTGCGTTTGGCATCGTCCGGTCAGACACAACGAGGGGCATTGGCGTGGCCAATGCAGGGGCCGGGGCAGTCTTCGCCGATTTCATGATCCCCTTGGAACCGGCCTTGCCTCCGCTCATTGCGGCTTCGCCGCAATGGCCCTACGCCGTCTATCCAGTACAGGGCCAAGCGTAATAGTATAACCTGCGTTTAGCATCGTCCGATCAAACACAACGAGGGGCATTGGCGTGGCCAATGCAGGGGCCGGGGCAATTTTCGCCGATTTTATGATCCCCTTGGAACCGGCCTTGCCCTACCCTTCCCGTGAGCCGTGTCTGTATTTGGGGACCCGGCACCCTCAAAAACCCTGTCAGGAGGAAGCGAGATGAACACAAGCGGCGGAACCCCTCTTTCCATTGCCATCATCGGCCTGGGTCTGATCGGCGGATCCATGGCCAAAGCCTTGGCCCGCCGCGGCGGATACCGCATCTACGGCGCCGACCGGGATCCGGCGGCCGTGGCGTGGATGCGGGAGGTCGGGGCCATTGCGGGTGAAGCGGGGCCCGATCTCTTGTCCCGGGTGGATCTGGCGATCCTCGCCCTTCCTCCCGGGGCCTGTATCGCGGTGCTGAGGGAAATCCGGGACCATCTCCGCCCCGGGACCCTGATCACCGATGTCTGCGGCGTCAAAACCACCGTCGTGGACGCCTGCCTGCCTCTCTGCCGGGAACGGGGGCTGATTTTTGTCGGTGGCCATCCCATGGCGGGGCGGGAACGGGGCGGCTGGCAAAACGCCACCCACAATCTGTTCCGGGGGGCCAGCTATATCCTCACCCCGACCGAGGGAACCCCCGCTCACGCGATGGAGACCCTCCGTGCCCTGGCGGAGGCTCTCGGCTGTGCCGCCGTGACCCTCGCCACCCCCGCCCTCCACGACCGCCAGATCGCCTTCACCAGCCAGGTTCCCCATGTGCTGGCCGGAGCGTACGTGCAATCCCCCTCCTGCCCCGGGCACAAGGGCTATTCCGCCGGAAGCTACCGGGATGTGTCCCGGGTCGCGGCGGTAGATGAAAATCTGTGGAGCGAATTGTTCGCCCTCAACCGGGACCCTCTGACTGCAGAACTGGACGGCCTGATCGCCCGTCTTACCGACGCCCGGAACGCCATTGCCTCCGGCAGCCGGGACGAAATTGCCGACGTCATCCGGCGGGGCCGTCTGGTCAAGGAAGCCCTGGGGGAATGAATGAAAAAGAAAGAAGGAGCCGCTATGCACGTTCTGCACACCGCCGCCTCCCGTCCCTACGATATCGTGATCGGCCCCGGCCTGCTCAAAGAGGCCGGGGAACGGAGCCGTCTGGTCAATCCGAAGGGGACGCGGGTGCTCCTGGTCTCCGATTCCAACGTCGCGCCCCTGTATGCCGACAGCGTGGCGGACAGCTATGCTGCGGCGGGATACCGGGTGACCCGGTTCGTCTTCCCCGCCGGGGAAGAATCCAAACGCTTGTCCACCGTCGCCGCGCTGTATGAGCGGCTGGCCGCCGACGGCCTGACCCGCTCCGACCTGATCGCAGCCCTTGGCGGAGGGGTGACGGGGGATATGGCGGGCTTTGCCGCCGCCACCTGGCTGCGGGGAATCGACTTCGTCGGGCTGCCTACCTCCCTGCTCGCACAGGTGGATTCCTCGGTGGGAGGCAAAACCGGGGTGGATATCCCCGAGGGGAAGAATCTGGTGGGCGCGTTCTGGCCTCCCCGGCTGGTTCTGGCCGATACCCAGACCCTATCCACCCTGCCCCCCGCCGTGCTGTCGGACGGGATGGCCGAGGTGATCAAGGCCGCCTGCATCAAGGACGCGGCCTTCTTTTCCTGGCTCGGGGAGCGGGACGCCCTTTCCCCGCAAAACCGGCCCGAAACCGTCGCCCGGGCGGTGGATATCAAGCGCCGGGTGGTGGAAGCCGACGAACGGGAAGCCGGGGAGCGCCGCCTGCTCAATTTCGGCCATACCCTGGGCCACGCACTGGAGGCCCATTCGCACTTCCGCCTCTCCCACGGCCGGGCCGTGGCGGCGGGCATGATGCTGGTCACCCGGGCCGCCGAGCGGCGGGGTCTGACCGCGCCGGGTACGGCGGAGAAGATTGCCTCCCGGCTGCGGCGCTACAGTCTTCCGGACGGGGACGATACCCCGCCCGAGGAATATCTCGCCCACGCGGCCCTGGACAAAAAACGCACCGGGGACACCCTGTCCCTCGTGTTGCTGCATACGATCGGGGAGGGCTATGTCCACCCCATTCCCGCCGATTCCCTACCGGCTTTTGCAGCCGATTCCCATGTGAAATGAGGTGACGGCATGTCGGTTGTCCTGGCACGCTCCTCCGCCATCGCGGGCCTTGCGGTTCCCCCTCCCTCCAAATCGGCGGGACACCGCGCGCTGATCTGCGCCGCTCTGGCGGCACTCCAAAACCGGGAGGACGGTACATCCTGCCGCATTGCCCGGCTGCGCGACGCGAAAGAGGCGGTTCTGTCCGACGATTTGGAAGCCACCCTCGGCGCCCTGGCCGCCCTGGGGGTGGCCGTGGACTGGGACGGGGACACGCTGCGGTGCAGGGCCGGGTCCCCGCCGGACCCCCATCCCGTTGTGGACTGCGGGGAAAGTGGCTCCACCCTTCGGTTTCTTCTGCCGGTTTTTGCCGCCCTGGGGATCCCGGCCCGGTTTACCGGCCGGGGACGTCTGCCCCGGCGGCCCCTCGGCGTTTACGCGGACTGCCTGCCGCCGCACGGCGTTTCACTGGCGTTTCCGGCGGATGGCAGCCTGCCTTTGGCCCTGTCCGGGCGCCTGACCGGCGGGACCTATCTCCTGCCCGGGGATGTATCCAGCCAATTCGTCAGTGGCCTGCTGCTGGCCCTTCCCCTGTGCGAAGAGGACAGCCTCCTGCGCCTGTCCACGCCGCTGGAGTCGGCGGACTACGTCGGCATGACCCTCCAGGCCCTGCATCTCGCCGGAATCACGGTCCAGCCCTGTCCCGGCGGCTGGCGGATACCGGGCAGGCAACGATACCGGCCTTTCCAGACGGCGGTGGAGGGGGACTGGTCCCAGGCCGCCTTTCTTCTGGCCGCCGGGGTTTTGGGCGGAGAAATCCGGGTCAGAGGGCTAAAGCCTGATTCCGCTCAGGGAGACCGCGCGATATTGCCGTTGCTTCGCCGCATGGGTGCTGAACCGTTGATGTCTCAGGGCGTCATCCGCTGCCGCCGCACCCGCCTGCACGGTATTGATATCGACGCCTCCCAGATTCCCGACCTGGTGCCGATCCTGGCGGTTGCCGCCGCTGCGGCCGAGGGAGAAACCCGCATCACCGGGGCTGCGAGGCTCCGGCTCAAGGAGAGCGACCGCCTTGCCGCAATAGCGGACGGGCTTTCCCGCCTGGGGGCCCGGGTGGAGGAACACCCGGACGGCCTGATTCTCAAAGGCGCCGCCCATCTGAAAGGGGGAGAGGTCAGCGGATACCGGGATCACCGCATTGTGATGAGCCTGACGGTGGCCTCCCTGCTGTGTGACGGCCCTGTACAGATCACTGACGCGGAAAGCGTACAAAAAAGCTGGCCCTCTTTCTTTGCAGATTACCAACGGATTGGAGGAGATGTCCATGTCGTCGATTAACGGCTCCCGTCTGCGTTTGTCGATTTTCGGGGAAAGCCACGGCCCGGGCATCGGCTGTGTGCTCGACGGGCTTCCCGCCGGGGAAGCCTTTGACCTGGAGGAGATCGGGGTCCAGATGGCCCGCCGCGCCCCCGGCCGGGACGCCACCGCGACCCGGCGGTCCGAGAGCGATACCCCCCGGCTGCTGTCAGGTTTTCTGGAAAAGGACGGGCACACACGCACCACTGGGGCCCCTCTGGCCATGCTGATCGAGAATGAAAACCAGCGCTCGGGGGATTACCGGGAACTGGAGATCCTGCCCCGGCCGGGACACGCCGATTACCCCGCCCATGTCCGGTATCACGGATTTCAGGACGTGCGGGGCGGCGGCCATTTCAGCGGCCGCCTGACGGCACCCCTCGTCTTCGCGGGCGCTTTATGCAAGCAGATGCTCCGCCGCCGGGGCGTGGCGGTTGGCGGGCATATTGCGGCCATCGGCGGCGTAGAAGACCGCCGTTTCGATCCTCTTGCCGTGTCGGCTGAAGAACTCGAAGCGCTCTCCCGCATTCCCTTCTCCCTGCTCGATCCCGCCGTCGAGCCCTTTATGCGCGCGGCGGTGGAAACCGCCCGGATGGAGGCGGACAGCGTGGGCGGCATCGTGGAAGCCGCGGCGGTGGGACTTCCCGCCGGGATCGGCTCTCCCATGTTCGACGGCGTGGAAAACCGCCTGGCGGCCCTGATGTTCGGGATTCCGGCGGTCAAAGGTCTGGAATTCGGGGACGGCTTTGCACTGGCCGCCATGCGGGGCAGCGAGGCGAACGACCCCTATCGCTACACGCATGATGGCGGCGTCGAAACCACTTCCAATCACAACGGGGGGCTGCTCGGCGGCATCACCAACGGCATGCCGCTGATCCTGCGGGCAGTGGTGAAACCGACCTCCTCCATCGGTATCCCCCAGCATACCGTCAATCTGGAAACCGGGCGGGACGATACCCTGACCGTCCGGGGACGGCACGATCCCTGTATCGTGCCCCGGGCGCTCCCGGTCGTGGAGGCCGCCCTGGCCTTCGGGCTGTTCGATCTGCTGTTGGAGGCGGAGGGGAATTCCTCCCCCCGCGCCGGATTCCGTCTTTAGGAAAGGGTGTTTTCTATGGATACCGCCTCGCCGCGCGATCTGTCCGCCATCCGGGAGGACATCGACCGGATCGACCGGGAATTGCTCGGCCTGCTTGCGCGCCGGATGGACTGCTCCCAGGAGGTCGCCGCATATAAACTCGCCCACGGCCTGCCGGTGCTCAACTCCGGGCGCGAACAGGAAATTCTCGACCGGATCCGGCGGGAGGGCGGCGAATACGGCGATGCCGCCGCCCTGATTTTTTCCACCGTGATGGATGTGTCCCGTGGCCTCCAGCACCGCCGGATGGCGGGCGGACAACCCCTGCGGGACCGCCTTGCCGCCGCTTCCCACGCCCTGATCCCCCCTGCCGGCGCCCGGGTGGTCTGTTCCGGCCGGGCCGGGGCCTTTGCACATGAAGCCGCCCGGCGTCTTTTCCCCGGCGGGCCTCTGCCGCGATTCGTCGCCTCCTTTGCCGAGGTGTTTGCCGCCGTCGAACAGGGGACCGCCGATTATGGAGTGGTGCCGGTGGAGAATTCCTCCACCGGGTCGGTCCATGAAGTATACGATCTGATGATGAATTCCCACTTTTCCATCGCCGGAGCGGTGGAACTGCCGGTTCATCATTGCCTGCTCGGGATCAAAGGCGCGGATGCCGCAGACCTGCGGACGGTGTATTCCCATCCCCAAGCCCTGTCCCAATGCTCCCAGTATCTCGCCTCCCGTGGCCTCGAGGCCCGTCCTTACAGCAACACCGCCGCCGCCGCAGAGATGATTGCGGCCGCCGGCGATCCCCACATGGGCGCGATTGCCTCCCGTACAGCCGGTGATTTATACGATCTGGATATATTGGATGAAAATATACAGAATGTGTCCGAAAACACCACCCGTTTTCTGGCCATTGCCTCCGGCCTGACCCTTCCCGCCGATGCGGACCGCATCAGTCTGATTTTCACCCTGCCCCATGTGACAGGCTCCCTTTATCGGATCCTCGCCCGTTTTGCCATGCAGGGGCTGAACCTGACCAAGCTGGAAAGCCGGCCGGTAAAAAACGGGGAATTTGAATACGCGTTTTATCTGGATTTCGAGGGAAATCTCCGCAGTGAAGCCACCGTGGATCTGCTCTGCGCCCTCTCCGAAGAACTGCCGGTGTTCACCTTTCTGGGCAATTACCGGGAACTGCCGGCCCATCCCCGGTGACGAATCCGGCGGGAGGCCGCCGTTGCCTCTGTTTTCCTGAAAAATGAAGATTGGGTTAAGATCCGGCGAAGATCCCTTTGAAAGGCTTGTTTTTGGCCCGCCGCCTGCCTATAATGATCGTAGCAGGTCCGGGCGGGACGGCTTCCGCCGGCCAATTCAGCGAATCAGGAGATAACAGTATGCGGCATCCTTCACGGCAATCGAATCGGCTTTTTGCCTGGGCGTATGCTTACCGGCACGCGGCCCTGTTTTTGATATTCTTCGTCATCTTGCAGCTATTCAATATTGTGGAACGCACGGTGGTTCCCCGTTATTGGGTGGCCTGTTCCCTCGACGAAAACATACCGTTTATTCCTTTGTTTGTTATACCATATGTATTTTGGTTTTTGTACGTGGGGGCGGGCTTGGTTTTTCTGTGTCTGCGGGATAAACCGACCTTCATTCCCACCATCCTCCTGCTGTGTACCGGCATGGCGATTGCGGTGCTGATTTATGCGCTGTTTCCGCATGGGCAGCCTCTCCGCCCGGCGGTGACCGACTCGGATCCTTTCAGTGTGTTTGTCCGGGATGTCATCTACGCCAACGATACCAACACCAACTGCTGCCCAAGCATCCATGTACTCAACCAGCTCGCCGTACATGCGGGCATCTGCCACAGCCAACGATTCCGCGACCGCCGGGGCGTAAAATGGGCTTCGCTGATTGCCACCGTACTGGTGTGCGCATCGACCGTGCTGATAAAACAGCATTCCATTCTCGACGTTGCGGCGGCGCTGATCCTGGAACTGCCCTTGTATTGGCTTTTCTTCCGCGGCCGCTTGCGCACCCGGCTCGCGCGCCTGTTCTCCGACGCAGGCGCGCCGGTATCCGGTGCAGCGGCGATCCGATGACGACCCCCGATGCCCTGCCGGGACCAAAAACGGTATAAAAACAAAGATTCCCCGCCGGCCGATACGGCCGGCTTTTTTTGCCGGTACCCCTTGCAATTTTCACGCCTTGTTCTTACAATAGAGACAATATAAGGAAAGGGGCCTGATCCGGTGAAACTGCAATACCTCGGCACCGCGGCGGCGGAAGCCTTCCCCGGTGTCTTCTGCCACTGTGAAACCTGCCGCAGAGCCCGGCAAAGCGGCGGGAAAAACATCCGCCGCCGTTCGGGTATGGTGGTCAACGACACCACCTTGATTGATTTCCCACCCGACATCTATTCGCTGTCCCTCGAATTCGGCCTGGACCTTGGTTCCGTCACCGATTTGTTTTTGACCCACTCCCATGGCGACCATCTCGACCCCTTTGAGTTGGAAATGCGGCAAAACGGTATTTACTGCCATCTGGGTCAGGATGCGCCGCCCCTGCGGGTTTACGGCGACGATGGCGTGGCCCGTGTGCTTCAGGCGGCGGGGCTGGACAACTGTCCCTATCTCGTCTATTCCCCTCTGTCCTATTTTGAACCGGTCCGGTTGGCGAACGGCCTGACCTTCACCCCTCTGCCCGCGAGCCACGCAAAGGGAGAAAACGCCTGTATTTTCCTCGTCGAAGACGGGACCCACCGTATCCTGTACGGCCACGACACCGGCCTTTTCCCCGAGGAGAACTATCCCTTCCTGCGGGGCAAGAGCCTGGACTTTCTCTCGCTGGATTGCTGCCATGGCCGCTTTTCAGGCGGCTCTTACGGCCATATGGGGATGCCCGAATGCCGCATGGTTGCCGCACGGCTGAAGGAAGAGGGATGCATCCGCCCGGATACCCGGATCTTCCTCAACCACTTTTCCCACAACTGCGGCAACCTCCACGATGAACTGGAAGCCTTGGCGGCCAATGACGGCTTCGAAGTGTCTTACGATGGTCTGATCGTGACCCTGTGACCTCTCCGGAGCAAAAACACACCTGCCGGTTTTTGGCGGACGTGTTGGATTAAAGCGGCGGGATCGCCTTGCCTGGCGCCCATCGCCTGTAAAATTTTGGTTGCGCGCCTGATGGTAACGAATGCTTATCCGAAAAGGCGTTCGCTTATCCTCATCGCCGCTGGCTATGCGAACTCCCGATACGGCTAGTCTTTTGCCTGTACAGTAAGCGGATGGATGGCTAAAAGCCATCCATCCGCTTCTTCATCGGGGAAGAATTCGACTATTCACCGGGCTCCATCGTCCAGCTGCCCTGAGAAAATGTTGTATCCATCAAGTCCGCTATACCCGCAAGGAGCATGATAATCCCTTGGACACGATGAGGCCGAACAGCATATACACCCCTTTCGGCCTCCTCAACCTCAAATACCAAATCGGCAGCGATTAACGGCTTTAAATGATGATATGCCTGCCCAGTCGTATTAAATCCGCATTTTTCAACCATAGTTGCCACGGTCATCGGTGTGCGTAATATAGCCAGGAGTAAAGCTAGCCTATCGTTGTTTCCTATACACTGTAACACGGTGGAGGCTGACCTGTTTTCGATTAAAGAAAGCAAATCATCTGTATTTATGGCGTTACGAATCCAATTGGATTGTCTGCCGCCAGAGGTGAAAACGCCAAGGTACGTTATGCTTCCCGTGCGATTTTCTTTGTCAGTCAATTGACATAGGGAACTCATCATCTTATTTAGCCCGGGGTCGGGATGCATATTTTTCACGGGATGGAGGTTTCTCATCGGTTCCTCTTCATTTGCAGTGGATGGATTTGTAAACTGCGCAAACAAGGATTGTAGTTCCCGCATTTCTTTTTTCAGCTTCTCAATTTCTGCTTGATTATGGTTCTCCATATGGTCATCTCCTTTAGTATTATATTACGTAATTACGTAATATAATACTATCATGGTCTTTATTGTTTGTCAATACGTATTTACGTAATTTAAAAATGGCGTTTCCCTTTTCCCTTTTGCCGCCCAATGGAAAAGGATACTATGGGTCTTTCGATTGTAATAGACAAGTTAGCGGGCCTGTTAAGAGTCTTGACGGTGCTGTTTTCCCAATCTAAAGGGCTTTTCTTAACCTTTCGATTCCTTTCGCGTCGCGAGGCGCCGTCGGTCAGCCGAATGTGCGGGCCAGTTCCTCCCCGGCATCGGCGATGAGGCGGCGGATATCGCCCGCCTCAAAGGTGCCGCCGTACCAGCAGGTATGGGCTTCCACCGCCTGCCAGACCAGCATGGGCATCCCGCCCGCGGTTTTGGCGCCGCAGGCTGCCGCCATCCGCAGCAGCCTGGTCTCCCCGGGATTATAAACCGCGTCGAACACCGCCGCGGTGTGGCGGAGCACCTCTTCATCCACCGGCGACGCCTCCGCACGGGGATACATCCCCACCGGTGTGGCGTTTATAAGCAGATCGAAATCCCCGGCCACTGCCGTTTCCGCAAGACCGGAAAGACGGATCACCTCAAAAGAAGCGCCGGGAACCAGATCCCGGACGTAGGCGCCAAGGCTCTCCCCCGCGCCCAGATCGCTCTCCCGGACGGCGCAGATGATCGAAGCGCCGGCCAGGGCGGCTTCGCAGGCAAAAGTGCGCCCCACTCCGCCGCAGCCGAGCAGCGCCACCCGGCCCCCGAGAGAAATGTCCGCGTCCCGCAGGGCGGCGAGGAAGCCGCCGGCGTCGGTGTTATATCCCACCGGCCCGGTTTCGGTGACAGCGATGGTATTGACCGAACGGTAGAGCGCGGCCCGGCCCTCCAGGGTGGTCAGATGGGGGATTACCGCCTGTTTGTGGGGAATGGTCACATTCAAGCCCTGCACCTGCCCGAGAAGCGAGGGCAGTGCCTCATCCAAATCCGCCGGAGGGATATCCTCGAGAGAGTACGAAGCCTCCCGACCGCTCAATGCGAAGAGACGGGCGTGGATAAAGGGGGACAGACTGTGTCCCAGAGGATGTCCAATCAGCGCAAAATGGTTGTTTTTCATCGCGATTCCGGCCTTTCTCCGGCGGTGAAAAAGAAATACAGAAAATTTTCCAAAAGATGATTGACAAACCGCCGGTTTACGAATACTATTTTGATGTAATCCCTAATTGCCGGCCTGCCGCCGACGGATCCCAGTATACCATACCGGTCCGTTTCGGTTCAACCCCGGGCGGGCGTGAGGGCAACAATATTGGAAGGATGAGCTGGATGGTACTCGAAAAGATCAAGATGATCCTTAGCAATCAGTTTGATGTGGAAGAAGACAGCATCACCCCCGAAACCAACATCGCGGACGATTTGGGGGCGGATTCGCTGGATGTCGTGGATATGCTGATGTCCCTGGAGGATGAGTTTGATGTGGAGATCCCGGATGAGGAGATCGAACGCATCCGCACCGTGGGCGAGCTGGTCTCGTATATCGAGGAGAATATGTGAGAATTCTCAACGTGTAAAAAATAGGTGGTATGCCGCGGACGGGTTCCCCGCCGGCGGCATTTTTGCAGGGAGGGACGGGATTGATCCGGCGCATCCATCTGCCGCAGGGAGATCTGTGCTATGAATGGACCCGCAAGCGGGTCAAAAACTGGAACCTCCGGGTCCGGCCCGACGGATCGGCGGCCCTGTCCACCCCCTATGGCGTGTCCGGGGCCGAGGCAGACCGGTATATCGCCGCCAAGGCCGCCTGGATCGCGGCGGCGCGGCAAAGGCTCGCCGGGAGGAATGCGGCTCGCCCTTTCAATGACGGGGCCACCCTATCCGTGGCGGGACACCCCGTCCGTCTGCATATCGCGACCGGAGATCCCGGACCCGCCGTATGGGAATCCGGCCTTCTGATCCTGCGGATACCGGACGGTCTGCCGCCGGACGGACGGGAAAAGGAAACCCGCACGGCCCTGCGCCGGGCGCTTCTGCCCCGGGCCGCCCGGATGCTGGAGGAACAGCTTGTCCTCTGCCTCCCTCTGGTCGAAGCGGAAACGGGGCGGCGGGCGGATCGGCCCGTTCTCACGATGCGGTGGATGCGCTCGAGGTGGGGAAGCTGTTCGCCCGGCCGGAACCGCATCGCGCTCAACGCGGCGCTGATCCTGGCGCCGCCGGAATGCGCGGCGTATGTGGTGATTCACGAGCTTTGCCACCGAATCCATCCCGATCATTCCCCCGCGTTTCATCAACTGGTGGCGAGGGTCCTGAGGCGGGCGGGCCTGCCGGAGGAAACGGCGCTCCGCCGCCGCCTACGGGATTCCGAGGCCGCAGGGCTGATGAAAGGGCTGATGGATTAGCCGATAAGGGGACACGGCCCCACGGTCGTCTCTGTCCGGCGAAAAACAAGACCCCCGACGGCTTTTGGCACCGTCGGGGGTTCTGTACGCGATTTATTTCAGGTTGTTCTTCAAGGTGGCAAGCTGGTCTTTCAGTTCGGCCGGCAGCTTGTCACCGAATTTCTCATAGAACTCGGCGATGCCGTCCGCCTCGGTTTTCCACAAATCCTTATCCACTTCCAGGATGGACCTGAGGGTATCCAGGCTGAAGTCCAGGCCCTCGAGATTGATATCCTCGGCTTTCGGCACGTAACCGATCGGGGTTTCCACCGCATCGGCCTTGCCTTCGCAGCGTTTGATGATCCACTCGAGTACGCGGAGATTGTCGCCAAAGCCCGGCCAGATGAAATGGCCCTCGTCGTCGGTGCGGAACCAGTTGACGTTGAAGATCTTGGGCGCCTTGTCGCCGAGTTTCTTGCCCATCTCCAGCCAATGCGCCCAGTAATCGGCCATATGATAGCCGCAGAAGGGCAGCATCGCCATCGGATCGCGGCGGACGACGCCCACGGCGCCGGTCGCGGCGGCGGTGGTCTCGGACGCCATGATGGACCCTACGAACACGCCGTGGTTCCAGTCGCGGGACTGGTAGACCAGGGGCGCGGTCTTGGCACGGCGGCCGCCAAAGACGATGGCCGAGATCGGCACGCCGACCGGGGAATCAAATTCAGAGGACAGGCAGGGGCAGTTGCGGGCCGGCGCGGTGAAGCGGGAGTTGGGATGCGCGCCCTTGGAGCCGTCGGTGCAATCCCATTTCTCGCCCTTCCAGTTGAGGGCATTCTTGGGCGGATTCTTGTCCAGGCCCTCCCACCACACGGTGTTGTCATCCAGATTGTGCACAACGTTGGTGAAAATGGTGCCCTTCTGCGTGGAAATCAACGCATTGGGATTCGACTTCATATTGGTGCCGGGCGCCACGCCGAAGAAGCCGTTTTCCGGATTGCAAGCCCAGAGGCGGCCGTCGGCACCGATGCGCATCCAGGCGATGTCGTCGCCCACGCACCAGACCTTGTAGCCCTTTTCGCGGTAGATTTCGGGCGGGATCAGCATGGCGAGGTTGGTCTTGCCGCAGGCGGAGGGGAAAGCGGCGGCGATGTATTGGATCTCGCCGGTCGGTTTCTCCAGGCCCAGAATGAGCATATGCTCGGCCATCCAGCCTTCCTGACGGCCCAGGTTGGAGGCGATGCGCAGGGCAAAGCATTTTTTGCCCAGCAGCACGTTTCCGCCGTAGCCGGAATTGACCGAAATGATGGTGTTGTCCTGCGGGAAGTGGCAGATATACCGCTTCTCCTCCTCAATGTCGCATTTGCAGTGCAGGCCGCGCACCCAGTCATCGCTGTCGCCCAGGGCGTCCAGGACGTTCTGGCCCACCCGGGTCATGATCGCCATATTCAGCACGACATAGATGGAGTCGGTCAGCTCGATGCCATACTTGGCAAAGGGGGAACCCACCGGACCCATCGAATAGGGGATCACGTACATTGTGCGGCCCTTGTAACTGCCGCGTGCGATATCGTAAAGGAGTTTATACGCTTCGTCGGGATCCATCCAGTTGTTGGTGGGGCCTGCATCCTCCTTGGTGGGAGCGCAGATAAAAGTACGGCCCTCCACCCGCGCCACATCGTTGACGGCGGTGCGGTGGAGATAACAGCCGGGAAGTTTCTCCTCATTGAGCTTAATCATTTCGCCGGTGGAACAGGCCTCGGCGCGCAGGGCGTTGAGCTGATCCTCCGAGCCGTCGATCCAGACGATCTTGTCGGGCTGCACAAGCGCGACCTTGTCCTCGATCCAGGAGAGGACGGAAGGGTTCTTGGTCAGTGCGTTGGTCATAGGATGATCCCCTTTCTTGTAGTCAAACCTTTCGGAAAACCAAAGTTCGCTGTTTATCATTATAGGCAGAATTCGCGCCGATATCAATGGCTAAAATGTGAACATTCCGATAATATTTTAACAAATTTTCGGTGATCGTGCAGAATCCGGCAGACATTCCTGCAAAATCCGCCGGTACAGCCGGATCAAAGAACGTTTAGCGGCACCAGAATGGGCCGCCGGGGCCTGCCGGATGCGAAGGAGGGCATACCGTGCCGGCTTAGGTTTTCGGATTGGAAAAGCCGCCGGTCAAGCCTTCCTGCTCCATCAGGGACTTCATCACCGCCATATCGGCGGAAACGTCCCGCACATCGTCCTGCATCAAGCCGTCCAGCAAATTGGAAAAGGCCAGGACCACCGTATCCATGGTATCCTCGATCTGGGCACGGGTTTCCTCAAGCCTCTGTCCCTGGACCGGCTGGCCACTGAAAGACTGGTACGCCTCCAGCAGACGGAGGGTGGTGGGCAGATAATAATTCAAAAACCGCCGGATTTCAGGCCGTTTTTCCGGGTGCTCCTCGACATAAGCGAAGATGGCTTCGGCCACCTCCTCCAGGCGATCCAGCTTTTGGGAGATCGCCTCCCCCGGAATCTCGTCGTTGCAGACACGGATCCGGTCCAGCAGACGCCGCCCCTCGGCGATGACGGAACCGGCCTCATCCGCCGGTTCCGGCGTCCCGGGCTCCGCTTTTTTCTTCCGCCCGGCTTCATTGTTTTTCTTTTGCCGGGCCGCCTGGTAATACCGGTAGGTCTCGTCATCCAGCATCAGGCAGGTCCCTTCGTCGTCCACATGGGCGCCGGGAAACAGACCCAGCCCGATCATGCGGCGCAGATCCCGCGCGACAAACCGGGGGCTTTTCCCCACCGCCGCCGCCAGCACACCGATCGGGCAAAACGCGCTGTTACCCAGTTCCTCCCGATACCGGCGGTAACGCTGCGCCCGCCTGCGAAGTGCGCCGCCGCCCAGCATCATCCCGCCAAATACGGCCAAAAGAGGCAGGAAAATCCCGACACCCGCCCCCAAAAAAGGCCGAATGCGGTCAGCGGCCAGCGCCAGGAAACTGGATAGGAGCGCGGTCAGCGCGGTCACCCCGAACCCAATCGCCCCGAACACCAGCAGCAGGGTGCCGGATACCTGTCCGGGCAGCCGGAGCTTTTTCGGGCGGGGGGATTCCGCCGGGGGAGGGACCGGCGCCTGAGCGCCGGGACCGCCGAACTCGTTCCGAAATGCCGATTGGATCTCCTGCACGGTGTTTTGTATGGTCCCCTGTATCTCCCGAAATTCCCGGGAACTCAACGCCCGGCCGACCGTATCGCTGATGCGGTCACCAATTTGGCGCCAATCTGGATATCTCATCTGGTTCCTCCATGACGGCTTGAAATGCGGCCCGTATTCTGAACAATCCCCATTATAGCCGATTTTCCCGCACAGCACAAGCGGCAGGATCGGGAAACCGGCGGGTTTGCTGTCTGTGTGGTGGTGCCGCATCACGGGCCGCCGACACGTCTCCCCTTTTTTCGGTTGCGCTCTTAACCAGATTGCCCTACAATAGCGGACAGATAAAAACGGGAAAAGCTGAAACGAGGGTTTCAGCCTCTCCCGCAGGAAAGGTAGGATCAAGTCCGATGGAAAAGATCATCCGGAAAAAAGTCTACAATACCGAGACCGCCACGCTGGTAGCCGGCCGTACCTGCGGCGTCTACGGCGACCCCGCCGGCTATGAGGAAAAGCTGTTCCTCACCCCCGAGGGCTTCTACTTTCTCTACGGCGCCGGAGGGGAAACATCCCCCTATCCCCAACCCGTCATCCGGGCGGTGTCCAAGGCCGCCGCGCAAAGCTGGCGGGAAGAAGCCGGCGTCTAACATCCGCCGGAAAACCCCCTGCCGGCGGGATAGAATCCCGCACCGACGTCCGCCGCAGCCACGGCTGCGGCGGCTCTTTATTGCTCCCCCGGGGTTTTGAACCCCTCGCCGAGCACCTCGTCGGTGGATACCACAATCAGAAACGCACCGGGATCAATATCCATCACAATGCTGCGCAGTTGGTACATCTCCGACCGGCGCACCGCGCAGAGCAGCACCCGGCGTTCCCCTCCGGTATAGGCGCCGGTCGCGTTCAGGATGGTGACGCCCCGTTCCATCCGGTTGAGTATCTCGTCCGCGATCTCCCGTTCCTTCCGGCTCATGATGAGAAGCATCTTGCCCTTGTCCCCGCCGTAAACCAGCGCGTCCATCAGGCTGCTCGAAACAAAAATCAACACCATCGCATACAGCGCGGTCTCCACATTGCGGTAGACCAGGGCCGACGCCGCGACAACCAGCGCATCCACCAGCAAAATCAGGCGCCCGATGGGGATGTGGCGGAATTTTCGTTCCAGCAGCCGGGCAACCACCTCCGTGCCTCCCGTGGTCGCACCCCGCATATAGATCAGGCCGAGCCCGGCGCCGGCCAGCACGCCCCCGAACAAGGCGACCAGCATCCGGTCTCCCTGAAAGGGCGGCAGAAAAGACGCGGTGGCGTCGATGACGGTCGATGACAGCACGGTGACGATGAGAGTCCGCACCGTAAAGGCCTTTCCCAGCCGGAACCAGGCGGCGAGCAGCAGGGGCAGGTTGATGAGCAGGATCATGGTGCCGATCGGCGCCCCCCAGACATAATTGAGCAGGGTGGCCACACCCGTGACGCCGCCCGGCGCGATCTGGTTGGGCGCGGTAAAGATGTTCACCGACAGCGCATAGAGTACGCTGCCCAGGACATAAAACAGGCCGTCGAGCGCCGTCCGTTTCCACAGCCCCTTGGAATAGGTATTGTCCATGACGTTGGCCGTCCTTTCCTTTCCACGGCATGTCCGCTTCCAAACCGTCCGTGGAAAATCGCACGGCCTATCCGGCAGCCTCCTCGATCGCTATCATGGCCTCGCCGAAAAGCTCCCGCAGCCGCGCCGTTTCTCCGCCCAGGTAGAGATACCCGAACAGGGCCTCCAGCCCCGTGGCTTTATGATACACCCCGTCGGTGCGGGCCGTATGGGCGTTGCGTCCCCGACGGTAGACCGCCGCCTCCCTTTCGCTCAGGAGCGGAAGCAGCCGGTCGGCCGCGATGGCCTGGGCTTCCGCCCGTACCTGTTCCACCGCCAGCTTATGTAGCCCCCGGGAGCGGCCACTTTCGCGGACCAGCCGTTCCCGGACCATCAATTCGTACACCCCGTCCCCGATATACGCGAGGTTTAATGAACTGATCTCCCCCGGGGCCTTTTTTCCCTTCCAAAACGGCTCCATAGGCCATCTCCATTCTATACTATATGGTATTACTGAAACAAATATTCCAAACAGTTTAGTCCATATAGTCAAATTCGAATCCACATATACTCACAGTATCGCCTTCTTGTACCCCGGCGCGGAGCAACGCGTCGATGACACCGGCGGAGCGCAGCACCCTCTGAAAATATTGCAGGCCCTCGGTGTCGCGGATGTCGGTGGTCTGGAGCAGACGCTCAAGCCATTCGGCTTCGACCCGGTAGACACCGTCCTCCCTTTCGACCGAGACTTCCCGGGTCCCTTCCGGCAGTTCCGGCTCGGGTTCGGGTTCGGCCTCGAAACGGCGGATGGGGGGCAGTTCGGCCAGCAGCGCGGCGCATCGGTCGGTCAGTTCCCGGGTGCCGTGGGCAATGGCCGCCATCATGGGGAAATAGGCATACCCTTTTTCCCGCATAGCGGCGGCAAAGGCCTCCTGCTGTTCCTCGGAAGCCAGGTCGCATTTGTTGCCCGCCACCAGCATGGGCCGGGCCGCCAATTCCGGGTTAAAAGCGGCGAGCTCCCGATTCAATACCTCGAAATCCCGAAGCGGATCCCGCCCCTCGCTACCCGACACGTCCACCACATGCACAAGCAGACGGCAGCGCTCGACATGTCGCAGGAAGTCGTGGCCCAGGCCGACCCCCTCGCTCGCCCCCTCGATCACACCGGGAATATCCGCCATGACAAAGGAGGTCTCCGGTCCGACCCGCACCACGCCCAGCACCGGGGTCAGCGTGGTAAAGGGATAATTGGCGATTTGGGGCTTGGCTTCGCTGACAACCGACACCAGCGTGGATTTTCCCACATTTGGAAATCCCACCAATCCCACGTCGGCCAGAAGTTTGAGTTCCAGGCGGAGTTCCCGCGCCTCTCCGGGGACACCCGGCTTGGAAAAGCGGGGAGCCTGCCTCGTCGGCGTGGCAAAATGGGCGTTTCCCCATCCTCCCCGGCCGCCCTTGGCCGCAACAAAAGGGGTATCCGACGACACATCGGCGATCAGGCGGCCGGTACCGTTGTCGTAAAGCAGGGTGCCCCGCGGCACCCGGATGATGCAGTCGGCGCCGTCCTTGCCGAAGCATCGGTTCGCCCCGCCGTTTTGCCCCGGCCCGGCGGCATATCGGCGCTTATACCGGAAATCCGACAGGGTGTTCAGGCCGTCGTCGGCCACAAACATCACATCGCCGCCGCTGCCCCCGTCGCCGCCGTCCGGCCCGCCCGCCGCGACGTATTTTTCCCGCCGGAAGCTCACCGCTCCGTTGCCGCCGCTGCCGGCCTTCACGGTTATCACCGCCTTATCAATAAACATGCCCGTGCACATCCTTTCGCCGGCGCCCGCTGTGTCCCTTTGGAAAAACAGGGCCGGCCGTTGTAGTATATACGGTTTTCCGCAAAATATGGACGCTACTTCCGTCCCGGCGGATGCCTCTCTAAGCAAAAAACCCGCCCTGCCGCACGGCGCGCCGCACGACGGGACGGGTTTTGTTGAAAATTACTGCTCGGCCGCGTACACGCTCACACGCTTGCGGTCCTTGCCCATCCGTTCAAAACGGACGGTGCCGTCGGTTTTGGCGAACAGCGTGTCATCCGATCCGATGCCGACGTTCAGGCCGGGATGGATATGGGTTCCCCGCTGGCGCACCAGGATGTTGCCCGCGAGTACAAACTGCCCGTCGGCGCGTTTGACGCCCAGACGCTTGGATTCGGAATCCCGTCCGTTTTTGGTGGACCCCATACCTTTTTTATGGGCGAAGAGTTGGATGTTTATTTTCAACATATCGTTACACCTCCGTCGTCTCTACCTGTAGATAAGTGGGATAAATCTCGTGTAATCCGGTCAGATGGACGCGAAGCGCGTCCATCACCGCCCGGCTGCGTTCCCGGTCTTTCCGAACGACCCAGATATAGAGATAGCCGTCGGTCTCGCGGGCCAGCGCCCGAACACCGAGCGCTTCGGTCAGCGTGTTCGCTGCCAGGATCGCGGACGAAGACACCGCGGCGCAGAGGATATCCCGCCCCGACGCGGCCATCCCCGCGTGCCCTGTGATCCGGAACCCGCACAGGGTACCGCCCCGTTCAAGGAACCGGGCGCGGATCATGCTTCGGCTTCGGACTCTGCGGGCGCCTCCGTCTTGGCGGCACGGGGAGCGCGCGCGTGGATCTTTTCGATCTGCACCTTGGTATAGGGCTGGCGATGGCCCATCTTGCGGCTGCTGCCCTTTTTGGGGCGATAGGTGAAGACGGTGATTTTCTTGCCCTTGCCCTGTTTGAGCACGCGGGCATCCACCGAAGCCCCCTTGATATACGGCGCGCCGAGTTTGAGTTCCTTGTCGTTGTGGAGCGCAATGACCTTGTCGAAGGTCACGGCGGTCTCCTCGGAGGCGTCCAGTTTTTCGATGAAGAGTACGTCGCCGCTCTGCACCTTGTACTGTTTGCCGCCGGTTTCAATAATGGCGTACATACGGGAACCTGCCTTTTCTTCCAGTCTCGCTGTCATCGGGCGGGACTTCTCCACTTCCGGCAGCGCAAACGCTGCCGCCCGGAACATGCGGCATCCGTCAGTATACCACAGCTTTTGCCTTCTGTCAACGGGTTTGCGGGGAAAATCCGCCGGTTTCCTCCGGCATATTACGGCTGGTTCCGCCCCGCCGCTTTTTCCTCAAACGACGAGAGACGGACGCTCCGGCGTTCCATGGTCCCCTCGGCAATTTTTCCGTTGCCGTCCTCGGCCTCCACCCGGTAGGCAAACCGCCGCCCATCGGTCTCGATCAGGGTGGCCGTAATCACAATCCGCGCCCCCTCAGGAGTGGGTGCCAGATGTTCGACCTCCACCCGGGTCCCCACCGTGGTGATCCCCTCCGCGAGAGCCGGCTGCACCAGATGCATACAGGCGTTTTCCATACAGGCGACGAGTGCCGGTGTCGCGAGAACCCGTGCCGTCCCGCTTCCCATTTTGACCGCGAGCATATCCTGGGTCACCTTCCATTCCTGCCGTTGCTGCCTTCCAACGAATTCCTGCATTTTTCCTTTCTCCTTTTCGCCAAAATTGTGGAATTTCCACTCGCCAGAGGCCGGTCCCTGTGCTATAATAAAAACTTGTCGGACATTTTGTCCCCCATTCCGATGAAAAGGAGGATTCCTCTCTTGGATGACGCCCCAGTTCTTCGGCGCCGGATTCATTTTCTCGATGAAATCCGTGGGTTCGATTTGATTCTCATGGTGTTTTTCCATGGATTTTATATGCTCGGCTGGATTTACAACATCCCTTTTGGCCGGGACTTATTCACATTCTTTCAGCCGGTACAGCCGTTTTTCGCGGGACTGTTTATCTATATTTGCGGGATTTCCTGTCATCTGTCCCACAGCAACCTTCGCCGGGGCCTGATCCTGGCGGGGATCGCCGCAGGGATATCCCTGTTTCTTTACCTGTTCATGCGGGACGAAATGATCTGGTTCGGCATTCTGCAGTTTCTCGCGGTTTCAATTCTGCTGTTCGCCGCGCTGCGGCCACTGCTGTCCAGAATTCCCCCCGCCGTGGGGATCGCCGTCTGCGCCCTTCTTCTGCTCCTCACCTGGCACATCCCGGCCGAGGCGGGCAGTTGGTTCGGGATACCGGGTGTGTTCTCCCTGTCCCTCCCCGAAAACCTGGTCGGCATCCCGTGGCTCTACCCGTTGGGGATCGGCCGGGGGGTTGGAGCCGATTACTTTCCTCTGCTGCCCTGGTTTTTCTGTTTTCTTGCCGGCAGCTTTACCGGGGTTTGGGCTGAAGCGGGCCGGTTTCCCGGCTGGATGTATCGAAGCCGCCTGCCCTGGCTGGCCTGGATTGGAAAACACACCTTGGTGATCTACGTGGCGCATCAGCCGGTCCTGTTTCTGCTGTGCGGCGGCGTAATCCGGCTGATCCACGCCTTTGGCGGCTGACCACGAATTTTTTGTTAAAGGCGCCGGGTCTTCCTCGGATACCGCCCGTTTCCTCAGTCTGTCGGAAACGGGCGGTTTTGGCGTTGTAATTTATACAGATGGGATAATTTTTGTTCTGTATTCCAATACGGAATATTCATTTCATGCTGTCCGGCCGCCGGTGGAACCAAACAGAGACCGCGCCGCACCGGTGCGTTCCAGCGCGGCATAGAGCAGCAGTCCACAGACGGTGCAGGCGGCGAATTGGCCCGCCGCGACCCCCAACATATTCAGATACCAGGGCAACCCCCCATATACGAGGGTTATTTCGACCCCTACCACCACCGCATTGAGGAGGATCGGGGGCCAGGTGGCCAGAAAAGGCAGGCCACGCAGACGGACACCGCGCAGAGCATACGTCAGGCAGGCGGCGGCCAGGGTGGAGAGGGTTCCGAACAGCAGGTCCCATGCACCCGCGGGGTTGGCGCCGCTCATCAGGCCGAACAGATTGGAGACCAGGCATCCGACCGCCAGGCCGGGAATGGCGGCAGGGGTGAAGACCGGCAAAATGGTGAGGGCCTCCGAGACCCGGAACTGAACCGCCCCGTACGCGGCGGGCTGGATGAGAACGGTACAAACGGCGTACAGCGCGGCGATCAGCCCCGCCTGCGCCAGGCGGATCAGGGCCGCGCGGGTTGATGTGTGTTGCATTTTTCATGCCTCCATAGTTTTGATTTCCGCGATGCCTATGGGCGACGCGGGGTCAGGATGGTTTCGAACTGACCTGGCAAAAGCCGTCTATCACTATACCGTTTCTTTGCCTCGCTTGTCAAGGGGGCTGTTTCCACCGCATCCCCTCCGCCCTTTGGAGAATTTTCACTCTCCGTCTGCCGGCGGGCGGGGTCCCTGGAGGCCCGCCCTGCGGAAAACAGGGCAGGCCCTTTATTTATCCTTATATAATATATAGGAGCGTTTGTCCGGTCCGAGGGGAACCCGCAGCACAAAACTGGAAATTCACGCGGAAATGTATATTTATGTTATCAAATTTATAATTATTCTAATAAAATGAACCAGACCATCGCGTTTTCGGGCGTTTTTATCGAGTTTTGGGCTTGAAACGGGGGTTACAATCCTGTAACTTTTGTCTGCTTGCACAAAATTTCCGAAAAAACATGCAAAACCATTTTGAGTTGGAAAATTTGTAAGGATCTGGAATATCGTGGGGCGAATTGTACCAAACTAGAAGAGGAGATCCGGAGAACGGTGGAGATTTCGTCGAAAATCCCGAAAATACCCCCGCAACTGGACAAGCCCGGACAACGGTCCATTCCCCTTGTCCAATCTCGTGATTTTTTGGCGAAAACCCGCAGATGTTTATGCAATTTACCCAAAAACGGTTCGTTACAGCGAGTTTGACAAGGCAAAATGGTGTGCGTATAATACAAGGCGGTACCAAAATCCGGATGAATCCGTCGTACCGCCGTCTTCGGACGGCGGCCGAAAGAAAACCGGAAAGGATTGGTTACATCCATGCGAAAAACCTGCGACGTTCTGCGCCGCGCCGGCGGTAGAATCCTAACCGTCCTGCGCAGCCGTCTGGTGGCTGTGTCGGCCCTGGCTGCCGCTTGCGCAGTGATGGTGACGTATGTCACCGTGAATATGCGGGCTGTGACCGTGGTGGACGGCGATACCAGCCGGGTCGTCATGACTCTCAGCCGCACCCCTGTTGCCGTGCTGGAAGACGCCGGAGTGGCCCTGGGCGGGCACGATGCGATAAAAGTCAGCCAAGACGAAAAGCGGATCGAAGTCAGCCGGGCGTTTCCGGTGAGTGTGACGGCCGACGGCATGACGGCCATCCTGCAGATGACCACCGGAACCGTACAAGATGCGCTGGATCTTGCCGGCGTAAAGTTGAGCTCCTACGATCAGATCAACGCCGGCCTGGATGATCCTGTTTCCCCCGGCGACAGCCTGGTAGTGGAACGGGTCGCCTACCGGGAGTATACCGAAACCGAACCGGTGGAATACAAGAGCACCGTGAAATACTCGAATTCCCTGAACCGGGGCCAGTCGAAAATCATCCAGTCCGGAAGCCTGGGAGAGAAAACTCTGGTCTACCGGGACTGCCTGGTGGACGGCCAGGTGGCCGAAACCATCTTGGTCTCGGAAACCGTGACAACCGCCCCTGTGGATCAGATCAAGCTGGTGGGGGTCGGCGGCAATATGCCCATGTCCCCTCTGCCCGACGATATCGAACTGGATGGGGACGGCATTCCTGTGAATTATAAGCAGGTTCTCACCGGTTCCGCCGCGGCCTATACCTGGTATGACTCCCCCGAGGGACAGACCACCTCGACCGGGCGCACGCCCCAGGTGGGCAATGTGGCCGTTAATCCCAACATCATTCCCTACGGTTCCGAACTCTTTATCGTTTCGGCGGACGGGACATACGTTTACGGATACGGTATCGCCTGCGATACCGGCGGCTCGGTCATGAAGGGCATCATCATCGCGGATCTGTTTATGGATACCGTGGAGGAGTGCCGCCTCTTCGGGCGGCGGGACATCGTGGTTTACGTGCTGGAGTAACCCTCTGTTCCGCGCGGTTACCCATAGGTCAGGGGGACGCCGGAAGGCATCCCCCTTTGTCTTTGCCCTCGGATCCGGAAGACGAGAAGCCATCGTCCCCTCCGGCCGCCGGGCGCACAAATCCCCGCCTGAATAATATTCAGGCGGGGATTTTCCGATCGGGCGTTATCGGGTTCAATGGCAGACGGGAGATGCTTTTGCCTCGCCCGCGGCTTCACGGTAGGGCCGGATGCGTTCGGCGAATTCCCCGCCGTCCTCCGCACAGTGGGCGCGCAGTTCGATCGGCTTGGACAAGTCGAGGCTGAACAGGCCCATGATGGACTTCGCGTCGATGATATACGGGCCGGAAAGCAGTTCCACCTTAAATTTCATGTCGTTGCAGATGCCGACGAACGCCTTGGCCTCCACCACAGTTTCAAAGCGTACCTTTGCCTGATACATATCCTCATCCTTCCCTCGGCGGGCGGTGAACCCGGCACCCGCCGCTTGACAAAAAGCGGGCCTCTTCGATTCATTTTGCAGACTTTTTTTATTATATCCAATTCGGGATCGAAAAACAACAGGGAAAGAAAACAAAGTGTGTCGGTTAGTCAATGATGTGTTACAAAATTGGGGAAAGAGAATAAGACCTGTTTAGGAGAGCGCCAGTTGAGAGGACGGATGGGGAAATTGTTGTATTGACGCTGCCGGAGGGCAAGTTGAGCAGCAAAGTCAGCGAAAGAGAAGAACTTGTGAGAAGCATAGAATTCTTCATTGTCCTTGCGGTGGCT